>JANRLS010000046.1:0-61437 GCA_033762315.1 Pirellulaceae bacterium
CATGGGACTAGCCCGCATCGACGATTCAGCGCCTTCGGCCCAAGATGGTCTTACCCAGTCGGGCCAAGTTATGGGGAGCGTCGATTACATGGCACCCGAGCAAGCTTTTAACTCCAAAAATGCCGACGCGCGAGCGGATATTTATTCCCTCGGATGCACGCTCTTTCGCTTACTCACGGGCCAGAACATGTTTGAGGGTGGAACTCTGGTTGAAAAACTAATGGCGCACCAAAACCAAGGCGTGCCGTCGCTGACTGAAATTCGGCCAGAAGTTCCCCCAGCACTGGCCGCCATCTTCGAGCGAATGGTCGCCAAGCGGCCGGCGGACAGATATCAAGACATGACTGAAGTCGAAGCGGCGCTGGCGTTGCTCCCTAGCCCCATGCTTGCGGCCGGGATCGTTCCGAGAGCGGGATCGGACGGCAACCTGACTTCGCTCTTCACGTCGATTCGTCAAAAAAGCGCCTCCGGGCAGCCTGCGATCGATGGAATTTCCGCGTGCGCCCCACCCCCTGAAGCCGCCGTGGATGGCGTCGCGCCCACGGTGACGCTCGCCAACCCATTGCACGCGACCGATCCCGTTTCCGACAGATCGATTCGTATGGCTCGGCATGCCGTGCCGCCGGCAACCTCAATCAATCGCCCGCCGATTTGGCGACAACCATTAGCGCTGGTCGCGGGTGCGCTCGGTGGGTTCCTCCTAGTTGCGCTAGGAATCTGGGTGATTATCCGCGATAAGGACGGCAACGAAGTTGGCCGCGTCAAAGTGCCCGAGGGTGGGACCGCGACAATCCACGCCACGACTCAAGGCGATCCGCGCCTGGCGACTCCCGCGAACTCGACTCCTCCGCTCGCTAGGGCTCCTTTTACTTCGGCACAAGCTCAGGCTCATCAAGCGGAGTGGGCCAGGCATCTCGGCACGCGAATCGAAACGACGAACAGCTTGGGAATGAAGTTGGTGCTAATTCCGCCTGGGCAATTCCTAATGGGGAGCACGGAAGAGGACCTCCGTTTGGCGTCAAAAATAGCCGCAGCAACGAAACTGGATGTGGGCGGATTGACTCGGATGCAGGACGAACGGCCGCAGCACCTCGTGCGCATCACGAACCCGTTTCGGATGAGCGCGCATGAAGTGACCATCGGACAGTTCTCGATTTTCGCTGCGGAAGCGAAGTTCAAGACGATGGCCGAGGAATTCGGCGGAAACTCGAACGTCGTCAAACCGGAAGAAATCAAACCCGAGAATCAGAAGCTGACATGGCGGACACCCGGCTATGCGGTGACGGACGACTCACCGGTCACGGAGATCACTTGGAACGAGGCGGTCGCGTTTTGCAACTGGCTGAGTGAGCAAGAGAAGCTCGCGCCCTGCTACAAGGCCGATGGCACTTCTTGGACGCTTGTTCCTGGCGCGTCAGGCTATCGGTTGCCCACCGAGGCGGAATGGGAATATGCCTGCCGAGCGGGCACGACAACTCAGTATTCGTTTGGCGACGAATGGGAACAGATGGACAACTACGGCTGGTCCACCAAAAGCGCGGGAGGACGACCCCATGCCGTCGGTTCCCTGGCCGCCAATCCCTTTGGCTTATTCGACATGCATGGGAATGTGTGGGAATGGTGTCACGACCGCCACGACAGCCGCTGGTATGAGAACTCAAGCGAGGACAACCCGACGGGCCCCACGACACCGACCGGGAGAGTTGAACGAGGGGGGAGTTGGAACAACACTCCAGCCTACAGCCGCTCTTCCTACCGAAGTCCCTACATTCCGATCCACCGCAATAACTATCGTGGCTTCCGACTTGTCCTGTCTTCCGTCGGAACTCCGTCAGAGCTCGTGGCCTCAGGGCCCCTCTCGAAGCCGAGCGTCATCGGGCGCGAGGATGCGCGACGTCAAATTTTGGAAGGATTGTTGGCGAAGGGGGGGGCCTTAAGAATCTTCGTCGGCGAGGAACTGCGGGTCTTGCCCGCCAAGGCCAAACTCCCCTCCGAAGATTTTCGTCTCGACGAAGTCAGCGTGCGCGGAATACAGTCGCTGACGGTCGCCGACTGTAAGTTGCTGCAAGCACTCGGCGAGGTCCCCTCACTGGATTTGGGTGGTCTGGCACTGGATCCGGAAAGCTTTCGCGTCGTCACGGAGTCGTCCCGGGTGGAAGGCCTTATATTTCAATACGGCAGCGTTGATGAGAATCGACTACAGCAAATCGTGACCACAATGCCACAGCTTACGAAGGTTTCGATCGCCGACATGCCGGCCATAACCGACGGGTCGCTGGAGAGCATTGGTCGTCTCAAGGACCTTGAAACCCTGGAGTTGATTAGTACCAGGGTTACTGGAAAATCGTTCGTACGTCTGCGGCCATTGTTGAAGTTGCGCCAGCTCAGTCTTCACAAGTCTCCCATTGAAACCGTGGCAGACCTGCCGCCATTTGCTAATTTAGAGTGGTTGGCGCTGGACTACAGCCGACTGACGACTGAACGCTTGGAGGAACTTCCGCGGCTGGATCGGCTGAAGACCTTGAATCTCATGTTCGCGCCCGCGGCTGGATTGGGGCCGAAATCGTGCGCGAATTTACCCTCCCTGGAGACGCTCTACTTGAGCGAGACACCAACCACGGACGAAACGCTGAAACATCTAGTCCAGATGAAGACACTGAAGAGCCTGTGGCTGATAAAGACCAAGGTCTCGCGCGAAGGCGTCGCCGAGTTCAAACGTGCGCGACCCGACTGCATCGTTGAGTGGGATGGAAACGTCAACCCGTGATGGAACGCCATTGACGAACGCGGTCGATAGTTCGGCGAGCTCTTGGGATCGCGAGAACCAATCGCCTGCTTTCGGTCACTCCGCTCGTCGTCCTGGTCGCAATTGAACCATTTTCGCGATTCTGAGCAACCGCGGCCAAGGCTACTTTTTCTCGTTGGTCGGTAGCGGTTCGGCCGTGGCTTCGCGGGTGAAGAGCGAACGCGGCAACCAGTCTGGCCCGTAGCCAAGATGCGACGCCAGGCCGAAGCCTAGCGCGAAGTTGGCGACTGAGACGATGAAAATAAGCAGTAGCGGAGACACGGCGAACCTCTGGGGTCGGTGCTGCGGGAGCAGGCAATCGTAGGATTGGCCCCATGTTGCCGCCGCCCGAAGCTCCCTCGTTCGGTGGTGCTCGGTACGAATTCCACGATGTATCTCGGCGGTCGTGCCAATTATGCCGGTTGCGCCGCCCTACTCGGCGAATTGGCCGCGAATCACCGGCTGGCGATTTTCCGGCGGGCGAGTGGCGGCGGGGGCCGGTCGTCCGGCCAGAGCGGCGGTGCGGCCGGTCGCGCCCTGGCGGGCCGCCTGCACAATGCCGGTCAGCAGCTCGGGCGTGGCCTGATCGACAACATAGATTTCGCTCCGCTGCTGGGGGTTTTGCTTGGAGCGGATGATGACGACGAGTTCCGTGTCGTCGCCAATTTCCGGAGTTCCCGCTGACGGAGCGGGCTGCGAACGGGGCTGCTCGAACGAGGCGGGAGTGGTCGGCACGCCGGTGCTGGGGACGGCCGGGCTCGGCATGGCGGCGGGAAGCGATGGCGGCGGAACGTCGAGCGTCCGCGGGGCCGTGGCGGCGAAATCGGGCGCGGGCACAGGCGCGGAAAACGCCGGATTGGCCCCCGTTGTTGGTGCAAATGCGCCTGCCGCGGTGGGAACGGACGGCGGCGCGGTCTCGGCCACGGCCGTTTGCCGCGCGGATCGCTGGTAGATTTCGGATTGTCCGATCTGGTCGAGCTGCCAATGAATCGAGGCCAGGCCGGCATAGAGCCCTTCGTTGTCGGCCGGATCGGCGGCGTTGCAAATGCCAATCAATAGTCCCTCGGCGGTGAACAGCCCGCCGCCGCTGCGGCCATCGACCGGCGCGCCGGCCGCGGTGAAGTTGGGCTTGCCGCGATACTTGTTCACCGCGGTGATTTCGCTGGGGCGCACGCTCGCCGCCGCTCCCTTGTCGCAGCCAACGCTGAATACCGGATCGCGCGGCCGGACGGCGTAGCTCGGCGGAGCGACCGGCATCGGCGAAACAGCCACGTTCGGGCGGATGCTGACGAGGGCGATGTCGCGATCTAGATCGCAGGCAATCAGTTGCCCTTCGACGGGCTGCGAAGCGCCGGGCGCGAACAGATCGACCACGATGCGCCCCTTTCCTTGCGATTCGCGAAACAGGTGCCCGCAAGTGACGACGAGCGCCTCGCTGTCGTGAACGTCGATGATGGTTCCCGTGCCGAAACCAAAGCCCCGGGCATCTTCGACCCGCAGGCGGACGGTCGCCGCGATGGCCGCTTGATCGGGGGTGGCCTGCGCGCGGAAGTTCGTGGGTTGCAGCGTCGATCGGTCGCTGGCCGGCGCTGCGGCCAGGGAGGCTTGCTCGGTGGCGGGCGGAAGGCTGGCGGGTGGACTGATCGCTGGCCGCTCGACGCCGCCGAACATTTGCGCGAGGCGGTCGTAGCTTGTGGCTCCCTCGACTCGCGCCACCTCGCGACTGCCCGCGACCAGCACGAACGCGGGCACGCCGCGGACGCCGAACTGCTTGGCCATTTCTGGATGCTTATCGACGTCGATCCGCTGCACCGGATAGCCATCAGCGACGAGCCGCGAGACGGTGGGCTGCATCGCTCGGCACGGAGGGCAGTTTTCCGAGGCAAACTGCAAGAGGACGGCGTCTCCGGTGCCGGAAAGAGCGACCAGAGCCACGAGCGAGGTGAATGGCGTCATGCTTCCCTCCTTGGAAGCGGCGGGAAACGTGGCCGGTGGGCCGCGGGAGCTTCCATGCCGCAGGTTTCCCCGATCCTTCGGGGCCGCGATGCCGCCGGGCCAATTGCCCGGCCTGTCACACCGCGAGTCGCCCAATCTGCTCCGGAATTGCAATTTCTACAAGAGCAATTTGGGCCGGCCACTGGCGAATGCCAAAAACCGCCCGGTTTTTGGCGTGCCATGGGCCGCGAGGGCGGGATGCAAAGCGTGTGCCAGGCCGAGCTTGGAAGAAATTTTCCCGAAAATAGGCGGGACTGCGATTTTGTTGGAACCTTTTGGTGGCCCCGAGCGTTTATGGTATGGACGAAAATGCAGTTGTGTTGGGTGCGGGCATTCAGATAGCGATTTTTGGAAAGTTGGTCGAGAGATTTGAAAACGACGATTCCGGATACCCATCTTTCAGGGAATAAAACTACCAGGTTTCCAGAACCCCCCCAGGTGCTTGTTTTTGGCAACTTCCGGCAGCTCCGAAGTGCGATTTTGCCGACGATTATGCGTGCCAGCCGCCGCGCAGGTTGCCACGAGGGGCCAAATGGTGGAAACCGTCGCTAAGTCCTTGCGGGATTGGCACTTAACTCGCCGAAATGCGTTGCACGGCACGAACGGAGTGGAAACCAAGAGCACCGGCGGGGCGGAGGGCGAAGCAGCCCATCGAGTTCCCCGGAAGTCGCGGAGGGGAGAACCGCCGCTCCAGGAAGAAGTTGGTCGGCAACGCGAAGATGATTGGCTTGACTACCTGGCGGGGAACGAGCAGCAAACCGTCAATCCGGCGTATCCAGGTAGGGGTCTTGCCCCATCTCCTTTTGCATTTTTTTGCGTTCGCGCTCGTGATGCAGCAGGACCATGCGGTCGCGGAGGTGGCGCCGTTCGACCTTGCGCTGCGCGCGTTGCAGCAGATTTAGATAGCGCTGTGGATTGACGGTTCCCGCTTCGCCGGCGGAGGCGAGCTTTTCGGCCGTGGCGGGGCCGAAACCGGAGCGGATCACTTCGTCGTCGAGCGACATATATTGCCGCACGGTGCCGGGATCTCCTTGGCGCCCGCAGCGACCGACGAGCTGTCGGTCGATGCGGGCCGCGTCGTGCAGCTCGGTGCAAATGACGTGCAGCCCGCCGCGATCAGCCACGCCGGGGCCAAGTTTGATGTCGGTTCCGCGGCCGGCCATGTTCGTGGCGACGGTCACTTTGCCCGTCTGCCCCGCCTGGGCGACGATCTCGGCCTCGGTTTTCACTTCGTGGGCATTGAGAACCTTATGTTCGATTCCCTTCGCCGTGAGCAATTGCGAGAGATGCTGCGATTTGTCGATCGACCGCGTGCCGATCAGCACCGGCCGGCCGAGGGCGTGCATCTGGGCGGTCTCTTCGACGATCGCGGCCCATTTGTCATCGGCGTGAGCGAAGACCAGCTCCGGCAAGCGCTGGCGACGGCAGGGGCGATTGGTGGGGACCGGAATGACGATTCGTTTGTAGACTTTGCGGAATTCGCGACTCGACGACATCGCGGTTCCGGTCATGCCGCCGAGGTGCTTGTAGCGCATGAAGAGGTCTTGCACGGTGATCCGCGCGGCCTGCCCGGTGGGAACGGTCACTTCGATCTTTTCTTTCGCCTCGACCGCCTGGTGAATGCCGTCGCGCCATTTGCGCCCTTCGGCGAGGCGGCCGGTGTTTTCATCGACGATCACGATCTCATCGACGCCGCGTTCGCCAGGCTTCACCACATATTGCTGGTCGAGATGGTAATCGCGATCAACCCGCAGCGCCCTTTCGACATATTGATAGAGGTCGATAAGCCCCATCGCGCCCAAGAGCTCGGGCTTGGGAAGCGCGCGAACCAGTTGTCGTCCCGCGGTGGTCAGCTCGATCTTCTTGTCGTCGTGCTCGTATTCGTAGTGCTCGTCCTCCTGAAAATGGGGCACCACTTCGGCGGCCCAGCGATAGGTTGCGACGATCTTCTCGATCGCCTTGTCCCCCAGCGAACCGATGATGAGGGGCGTGCGGGCGTCGTCGATGAGGATGCTATCGGCTTCGTCCACGAGGCAGAAGTGCGCTCCGCGCTGCACGGGCTGCTCGCCGGTCGGGTCCATTTGAGCGGCGGTCAATTCGCCGAAGAGGCCCGCCTGCGTGACTCCCATCCGCCGCAACAAGAGCCGGTCGCGAAGAAAATCGAATCCGAATTCCTTGGCGGTGCCGTAGGTGATGTCGCAGGCATAAGCCTCGCGGCGTTTTTTGCTGACGTCCTTGGTCAGCACGACGCCGACGGTGAGGCCGAGCAGTTCATACACGGGGCGCATCAGGTTGGCGTCGCGCTCGGCGAGGTAGTCGTTGACCGTCGCCAAATGCGCGCCTTTCCCGACGAGGGCGTGGATATAGAGCGGGAGCGTGGCGGTGAGGGTTTTGCCTTCGCCCGTTTCCATTTCGGCGATGCAGCCGGTAAACATCGCCATGCCGCCGACCATTTGCACGTCGTAATGGCGCTGGCCGATGGTGCGGCGGCCCGCTTCGCGGACGAGCGCAAACCCTTCGCCCACCAGCTTGTGCAGCGGTTCCCCTGCCTTAGCGCGGTACTTGAGCGAGAGGCTCCGTTTTTTCAGGTCGCGGTCGGGCTCGGCCTGCAGGGTGGACTCGTGCGCGGCGATCTGTTCAAGGACGTTGACCCATTGGGCCAGCCGGCGCTGGATGTGGCCGCCGACCAGCGACAGCACTTGGGCTCGCCAGCCGCGCGGGATTCCATTGACGGGGGGCAGGATGCTCATGGCGTGGGCATGTGGTGCTGGGGAGTTCGGTCCACACTTCATCATAAGGGGGGCGGGGCGAATTGTCCCTCGAATTGCGCCACTGCTAGCAGAAAGCGCGGCCCTACAAACCGCGCCCACCGACTTTTTTGCTCAACCGGCATAGTCTATCGCGCCGAAACTAGAACCGGCGGAATTCGGCAAGGTTTGCCGTTTGCGCGGAGGTTGCCGGCGGAAAGGCCGCGAATCCGCGCAAACTTTGCGTCCTACGCCGACTTCTCTGGATTTCCCGATTCTGGCGGTCGATCCAATTGTACCGATTGGCGATACTTTTCCTCGGCAGCGAGGCGGTCCATGCGATTCACCACGATTCTTCTGGCAGCCGCGATGGCCTGGTCTTTGGGACCGGCGCTCGCCCTGGCTCAGGAGTACGCCCCCGCGCCGATGATGCCCAGCGGTCCCGCTGCGGCGGATCCGATCGATCCGTATGCGGCACAGCAATTCGCGATGCAGCAGGAGTTCGCGCGGCAACAGCAATTTGCCTTGGCCCAGCAGCAGGCCTTGCTGGCGGGTTATGGCGAACCGATGCCCTCCGGAACCAATCCCTGGCCGGCCGAGGACACCGCCTGCGACGATGGCAGTTGTGGCTGTTGTTCGCATTGCTGCCGCCGGCTTGATATCTGGGGAAGTGCCGAGGCACTGCTGTGGTGGGCCAAAGGAACTCATGCCCCGCCGCTGGTGACGACGAGTCCCCAAGGAACGCCACAATCGGCAGCCGGCGTGCTCCCGGGCGCGGATATTCTGTTCGGCAGCACGCACTTGGGTGACGACGTGCAGCTTGGCGGCCGGTTGACCCTGGGTGTCTGGCTCGACGAGGAACACAACGTCGCGGTTGCCAGCCGGTTCTATGGCACTGGTGGCGATACCAAGCAGTTTCGGGCCAGTTCCGATGGCAATCCGATTCTCGCTCGGCCGTTTTACAACGTCTTACTCGATCAACCCGATGCCTTGCTGATTGCCTTCGACGACCCGATGGGGACCGACATTGTCGATGGCGACATCAACATCAAGTTCCGCAATCAGAACTTCCTCGCCGCCGAGAGCTATCTGCAACTGATGATGCACCGCGACCAGCGAACCCGCGTCGATGCGGTTGCCGGATATCAATTCACCCGGCTCGACGATGGGCTGATTGTGGACACCACGCAGATTCTGCGGCAGCTTGGCAACACGCAAATCGACCTGCAAGATCGCTTCATCGCGCACAACGAATTTCATGGCGGCATGATCGGCCTGCGCGGCCAGATGGCCCGCGGCGCGTGGGCCTTCGACGTGCTCGGCAAGGTCGGCATCGGCATCAGCCGGCAAACGGTCAACATCGACGGCAGCGTGTTCGTCAACGGCGTGCAGCAACCGTCAGGCGGTTTGCTCGCCCTGCCGACGAACATTGGCGAGTATGACCGGGGCAAGTTCATCTTCATCCCCGAGTTCACCGCCAACCTGAAGTACTATGCCACTCCGAACCTGAGCTTTCACGTCGGCTATTCGATCCTGATGTGGTCGAACGTGGTGCTCTCCGCCGATCAGATCGACCTGGGAGTCAATCCCTCGCAGTTCATCACCGGCAATCTTGTCGGCCCCGCCCGCCCCACCTTCGACTTTCAGGACACCACCTACTGGATGCAGGGGATCAACTTCGGGATGAATTTTGACTTTTAGTGCGGACCAATGCCGCGAACACTGGTCGCGGGTGTCGGGAGTCAGGGACCAGGAGACAGCGAATCGTCTCCCTTTCCCCTCTCTCCTTCTCCCCCTCCTCTCTCGGCCCAGCTACACTACGGCATTCGCCCCTTGGCTACAGCGGGTCGGATTGCCGTGAAAATCATTGTCAGCGAAGAGCAGATTCGTCAGTCGATCGAGCGTCTGGCGGGGGAAATCCGCCAGCGCGAATCGGGCCGCCAGTTGACGGTCATCGCGGTCATGACCGGCAGCATCGTGTTTCTGGCCGATCTGATTCGCAAGCTCGATCTGCCGCTACGAGTCGGCCTGATTCAGGCCCGCAGCTATGCCGGCACCGAGCGCGGGTCGCTGTCGATTAATGCCGAGATGCTCCCGGACATCGCCGGTCGCGATGTGCTGTTGATCGACGACATTTTCGATACGGGCCATACGCTGCTCGAAGTGATCTCGCTGCTTGATGAGTTCCGCCCGAAGTCGATCCGGTCGGCCGTGCTGGTGCTCAAGCGCGGCAAGCAAAAGGTGCAAATGCGGCCGGATTACATCGGGTTCGAGATTCCCGATGTGTTCGTGGTCGGCTATGGTCTCGACTACAACGACGCTTATCGCAATCTCCCCTATCTGGCCGCGCTGGAGCCGGAAGACATCGCCGCCCATTCCTCCTGAGTCGCCTCGATCAAGAGCCCGCCCGTGCCGCTGCGACTGGCGATTCTGGCCCCGCGCTTTTGGCCCCTGGCGGGACCGGGGCCGGCGAACGTGCTGCGCCTGGCCGAGCAACTTCGCCGGGTGGGTTGCCTGCCAACAGTCGCCACTCCAACTTGGCAACGCGATTGGCCGCGGCAAATTGATGTTCGCGAAGTCCCCACGGTTCGCCTGGCCGGGATGCCACGGGGCGGATTGCGGACGCTGCGCTATGTCTATGCCCTCTCTGGTTGGCTCAGCGAACAGCGCGGCCAGTTCGACGCGATCCTCGCCATGTCGCTGCGCCACGAGGCTTATGTGGCTTTGGGTGCTGGCCTCGGAGTCCCTGTCCTTTTGCATGTCGAGCCAGGCGAGGTTGCCTGGCAGCGGACCGCCCGTTTTGGCGGTCGGATCGCCCGCCGCTGCCAGCAAGCCAAGACCATCGTCGCGACCAGCCCGCTCGTCGAGCGCGAGTTGCTCGACGCTGGCTACGAGGCCGCGCGGATTCGCGTCATTGAGCCGGGATTATCCCTTCCGCCGGTGACGAGCGCCGCCGCTCGCGAAGCGGCCCGCGAGGCCCTGGCTGCCATCAATCACGATCTCTTTGCCCCGTCGCAACATCCCGTTGCTTTGGCGATGGCTCGCTTTTATCTGGACGAGGGGCTGGGGGAGCTCATCAAGGCCTGGCGGTCGATTTCGGCCCGCTGGCCGGCAGCCAGGCTGTGGATCGTGGGCGACGGCCCGGAGCGCGAGGCGCTCTATCAACTGATCGGCGATCTCGACCTGCGCTACAAGGTGCTGCTGCCGGGGACATTTCTCGAAACCGAAGACCTGCTGGCGGCGGCAGATTTGTTCGTTCGCCCCGCCTTGAGCGACGGCAATCCGCTGCACCTGGCCGAAGCGCTGGCTGCCGGGCTGCCCGCCGTGGTGACCGATCTGCCCAGCCATCGCCGCTATGTCGAGCATGAGCGGACCGGCCTGTTGGTTTCCATCGGCGACACCCGCGGCCTGACTTCCGCCATCGCGCGGTTGATCGAGCATCCTGGCATTTCCATTCCGCTCGGGACCACCGCCCGCGAGCGGGTTCGCGCCGAGTTTGGCCTGGAGCGGTGGGTTGCAGGGTATTTGGCGGCGCTGGGGGCGGATCACGAGCGGGGGTGAGTTGGCGAAGGGGTGACCGAGCTAACGATTTGCTCTGGGCAGAAGCCTCCGAATTCGCCACACTTCAATCCGGAATCTGCAATCCTAAATCCCAAATCCGAACCCGTGCCTACTCGCCTGTTACTTGTGATTCCGACGCTCGTCCGCGGCGGAGCCGAGAAGCAGCTTTCGCTGCTGGCGCTTGGTTTGCCGCGCGACGAATTCGACGTGCATGTCGCGGTGCTCACGCACTCCGGTCCTTGGGAGCAGCCGCTGCGCGAGGCGGGCATTCCGGTGCATCTGATTGGCAAGCGGTGGAAGGTCGATCCGTTTGCTTATGTGCGATTGCGGCGGCTGATGCGGCGACTGCAGCCGGATATCGTTCATACATGGCTCTTCGCCGCGAATAGCTATGGCCGACACGCGGCGTGGTCGGTCGGCGTGAAGCACATCGTCGGTGGCGAGCGGTGTGTCGATCCTTGGAAGAGCGGCCTGCAACTATCGCTCGATCGCGTGCTCGCCCGCCGGTCGGAGGTCATCGTCACCAATTCGAGCGGCGTCCGTGAGTTCTACGCCAGCCGCGGCGTGCCGGCCGAAAAGTTCCGCGTCATTCCCAACGGTATCGATGCGCGAAGTATTCCCGCTGCCGGCCCGCGCGAAGAGTTGCTGCACGACCTCAATCTGCCGCCCGAGACGCGACTCATCGCGGCGGTAAATCGGCTCTGGCCGCAAAAGCGAGTGAAAGACCTGATCTGGGCCAGCGATCTGCTGAAATCGGCCCGTGATGGCTGGAAGTTGCTGATCATCGGCGACGGACCGCATCGCTGGCGCTTGCAGCGCTATCGCGACCAGGTTCGGCTGGGGGACGTGGTGGAATTCTTGGGCGACCGCGACGATGTACCGCGAATCTTGGCTCACTCCGATTGCCTCTGGCTCGCCAGCGAGTACGAGGGGCAATCGAATGCGATCATGGAAGCCATGGCGGCCGGAGTACCGGTGATCGCCAGCAATATTCCCGGCAATCGCGACCTCGTCGTTAGCGGCCAAACCGGCTATCTCGTGCCGCTAGGTGACCGTGCCGCCTATGCCCGCTGGACCGACCAAATTCTGGAGGATCCCGCGCTGGGCCGCCGGATGGGTGCCGCCGGTCGGGAGCGCATTTTGCGGGAATTCACCGTCGAGCAGATGATCGACCGGCATGCCGAACTCTATCGCCAATTGATGCTCGGCGGCGATGGAAGGGCGTCTGACTACTCGGCGGCCCAGTCGGTGGCGGCGGCAGTCGCTGCCGAGCGGTAGCGGGTAGCTTTCACGAACGCCGACTCTACTCATCCTTAACCCGTTGATACTTCACATAGAGCAGGGTGTTCGTATCAGGGTCGAAGTTCTCGGGCCGCACGCCGGGAGTGAGCGAGTAGCAAACGGTGAGCGAATCGGCTTCGAGTTGGTAGATGGCCCAGAGTGTCTTGCCGTTGTTGGCACCTTGGGTGGGAAAAATATCCATTTGCTTGGGCGCCTTCTTGGGATCTAGCAAAATCGCCCCTTTTTCTATCATCTCGCCAATCGTCACCGTGTATTTGTCGTCGGCGAACTCGACCGTCGCTTTGTCCAAAACCTCCTGATCGATCTTGTTGTCTCCCAGATTGGCCTCGATCGGCTTCCACTTCCCTTGCAGCGACTTAAGGTCGTCACCATCATCGGCCCGTACGGCACCGACCAGAAGGACAACCGCGAAGATCGCCACGAGCAGCCGAATCGAATATCGCGCCATGAGAGGGGCTCCGCGAAGAAAGCAGAAACGGAAAAGTCCGCCAATCGACTGCCGTTCATTGTGCCGCGCGGGCGCTTTGAAGCAAACACCGAATTCGCTGGTAGGCCGGGACAACCGCAAAACAACTATCGTCCCCGCCCAAACCAATACGCACAAACCACGCCAAAACCCATCAGCAGCAGGCGAACGGAGTTCATCGAAGGGAGTTTGGTGAGAAAATCGACAAACGTGTGCTTCTCCGAGTATTGCACGTGCCATTCGGTAAAGAGCGTGGCCACCACCGCCAGAATCGCACAAAAGACCGCCAGAATTTGGCTTTTGCCACGCGCCAGGTAGCCCCCCAGCATGCCGATGGCGAAACCCGGCAGCATGTCTCCCAGCATTCCCTGCGACCGGAGCCAGCGAAACACAAAGTATCCCAGCACCGCCCCCAAGACTGCCCCTCCCACGCCGCGCAGAAGCATCGGCCAATCAGGGGCCGGTTTGGAGGGCAGATCAGCCGCGGGAGAAGTACTCATCAAGTCGCCCCTTGGACAAGGTTCGTAACACCGCTGAGCGCCATGAGACGCCTAACAATTATGTCGCGTGCAGCGAGCCAAAGCAAAGGCGGCCTCACCTTCACGCTTCGCGGCGATAGGGGTAGCATGGATCGTGGTGACGAGAATTGTGAGGTACACCCCCCATGTCCAATGCCCTCTCCCTGACTTTTCCCCAGCCGGACGTGGCACTCGTCACGTTCGATTTGCCCGGCAAAGGAGCCAATATCCTGTCGCTCTCGGTGCTGGCGGAACTGGCCGCGATTCTCGACGAGCTGGATGCTCGTACCGGTCTGGCGGGCCTCGTTATCAAGTCTGGCAAGCCGGGGACCTTCATCGCGGGGGCAGATATTCGGGAGTTTTTGGCCTCGCTCGGAGCCCCCAAAAGCGAAGTTGTCGCGATGTGCCGCCGCGGGCAAACGCTCTTTCAGCGACTGTCGCGGGGGGCGTATGTCAGCGTTGCCGCCATCGATGGCATTTGCGTGGGAGGGGGAGCGGAACTGGCGGTCTGGTGTGACAGGCGAGTACTATCGGACAATCCCAAGACCGAGATCGGCTTTCCGGAGGTGAAGCTGGGGCTTTATCCGGGCTGGGGAGGCACGGTTCGTGCGCCGCGAATCGTCGGGCTGGCGAATGCCGTGGAAATGGTCACGTCGGCCGAAAACCTCGACGGACCGGCAGCGCTGAAGATGGGATTGGCGACCGATGTCGTCCCAGCCGACAAGCTGCTTGACGCGGCGATAGGCGTCATTCGGGCCGAGCAAGCATCGGGCGAATACCTGCGCGATCGCGAGCGGATGAGCCAGCCCCTGGCGGTCGAACCGACGGAGTTGGGCTTTTTGGGGGCGACCGCGTCGGCCCTCATCCAGCGCGAGACGAAGGGGCAGTATCCCGCGCCGCCGGCTGCTCTGGAATTGATGCTCGAAACCAGCCAGCTAACGGCCGACGAGGCCCTAGAGCGCGAGGCGGCCGGCATGGCCGAGCTATTTGGCTCGCCGGTCAACGCGGCGCTCATCAATGTCTTTTTCTTGACCGATCGCAACAAACGCGACACCGGCTTGGACGGGCTGGGCGTGGCCCCGAAAGCGGTCAACCTGCTCGGCGTTATCGGCAGCGGCATCATGGGGAGCGGCATCGCGGCGGCGGCTCTGAAAAGCGAGGTTCCCGTCGCCCTGAACGACTCGAATGCCGAGGCGCTCGCCAAAGGTGCCCGGCAAGTGCTCGAAGAGGCGGCGTACCATCGCAAGACCAAGTCGCCGGAACTGGCCAAAACCTTGCGGCTTGCGCCGCTCTTGTCGGTGACAAATCGCGATGAGCAAGTCGCGGCTGCCGATGTCGTGGTCGAGGCGATTGTCGAGAAGCTGGAGCCCAAACGGCAGCTATTCGCCCGGCTGGAACCGCAAATGCGGCCGGACGCGATCCTGGCGAGCAATACCTCGACGATCCCCATCACGCGGCTAGCCGAAGGTCTGGCCCATCCCGAGCGATTCTGCGGTTTGCACTTTTTCAATCCCGTGCGGCGGATGAAGCTGGTCGAAGTAATCCGCGGCGCCAAAACCAGCGACGAGACGATCGCCACCGCGGTTGCCTTCGCCAAGCGGATCGGCAAATCGCCGATCGTGGTCAACGACGGGCCGGGCTTTCTCGTCAATCGGCTTCTCTTTCCCTACATGAACGAGGCGATCGAGTTGCTTTGCGATGGAGCGAGCATTCGGGACATCGACCGCGCCGCGACCTCGTTCGGCATGCCGCTGGGGCCGATCGCGCTGTACGACATGGTGGGCCTCGACACGGCCGTCTATGCCGGGATGACGATGTATCAGGCGTTTCCCGAGCGGGTTGTCGCTTCGCCGCTGGTGCCGGCCATGCTCAAGCAGGGGCGACTGGGGCAAAAATCGGGTCGCGGGTTCTTTAGCTATCAGAACAAGAAGGGACAGCCAGAGGACGATCCGGCGGTCGCCAAGCTCATAGAAACGTATCGCCGCGGCGCGCGGACGATCACGCGCGACGAACTGACGAGCCGCCTTTTTTTGCCGATGCTGCTCGAAGCAACCCGGATGCTGGAGGACAAGATTGTCCGCGACGTGCGGGATGTCGATCTGGGGCTGATTTTTGGCCTCGGTTTTCCGCCGTTCAAGGGTGGGCTGCTTTATTGGGCCGACACGCTCGGCGCGGCAAAGGTCGTCGAAATGACGAAGCCGTTCCAGCCGCTCGGCAAGCGTTTTGAGCCAACCCCCATGCTCCTCGAAATGGCCGCGACTGGCCGCAAGTTTTATCCCCAGGGAGGTGCGGCATGAAAGCGGCCGTGATTGTCGATTGCGTGCGCACGCCGATTGGCCGCGCGCACAAAGAGAAAGGTTGGTTTCGCGATACGCGGAGCGACGACCTCGCCGCAATCTGCGTACGGGCTCTCGTCGAGCGGACCGGTATCGACCCGGCCGAGATCGAAGATGTTGTTTTCGGCAATACGCAGCAAACGGGAGAGCAGGGGCTGAACGCCGCTCGCAACATCGCGTTGCTCGCCGGCTTGCCGGTCTCGACCGGCGGGGCCACGATCAATCGCCTCTGCGGCAGCAGTTTGCAAGCGTTGAACCAGGCGGCCCACGCGATTGCCGCCGGATTTGAGGATGTGCAAATCGTCGGCGGTTTCGAGCACATGCAGCACCTGCCGATGGACCACGGCCTCGACATCAATCCCAAGCTCTTCCAGCGAACGAGCAAGGCCGCCCTGCTGATGGGAGTGACGGCTGAGTTTCTGGCTCAAACGCTAGACATCTCGCGAGCCGATCAAGACACCTTCGCCCTGGCGAGCCATCACAAGGCCGCCGCCGCGCACGCCGCCGGCCAATTTGCCCGCGAGATCGTGCCCACCTATGCCAAGGGAGAGGACGGCCAGCGTTTTCTGGCGACTGGCGATCAATGCGTCCGCAGCGACACCAGCCTCGCCGCCCTGGCCGCGCTCGATCCCGCCTTCATGCCCAAGATCGGCACGGTGACGGCCGGCAATAGCTCGCCGCTGAACGACGGAGCGGCGGCACTGCTAGTCATGTCGGAAGCGAAAGCCAAGTCGCTAGGCCTTACTCCCCTGGCGCGCGTGCGGGCGACGGCCATTGCCGGCGTCGAACCGTGCGTGATGGGAACCGGCCCCATTCCCGCCGTGCAAAAGGTGCTCAAGCGGGCCGGCCTTTCGCTTGCCGACATCGACCTCGTGGAGCTCAACGAAGCCTTCGCCGCCCAAGCCTTGGCCTGCATTCGGGGCCTGAAGCTCGACGAGGGCAAAGTGAATGTCCGCGGCGGCGCGATTGCCATCGGCCACCCACTTGGCGCCAGCGGCGCGCGAATCGCCACGACACTGGTCAACGCGATGCGCGACCGGAACGCGACGCACGGCATCGCGACCATGTGCATCGGCTTGGGGCAGGGAATTGCAACCGTGCTGGAGCGGGTTTAAGCCCGCGCGGCGACTACTTCGCACCCACCGCCGCCTGCCGCAAATAGGGAACCGTCTGCCGGTGATCGCCGCAGACATAGAAGCTCTCCCCTCCATCGGCCACGGTGCGGACGAGAATGGTTTTCCAGGGGCGGTAGTAGTACTGCGGGTTCGTCTTCGGCGCTTCGGCTTGCCAGTCGCCGGAAATGGGGATCAGGTCGAAGGCGGCGGTGGTGAAGTGCGCGATCTGGCGACCTTCCTGATGGGCGACATTTCGGGCCATCGACAATGCCTTGAGATAGACTTCCGGCCCCATCACCGCGCTCCCCAGGCACAGGAACACGCCCCCTTCGAGCCGGCTTACCGTGTGGCAGACCGCCAGGAAATCGCGATAGCTGGCGGTGCCAAAGGCTGCCGGGTCGAAGTTCGGGTGCTCGTGCAAGATGTCGTAGCCAATGCCGATGTGGGCCGTCACCGGTACGCCGAGGCGAGCGCCGGCGGCGAGGATGCTGAGGTGCTTGTGCGGATAGTCGCTGGCCAGGATGTGCTGGCCGAGCGCTTCGGCCAGGCCCAGGCCGCGGGCCGCGCCGTCGCGAACGATGTCGTTCATCTCGCCCGTTTCGCGCCACAGGCCGAATTCGCCGCTGCGGATGTAGCGTGCGACGCTCTCGCAGGTGGCACCGATGCGAGCCAGCTCGTAGTCGTGAATCGGCCCGGCCCCGTTCATGCCGATGTGCGTGACGAGTCCCCGCTCCATCAGGTCGATGAGTTGCCGGGCCACTCCCGCGCGGATGACATGTCCTCCCATCAGCAGCAAAATGGCGGCTTTCCGCTCGTGGGCGGCAGCCATTCGGCGGCCGAGCTCGGCGATGTCCCCCATTGCTTTGCCATCGAGCGGCGGCGGCAGCTCGTCGAGCGGCAACTGCTGGTCGATCGACAGGTCATGCTTCCGCTCGGCCAGCGGCTTGATGACCAATCGCGAGCGGTCGAAGGTGGGAAGCATGGGGAAGGGAATAGGAGACAGGAGACAGCCGCGAGGTGGTTGATTGTACTGCGAGGGGCTTTGGCGGCGGCAGGGTCGCGACAATTTGGAGCCGGTTCGCTAGAATCGGCACATGGGTAGCGAACTAACGCATTTCGACGAATCCGGCGCGTCGCGCATGGTCGATGTGGCCGCCAAGCCAATCACCGAGCGGGTCGCGCGAGCCAGCGGCCTCGTCCACATGCAGGCCGCGACCTTGCAGCGGATTCAAGCGCGGGATCTGGCCAAAGGGGACGTGCTGGAGGTCGCTCGCCTCGCCGGCATCATGGCGGCGAAGCGGACGGGAGAGCTGATTCCGCTCTGCCACCCTTTGCCTTTGGACGGGATTTCGCTCCAATTTGGCTTTCCCGATGCGCAAACGCTGGCAATTGAGGCGACGGTTCGCGTCACCGCCCGAACGGGGGTCGAAATGGAGGCTCTTGTCGCCGTAAGTATTGCCGCCCTAACGGTTTACGACATGTGCAAGGCCATCGATCGTGGGATGACGATCGACCGCGTGCAGCTCGAGGAGAAGTCGGGCGGACGCAGCGGCCATTTCAGGCGTGAAGTTTCGACCCCGCAAGCGGTTACCTAGTCGTGGAGCAGGCGTCGCGCCTGCTATTTGGGTCCAACCAGGGAAGTCGAGCCGAGCCCGCCACTTCAAAAATTCGATGCCCACTACCGCCCCAAATCCCCCCCCCGATCTGCTGCAAGCCTTGTACGCCCCGGTGAGCACCGAGCTTACCGAAGTCGAACGCCGACTGCGGGCCGAGCTGCGCAGCGACCACCCTTTCGTGGACGAACTCGTTCGCTATGGCTGCCTCCTCGGTGGCAAGCGCCTGCGACCGGCATTGCTGTTGCTTACGGCTAAGGCCGTGGGGGGGCGAATCGGCAAGGAGCATCTGACGCTCGCCACCGTCGTCGAGATGATCCACACCGCGACCCTGGTTCACGACGACGTGCTCGACGAAGCCCTGATGCGCCGCCACCTGGCCACGGTCAACGCCCGCTGGGACAACGAAGCAAGCGTGCTCCTCGGCGACTTTCTCTTCACCCATGCCTTCTACCTCGCGAGCACGCTCGACGATGTCCTCGGCTGCCGGCTGATCGGCCGGGCGACGAACATCGTCTGCGAAGGGGAGCTGCGACAAAAGGGAAGCCGGGGCAACTTCGCCCTGACCGAAACCGAATACCTGGAGATCATCGAGGCCAAAACGGCCGAGCTGACCGCCGTCAGTTGCCGGCTCGGCGCGCACTTCGCCGGCGCGACCGATGAGCTGGCGGACGAGCTCGATGGCTTCGGCCGCGATCTCGGAATCGCCTTCCAAATTGCCGACGATCTGCTCGATGTGCAAGGCGAGGAACGGAGCACCGGTAAATCGCTGGGCACCGATCTCGAAAAGCAAAAGCCAACGCTGCCGATCATACGCGCCCTTGAAGTTGCAGCGCCGGCCGATCGCCGGGCATTGGTCGAGTTGCTCACGGCGGATGATCGCCGCCCAGCACTCTTGACCCCGCTACTGGCTCGCTACGACGCTCTCGAATATGCCCGTTCGCGAGGCCAATCGTTTGCCCATCGCGCCCGTCGGCGGGTCGATCTGTTGCCCGCCGGCCCCGCCCGCGACGTGCTCGCCGCCATGACCGATTTCGTCATGTGCCGCGCCAGCTAAAGGTCGCTACGGAAACTCTTCGACTTGCAGCAGATTGGCGATATCCGCGGCGGCATCCCACCGCGCGGCCTGGGCATCGATGTAGCCCAAATTGACTTCGGATAGTGTCCGTTGGGCGGCAAGTAGTCGCAAAAAATCGATTTGTCCCTGCTCATAGAGCCGCTGCGTCAGCTCGACCGATTGCCGCGATTTGGGGATGATATCGGCCTGATATTTTGCGACCAGTTGCCCGGCGGTGCGATAGCGGCCAAGCGCCTCGGCGGCAGCGGCGGCCAGCTCGACATGCACCCGTTGCACCTCCGCCTCGGCCCGGTGAATCGCCGCGTCGGCCGCGCGGATATTGCCCTGGTTCTTGTCCCACAGCGGCACGGTCATCGTCACCTGCGTGATCGCCTGATCGTGCCCCACCGGCGCGACTTGATATTGGTAGCCCGCCATCACGTTGAACGTCGGACTCGGCTCGACGATGGCCCGATTGAGCAAGAGCCGCGTTCGCGCCACCTCCAGCTGCGCGATGCCGCTCTGGGCATTGAGCGCGATGGCACCCTGCTGCACTTCGGCCAATTCAAATTTCGGCAGCTCGGCCGCGAGATCGCCATACAAGGTCTCGATGGGGAGCTGCGGCAGGCCGACCGCCGCCGCCAGTTGCCGCTTGCCGGCTTCGAAGGTGGTCTCCGAGTTTTGCCGCGTCACTTCGGCTTTGTGGAGCTCGATTTCCAAAAGGAGCGTGTCGGTTTTCGTCCCTTCGCCCCCTTTGAGCAGCGCCTGGCCGATTTCGTTCGACTTGCCGGCGATGGCCACCAGGTCTTGCAGCACGGCGACCCGATTTTGCCCGGCGAGCGTCGTATAGAACTGCCGGCGAACCCTGGTGATGACATCGAAGCGGGTGCGAATGACGAGCAGCTTGGCCTGCTCGATTTCCTGCGCGGCCGCCGCCGAGGCAATCCGTAGTTTGCCTCCGGTGAGAATGTCTTGCGAGAAGAAGAGGTTGTATTGACTTTCGCTGCCGTTGATTTGCGGCGAAGCCTGCCCGAACACCGGATTCGGATACAAGCGCGCCTGAATCGTGCGCCCCTCGGCTTGGCGAATCGCGTTCCAGGCCGACGCCATTTGCGGATGATGGTGCGTGGCGAGCTCTTCCAGCTCTTCCAGTCGCGCGGGACCAATTGCGATCTCCATGCGGTGGTCGAGAGGGGATGGCTGCGCCGCTGGCGGCAGCGCTTCGGCGGGGGCGCGAAGCTGCGACTCTTGACCCCTCACGAAGTTGGGCCAAGCGCTCCACGCCACGAGGATGGCGATCGCTGCTAGCGTTTGGAGGCGGCGGAAAGCCATGCTCGGTCCTGTTCCTGCGAGCCCTGGTGCTCGCGCGATTGAAGCGCGGTCGCTCAGAATTATCGGCGCGACCGGCAAATAGTGTTTAATCAAAAAACTCGCCGCGGTTGCCGCGAGCCGCTCATTTTGCCCAGCTTGCACGGCAGGGCCACGTTGGCAAGGCATGACGTTTTGTAAGTTGCCCTTCTACCCGGAGTGCGAGTCTCCGTGACCCCGTGGTCCAACTCGCAGCCATCTCTCGCGCGACCTGCTTCCGATTGCCAGGCAGACAGACACCCACCCCGATGGGTGGTCCGGCGGTTCAATTAGTTATCAGAAGCGCTTTACGCGACCATTTTTTCCCCCTGATTATCTCCCCTAAGTGATTGCCGTTCAACGACTTGCAACGATGCCCCCCCGCGGCGGGCGATAAGCGATCTTAACATTCCCGCACCCCCCGCCTTAGGCTCTTTTCCTTTCAGCTTAGGAGCACTATCAAACCACAGTTTTCGGTTTGGAAACTCGGATACCAAATCCCACGCCCCCGGTTGGCGTGTTGTTCTATCGCCGAGGCGCGCTCCTGTACCGTAGGTGTGTTTGCCCGGTAGATCAGCGCGCCCACGCGGGGCGTGAGACGTGGCACCCGTACTCCCAAACTAAGGCTGGAGCAAGGACGAGCTACCAAGCCTGCTGAATGGAAATATACTATACAAAAAGCTATGTGTCAAGGGTCTTGATCGCTAATTTTTTGGCCACCGTTCCATGGGGCTCCGGCCGGTCGCCGCGCGCTCTCGCGACCCTTCTGGCCAGCAAACCGTCGCAAGTGCGATGGAAACGCGAAGTAGCTATAGTGATGGTTCCCCCCGCCCACGTTCCCCCTCCCGCCGCCGAGAATCTCATGCTCACTTCCGCGTTGGCCTTGGCCACGGTGTTGGCTGCCGCTCCGGGCCTCGAAACCGGCACGCAGCTCGTTTATTCCGGGTCGATGACCGGCGTGAAGGACGACGGCAACCCGGCGGTCAAGCAGTTCCAGTTGGTGCTGCTGGCATACGGTGCCGAGGGAGGTGCCGTGGAATTTGCCTGGACGCTGGAAGAATCAGGCCGTGGAAGCTGGCTTTGGCTCGACCATTTCGGCCGCTGGGCGGTCGCTGCCGAGCGGCGCGACGACGGGCAATTCGGGCCGGCCCTTTTGCATGAACGGGCCGACGGCAAGAGCGTGGTTCCGCTGCCGGGGCCGCTATTCGCCGCGCCCGTCGCGCTTGAAAAAGGAGCGACCTGGACCGAGGATCGCCTGGAGTACAAGGTCAGCGGCGAAACCGCCGCGCGCGGGGCGAACGATGGCAAGCCGGCTCGGCCAGCGTGCTGGGAAATCGATGTGCGGAGTGCTTATGGCCACAAGCGCACGCTGTGGGTCGCCAAGGATTCGCCGCTGTTGTTTGCCGTGCGGGAGACGGTGTTTGTCGGCCAAGGGCTGGAGCACAAGCTGCACCTCGAACTAGTCGAGCAGAAGTCGCTCTCCCCCACCGACACGGCTGCCGCCACCACCGCCTTGCAAGCCTGGCTGGGGCTGAAGCAGGAACTCGCCTGGACGCCGCGTCACCTCCGCACCGAGCTAAACGACGAGCAAATCGCCACCCTCAAAGCCGAGTTGCCGGCGCTCCTCGATAGCGCGGCGGCCGGCTTTTGGGCACCAATCGCCGCGGCTGCCCAAAAGGACGCGCAGGCTCAAAAAGGGCGAGCCGGCGCGGTTGCTGCCTTGCGAGCCGCGGCGGTCGGCCAGCCGCTAGGCGAGCTTTCGCTCCCCGATCTGTCGGGCAAAGCGACGACGCACGACGACCTGAAAGGAAAGGTGGTGGTGCTCCACTTCTGGGAATATCGCGATACGCCGCTGGAAGAGCCTTACGGCCAGGTCGGCTATCTCGACTTCCTCACTCGCCGCCGACCTGGCGCGGTGGTGCTGGGGGTGAACGTCGATCCGCGCTTGGCCGACGAAGAGACCTACAAATCGGCCGTGGCCGCCGCCCGCCGCCTCAAGACGTTCATGAACCTTAGCTATCCGATTTTGCAAGACGACGGCCCGCTGCTCAAACGGCTCGGCGATCCGCGCCCCGCCAGCGGCAAGCTGCCGCTGTTCGTGGTGATTGGCAAGGATGGCAAGATCGCCGAGTATCACTCGGGCCTGTTCGAGGTAAAGGCGAACGAAGGGCTGGCCGAGCTCGACGCCCTGGTCGGCAAGTTGCTCGCCCCCTAGCAGCCTGTTGAAGAAGCCGCTGTGTCCATCCCCTCTCCCTTTGAGAGAGGGAGTAATTCAACGGGCTGCTAAGAACCCCCGCTGGCGCGCCGCCAACTGCTAGCATCCTCGCCGAATTCATCTACTGCCGTCGGGCCGGTGCTAGTACACTCCGCGGCGCGCTGGGCGCTGGGCCGATCAGGCCGCGCGCCGAATGCACCAGGAGTTTGCCGCATGGATGCCCCGCCGGTTCGTTTGTCGATTGCCATTCTCTCCCGCAATTGCGCTCCGCAAATCCGCGCGACCATCGACTCGATTCGTCACATCGCCGAGGAGGTCGTCGTTCTCGACACCGGTTCCAGCGACGACACGCTGACCATCGCCCTGCAAGCCGGCGCGCTGGTGCATCGCCACCCGTGGACTGACGACTTCGCCGCCGCTCGCAATGCCGCCCTCGGCAAACTGACGGGGGATTGGGTGCTCTGGCTCGACGCGGGGGAAACGCTCCTCGGCGATACAGCACGGCTGCTGCGGCAGTTCATCGACCGCGAAGCCCAGCCGCGCTGGGCATATTTCCTCCCGGTCGTCCTGCCGGCAACGGCGGGACACGTTGGCGGCGAGCAAATCGCCCGCATCCGGCTGCATCCACGGCGGGGGGAATTGCGGTTCGCCGGGCGGGTGCGCGAGTCGCTCGATCAGTCGCTCTCCGCGCTGAGCATGTCGGTCGAGCATGTGCAGCTTCCGATCTGCCGCGGGCCGCAAGAGCACGACCTCGAAATCAAAGCCAATCGCGCCCGGCGCAATATCCGCCTGGCCGACCTGCAAATCGCCGAGCACGGAGTTTCGGCCGAATTGCAAAACTGCTTGGGAGAAGCCTTTCAGGCACTGGGCGGTGCGCGGCAAGCCGGCCAGCACTATCGCCGAGCGCTCGATTTGTCTCTCTCCGGCAGCCGCGAGCAACTCGAAGCGTACTATGGCCTGCTCACCTGCGTCGAAGGTTTGACGGGCGACCGCGAGGCGCAGCTCGCGCTGTGCATGGAGGCTCTGGAGCAATTTCCGCTCGATGCGCATTTGCTGGTCGCGCTGGGGGGCTATTTGCAAGCTCAAGAGCAAATCGAACTGGCGGTGCGGGCTTACGATGTCGCCTTCCGGCATGGGCAAACCGAGCCGCGCATCTGGCATCTGCCGGAGATTCGCGAGATCGCCGCCAGTTGTGCCGCGACGGCGCTATTGGCGGCCGGCCGCGAGGAAGAGACGCGGTCGCTGCTGGAGGCGGCACAGCGGACCTGTCCCGAGTCGCGCCGCCTGGCGCGGCAACTGCTCGACCTGCACCTCCGCCACGGCCGGCGCGACGAAGCGCTCGCCGTGGTCGCCAGCCTTGCCGAACCCGGCCGCGAAGCCTTGAGTCACGCCGTCCGCGGGGCTTGCCTCGCCGGGCAATTGCAATGGCCCGCCGCTTTGGAGCAGTTGCAGGCCGCGCTCGCCGCCGGGTGCCGCGAGCGATTTTGCTTTCGCTGGCTGGTGGTCACCTGGCTCGGCCTGGGCCAACCCTCCGAAGCCCAATCGGTGCTGCGCGCCTGGCAAGCGGTCGATGCCGCCAATCCGGAACTCGCCGGCCTGACGACGGCGATCGCCGAGCAATTGGCCGCCGGTGGGGACGGAGAGGGGCAAATTCTGCGTGTCGATGGGGCCGACACCAGGCTTGGTTCCCGGGCTCCGTCGCCGGTCGTCCGATTGGGCATGGCGGGCCAATTCCAGCCCTGAAACGACGTGGGCGACCGACTTTTCGGCACAAATGGAGCATTCGGACGGCGAAACGGTTTTTGGCGAGAAATTGCGGGGTTTGGCTCAACCTGGAATTTGACACTTCGCACCTGCGGTATAGGTTTAAGTGTACGCCCGTCGCTCCCCGTAACGTGCGTACCACCCGAGGCTTTCTCACCCCGTGTTGGGCGGGTCCGGCAGCGTTGCCGGTCCCGCCTTTTTCGTTTCTTGGCTGCCGCCAGGAAACTTGACGACCAGCCAGCCACGCGGAACACTGACGCCTTGGTGCTGGGTCGTTCTGTCGGCAAAAGGGGAAAGCGATGCTTCGGCAAATCGGGCTGGTGTGGGGGATCGCGATTGGCGTGGGCCTACTGGCGGGAGTCGCGAAGGCTCAGGAGATCGAGCGCGGGACGCTGAAGAAACTCGACTTGGCGAACAAAGTGATCGTCATCAGCTCGGGGGGCAAAGACCGCGAATTGGCCCTGAGCGATGAAACTCGCGTGCTCGATGCTCAGGGAACAACCCTGGCCGAACGGCTGCAGGACTTCCAGGCAGGGGCTGAGCTGTTCTTCGTCGCCGGAATGCGCGATGGCCAGCCGGTCGCGCGGGGGCTCAAGCTGGCCGCTCCCGGCGAGCGTGTACCTGGAGCGCGCCCCGCGAATCCACGCGGCGATGGCCGCCCGGTTTCGCCCGAACATGCCAGCCTGAAGCCGCTCGATGAACTAGGAACGGGCATGTATCACGATTTTGTCGGCGGGTTCTATCCCGAAGGGAAGAACGAGCGACCCGCCGCGCACGAAGCGGCTGGATTGAAATTGGCCGCCCAGGTCCGGCCGCTCGATAGCCAAGGCCAGCCCGATCCGGCCGGCAAGATCGTGCTGCTGTCGATCGGCATGAGCAATACCTCGCAGTCATCGCAAGGATTTCAGAGCGCGCTCGGCCGCTATGACGCGAAGAATCCGTCGCTCCTGTTCGTGAATGGGGCGGTGGGTGGCATGACGGCCGCGGCGATCCGGAATCCCAGCGACGGCGGCCGCGGCACGCAGTATTGGAACGAAGTCGATAACCGTCTGAAGCAGGCGGGCGTTTCGCGGGAGCAGGTGCAAGCGGTGTGGATCAAGCAGGCGAACGCGGGGCCGACGGAGGGCTTTCCGCGGTATGCCCAGCAGTTGCAGGCCGATCTCAAGCTGATCGTGCAAGTCGTTGCCCAGCGTTTTCCGAAGTGCCGTCTGTGCTACCTGACAAGCCGCACCTATGGAGGCTTCGCGACGACCGGCCTGAACCCGGAGCCTTACGCCTACGAGTCGGGCTTCTCGGTCAAGTGGCTGATTGAGGAGCAACTGGGGGACGACCCGGCACTCAACTACGACCCAGCCAAGGGAGCTGTGAAGGCACCGTGGCTGAGTTGGGGGCCCTATTTTTGGGCCAATGGCCAGACCAAGCGGGCGAGCGACGGATTCAGTTGGGAACAGGCCGATTTCGCCGCCGACGGAACGCACCAATCTTCGTCGGGCCAGCAGAAAGTCGGCACCTTGCTGCTCGACTTTTTCAAGTCGGACTCGACGGCCAAGGGCTGGTTCAACAAGCCTTGAGCGCCTGCCGCAGCGAGCTTACACGGGTCAGCGCTCCCTTTGGACAAACGTCAACATGGGGCAGCGGTCTCCCATTTCATAACCGGGAACGAACTGCGACTCCAGCGTGAAAAACTCGGCGGCTACCGCTTGGAATTGCGATAGCGTGGGAAACGACTGAAAGCCCGGACTATCTCGATACGCGTCGATCGTCTGGATTGTCTCGCGCGACCAGGCGGTGGCGACTGCGAGTTTTCCCAGATCGAGTGCGAAATCGTTCCAGGCTCGCCAGACGGCGGCCAAATGGACCCCCGCTCCGGACGACGACTGCAGGGCCATCGCCAAGCGGAACTTGGCCGCGTGAAAGCTTTCGATTTCGCCGCCACGCATCGCGTGAATCACCGCTTGGGGCGATTCACGCGCCGCATGCTCCACAAAGCAACGTAGGACCAGTCTGCCGCCGGGAAGCAAGGTGTCGTGCAAGTGACTCAGCAGCTGGCGCGTTTCATCCGGAAATTGCAAGCTGCTCAGGCTGCCGTCTCCCAGCACGAGGCCCCACGGGCCCAGCTCCGGGGCCAGTTTCAGCCAGTCGCCACACCGCGCTTGACGACGGCCGGCGACATCGCCGATCCAGCAAGCTCGAACCATTTCGGCCGAGCGGTCGATGGCTATCAGCTCGCTATTCTCTGGCCACCGGAGACAAGCGATTTCGCGGGTCACCCCCAGCAAGAGCACGCGGAATGACCGGCCGCGGTATCGGCGGGCTTGCCGGTCGATCGCTTGCTGATAGACCGCCAAATCTTGCGCCGTGGGACGCAGCGGAGGCCCGATGTGCGCAAAGCGGAGGGCCATTCCCCGCCAATGATCGCGCTGCCGTTCAAAGTTGGACTGGCTCATGCGAGGAATCGTCGGCGGTGGTGGCGGCATCGCGATCCGGCCGGCAATTGGCATAGCTGTCGCGGTAGAACTCGGAAACGAAATCGAGCTGTTTGCCGCTGGGGCTGGCGGCAATTTGCGCGACGACGTCGAGCGTCAGTGGATTGTCGCGGGTGCCGGTGATCTCTTGCCAGGCATCCCGCAGCGCGTGGCGAAACGACTCAGGCACGGGACCGGCTGTTTGCAACCGCAGCGCAAAGCGATTGTGCCGGTCTTGGAATATCTGGTAGCGCCGCAAGAAGTCCACTTCATCGGCCGCGAGTTTTCCCAAGGCGGCGAGCAGGCCATTTACCCGCTCGCGAGTGCCGCCGGGGAGCCCCGCGAAGCGGCGAAACCTTCCCGCCAACTCGCCAAACGACGGCAGCGTTCGACCACAAGCGCAAGGGCCGGCTGTCGCTTCGGCCAAGTCGCCCGTGTCGTAGCGAAGTAAAGGCATGGCGGCGTTTCGTAGCGCGGTAACCACCACCCGCCCCGTTTCGCCGGGAGCGCAGGGTTGCCCGGCGGAATCAACAATTTCGACGAGGCACCCCTCGGTGTGAATGTGATAACGGCCGGCCTCGCAGCGGAGTGCAACCTTGCCGATTTCGTTCAGCCCGTAGGTTTGGTGGATCGGAATTCCATAGGCCGTCTCCAGCCGCTCGCGGAGCGAGGGGGTCAGTTGCGCGCCGATGGCGATCAGCCGCTGCAGGCTGCCGACGGGGGGCGTCCCCCCGCCTGCGAGCAGCCATTCCTCGAACGTGCCGGGATACGTCAGGGCATATTCGGGCTGCACTTGCCGCAGCCAGGCCACTTGCTGGTCCAGGGGGGTCGAGATATTGAAGCCGAACTCCGGTCCGGTCTTGAAGAACGGTCCCAGGTATCTCCAGCGGTCGCGTTTGACGAGCGTGCCATCGGGATTGGGCGCGCCCCCGACCGAGCGGGCAACTTCGCGCCCGATGCGGACATCGAGCATGATTGCGGACGGTTCCAGATTGAACCACCGCGCCTGGCGCTGCCAGAGGAGCGAATAGAGCTTCACGCTGCTGGCCGAGTGGGCAATTTTCACCGGTTGGCCCGTAGTGCCCGACGAGGCGGTGATTCCCCCCTCCGACTCTCCCTCGGGCAAGCGGCGGGGCCGCAGCCGCTCTCCCTGGGCAGCCACCATGGACTTGGATAGCACCGGCAGTCGGGGCAGATCGTCTGGCCCCTTGATGTCGTTCACCGTCAGACTCAGCTCGGCAAAGAGCTCGCGATAGTAGGGGACTTCGCTAACGACGAAGCGGACCAGTTCGCGAACGGCTGCGGCTTGGAATTGGCCCTGCCAGGCCGCTGGCTGGAACTCGCTGTGCAGCAGTCCGTCGAAGAACTGACTGGCTCGCGGGAAGCGATCACACCGCCAGCGCTCTTGCTTCTGGAGTTCGAGCGCGTGGCTGGTCATGGTGGCACGACAAGCGAGGTGTGCGGCGACTGTTCGCTCACGGTCCGAGTGGCGGCGGTTCACTAGGAACCGTGACGGCCGCAGGAGCGGTTTCGGCTGGGGGGGATTGCGGTGGTGGAGTGCCTATGGGCGGACTGTCGGTCACGGCCTCCAAATAGACCTCATCAATCTCCTGCTCGTCTCTATCAAGCCGCAGCAGCAAGTAGATGGCCGAGAACGTGGTCCAAAAGAAGCTGAACGTGTAGCCGGTCGCCACCAGTCGCACGAGGCTGAGCACCCAGGCAAGAATGGCCGCGCCGATCCACGCGGCCCGCGGACCGGAAAACTCCTGCATCCCACCCGCTTGTAGAATCGCGACGTTCCGCCGCAGAATCTCAGCGTTTTCGCCCGCTCCCCAAGATAGCGCCCAGAAGCCGAATTCCGTCACCAAATGCGCGGCCCCTTGCAGCACCGCCAGGCAGAGCGCGCCGAAGAGCGCGGCCAGCACGACATAGAAAAAGTAGTGCAGCGGCCGGCCATAGACATACGAAAACGAACGACTGAAGGCGTCGAACGGGTCGCCGTCGCGCTCGGCGCTGATCGCGGGCCACATCAGCGGCCAGCCGAAAATCAGCCCGCCGACCAGCCACGCTGCCGCCAGACTCGCCACCAGGACGAAAATCCACGCCAGGCCCACCACCACCGCGCCAATTCCTTCCGGCAGCCAGAGGACGAGCCCAAGCAAGGCGACTGGCAGCGCGAGCAGCACGATGCCCAGGAGCGGATAGAGCGGGGCGAGCAAATACCAGAGGTAGCGCCGCGCGGCGAAGCGGAGCGACCCCAGGAGCGGCGGCGAATCCTCGGTCGCTAGGCGCACGACGGCCAGCCGCGTGATCGCTCCGCCAAAGAACGCCCAGACCGCGAGCGTCCAGAGCAGGCGAAACAGATAGTAAGCCGTTTCGCGAATCGTCAGATCGAGATGAAACAGCCGCTCGGCCGGTTCGACTAGCTCCTGATAGGTCTCCGTGACGCCATTCAAAGCCGAGGGAAGATACTCGCGGGCCGCATCTGGCAACCGCAGATAGTTGACCGCGCGTGGGGCCGGATACTGCACCCGCCAGAAGCCCTCGGTTTCGACCTTGGGGAGAAAGAGCCAACCCGCCGCGAAATCGCCGACCGGAACGAGCAGCGTCGCCACGCTGGCGAGCGCCAGCAAACTCGGCGCGATCGCGATGCGAAACGTCCGCAAAATGAGCAGCCAGGGGAACAGGTCGCGCCACGAAACATAGCGGACGATGTTTCGTTCGTCGATCATGCGGGCAATTCCTTGGGTAGTATGGTCGCGTGCCGTGTCGAGTATAGTTCGCGCCGCGCGGCGACGATAGTTCGCACGGCCCGCGGTATCGCCCGCGAAATCGGGCTACTCGGCGGCGTCGGGCGACTCGTCGGCTTCGTCCGGGTTGCGCTGCACGGGAACCGAATAGACCTCGCGCAGCCAGCGGCCGAGATCGATCTGCCGGCAACGTTCGCTGCAGAAAGGCATCGCCTGGCTGGCGGCCGGGTCGAAGTGTTTCTCGCAGGTCGGGCAGCGAATGAGGGACATGCGAAGTGACGCTCAGCCTTTCTCTGGCTTGCCAGCCGACGGTTTGGGCGCGCTCTTCTCGGCGGCGGGCTTCGCCTCGCTCTTCGTTTCGGACTTGCTCTCGCTCGAACTGCTCGACGACTCGGCGGCCGGCTTGTCGGCGGCGGCGGCCTTGGTATAGGACTCACTGCGGTAGTCGGTCTGATAGAAGCCCGACCCCTTGAACACGACGCCCGCCCCCGCGCCAAACAGGCGGCGGAGCTTACTCTTTTTGCACTTCGGGCACTTCTTTTGCGGCTCGGCGGTAATCGGCTCGAAGACTTCGAAGTCGTGCTCGCAAGCGTCGCAGTGATAGTCGTAGGTGGGCATTGTTCAAGGTTCCAAGTTCAAGGTTCAAAGTTCCGAGTTCAACTTTGAACTTTGAACCTGGAACTTTGAACGCCGTTCGATATTAAGTTGACGCTGGTGCTCCGGTCGAAACAAACACTTGGGCCGGCCGAATGACGCGGTCGTATAGCTTGTAGCCCGACTGCACGCCGCGAGTCACGGTGCCGGCGGGATACTGATCGCTCGGTTCCTGGGCAATGGCCTGATGCTGATGCGGATCGAAGGGGACGCCGACCGTCTCGATCCGAACGCATTGATGTTGCTTGAGGATCGTGTCGAGCTGCGTGGCGACCATTTTCACCCCTTCGAGCAAGCCCGTCCCCTCGGACGACTTCTGGGCCGCTTCGATGGCCCGTTCCAGATTATCGACGACGGCCAAGAGATCGCGGACCAGAGGGACGACGGCGTAGCGCCGCTCGTCGGCCAGCTCGCGCTGCATGCGCTTGCGATAGTTTTCGAGCTCGGCTTGGGTGCGGAGGGCCTTCTCGTTGGCTTCGCGCAGTTGGCTTTCGAGCTCGGCGGTCTTCTGCTCGGCGGCGATGTCGGCCACCGCCTCGTCGATGGCGGATTCGAGGTTTTCGTCGGCCATGATCGTCATTCCTTGCTGCTGGCGTCCGGAGTTTCGGGGGGAGCGAAGTACTCGGTAATTCGCTCCAGAAACGACTTGCGGTGCGGAGAAACCTCGGTTTGCTCGACCTCGGCCAGCTCGCGCAAGAGCTTCTCCTGCCGCTTGGTGATCTTCTTGGGAACTTCGATGTACGTTTGGACGTGCAGATCCCCCTGCGAGCCGCCGCGGACATCGGGCATGCCGCGGCCGCGGACGCGAAACACTTCACCTGATTGCGTGCCGCCGGGAATCGTCAGTTGGTGCGGGCCGGCGAGCGTCGGAACTTCGATCGTCGCGCCCAGCGCCGCCTGGCTATAGGTGATCGGCATCTGCAGGACGAGGTGGATGCCGTCGCGCTGAAAGAGCTTGTGTTTGCGAACGGTGACGAAGCAATAGGCATCCCCCGGCGGGCCGCCATCGGGGCTCGGCTCGCCGTTGCCGGTTAGTCGCACCCGCATCCCGTCGTCGATGCCGGGCGGAATGGCCACCTCCATTTTCACCCGCTCGGGGACATACCCCCGGCCGCGGCATGATTCGCACGGATCGGTGATGATGGTGCCGGCCCCTTGGCAACTGGGGCAGGTCGTTTGCACGCGCAAAATGCCGGCCGACTGCACCACTTGCCCATGCCCGCCGCACCGCCGGCACTGCGCCCGCTGCGATCCCGGCCGGCTACCGGAGCCTTTGCAGGTGTCGCAGGGCTTGCTGCGTTGGAACTCGACCGTTTTGGTGACGCCGCGGGCGGCTTCTTCGAGATCGAGCGTCACGTCGCAGCGCAGATCGGCACCGCGCCGGACGCGCCGCCCGCCGCCGCGCCGCTGGCCGCCAAACATCTCGCTGAAGATGTCGCCAAACGCCTCAAAGATGTCCTCCACCTCGTGGAACTGATGCCCCCCCATCTGCTCGACGCCTTGATGACCAAAGCGATCGTAACGGGCCCGCTTCTCAGCATCGGAGAGGATTTCGTAGGCCTCGGCCGCTTCTTTAAACTTCTCGACCGCCTCCGCATCGCCGGGGTTGGCGTCGGGGTGGTATTTGACCGCGAGCTTGCGATACGACGCGGCGATTTCCTGCGTGCTCGCTTCGCGCTTCACGCTCAGGACTTCGTAGTAATCGCGTTTGGAAGCCATCGTGGACATTGTCCGCACCGTTGCGGCTGGTGATTGTTTGGCATCGGGCCCATTCCAATTCTAGGTTGCCGCCCAATTCCGCCTACCTCAAAAAACAGGCCACCGTCGCGGGGCGAAGTGGCCTGGAAGAGGTTGAGTTGTCGTTGGCCTCCGAGCAGCCGGGAGCAAACTTGCTCCCGATTCGCTGCACCGCGAAGGCTCGATGCGCCGCTCCGGCACCTGTTAGGTCCCGGCTATCTTGAAATCACACTATCGCACGGCACCTTCAACGGGCCGCTTGTTCTTGTCGTCCTTGTCGAGGTTGGTGACGAGGGCTTCGGTCGTCAGCAGCAGGGCGGCAATGCTGGCGGCATTGCTGAGGGCGGTGCGAACCACCTTCACGGGGTCGATAATGCCTGCCTTAAACATATCAACATACTCGCCGCTATTCGCGTCGTAGCCCATGTTGAGGGGCTTCTGGCTGACTTCATCCGCAACGACCGAACCGTCCAATCCGCCGTTATCGACGATTTGGACCAGCGGTGCCGACAGCGCTCCCAGCACGATTTCGACGCCGACCCGCTCGTCCCCCTTGGCCTTGTCGCGAATCGCTTCGACCACCGGCACGCAGCGGAGCAATGCCACGCCGCCGCCGGGGAGGATGCCCTCTTCGACCGCGGCGCGGGTGGCGTGCAGGGCGTCCTCGACGCGGGCCTTTTTCTGCTTCATGTCGGCTTCGGTTTCGGCACCGACGCTGATCACCGCCACGCCGCCGGCCAGCTTGGCGAGCCGTTCCTGGAACTTCTCTTTGTCGTATTCGCTTTCGACCTGCGAAATCTGGTTCTTGATCTGCTGAATTCGCTTGTCGATGTCGGCCCGCTTGCCGGCCCCTTCGACAATGGTCGTGTTATTCTTATCGACCGTGATCTTCTTGGCGCGGCCCAGGTGCTCGAGGCCGATGTTTTCGAGCTGCAAGCCCAGGTCCTCGCTGATGAGGGTCCCGCCGGTGACGACCGCCAGGTCGCCCAGCATCGCCTTGCGGCGGTCGCCGAAGCCGGGGGCCTTCACGGCGCACACGTTGAGCACGCCGCGGAGCTTGTTGACGACGAGCAGCGTCAGCGCCTCGGCATCGACATCCTCGGCGATGATGAGCAAGGGCTTGCCGGCGGTGCTGACCTTTTCGAGAATCGGCACCAGGTCGCGGAGGTTGCTGATTTTCTTCTCGTAGATCAGGATCAGGCCGTCTTCGATCAGGCAGTCCATCGTGGCGGGGCGATTGATGAAGTAGGGCGAGACGTAGCCCTTGTCGAACTGCATGCCATCGACGTATTCGACCTTGGTGTCGGTCGTCTTGCCTTCTTCGACGGTAATGACGCCGTCTTTGCCCACGCGATGGAGAGCGTCGGCGAGCAAGTCGCCGATGGCCTGGTCGTTGTTGGCGCTGATCGCCCCGACGCTGGCAACCTCGTCCTTGCTGGTGACAGGCTTGGCCATCTCAATCAGTTTGGCGGTGGCCGCCTCGACGGCCTTATCGATGCCGCGGCGGATGGCGGTCGGGTTGCTGCCGGCGACTACGTTTCGCAGCCCTTCCTTGAAGATGGCCCGGGCCAGTACGGTGGCGGTGGTGGTGCCGTCGCCGGCGAGGTCGCTCGTCTTCTGAGCCACTTCGACCACGAGCTTGGCCCCCATGTTCTCGAAGCGGTCTTCGAGCTCGATTTCCTTGGCGACGGTGACGCCGTCCTTGGTGACGGTCGGTCCGCCGAACGATTTGTCGATGATCACGTTCTTGCCGGTCGGCCCCATCGTGACCGCGACGGCATTGGCGAGCTTCTCGACGCCCTGCAGCATTTTCGCGCGGGCGGGATCTTCGAACAACAACTGTTTAGCCACAGTGAACTCCTCCGGGGAAGCACCAAGCATCAAATCTCAAACCACAAACAAATCCAAATCTCGAATGAGCAAGGCTCGAAACGAATCAGGCTGTTTGCATTTTTGGAATTTGCTGCTACGGATTTGTTTGTGATTTGATGCTTGTAATTTGGGATTTTGATTCGGGAACGACGCCCACCTAGTCAATGACTTTCGCCAGGATGTCGCTCTCGCGGAGAATCTTGACATCCTCGCCGCCGACTTCGATGTCGGTGCCGCCGTACTTGCCGTAAATCACCTGGTCGCCGACGCCGATCGAAAGCTCGCCGCGCTTGCCGCTATCGAGCAGCTTGCCGGGGCCGACGGCGACGACGGTGCCGCGCTGGGGCTTTTCCTTCGCGCTGTCGGGGAGCACGATGCCGCCGGCAGTGCGGGTTTCCGATTCCATCGGCTGAACAACGACACGATCATCGAGGGGACGAATTTTCAATTTGGCCATAGAATAGTTCCTTCGAGAGGGATTTTTGATTGATCAGGCAAAGCACCAAACAACAAGCGACAAATCACAAACAATTCCAAACGAGGAAAAGTTTCAATGACCAAAACTCCTCATTTCGATCATTCTGTACCGTGATTTGGTACTTGTTCGGTCCTTGGTGCTTAAAATTTGTGATTTGAATCGAGGCAGGCGAGACTCCTGCCCCACGTTTACATCATTCCGTCCATGCCACCCATGCCACCCATGCCGCCCATTCCTCCCATGCCGCCCCCCATGCCGTGATCGTGGTGATCGTGGTGGTCGTCGCCCGCGTCTTCCTTCGGAAGTTCGGTGATGAGGGCTTCGGTCGTGAGCAGCAGGCTGGCGACGCTGGCGGCATTTTGCAGGGCGACGCGCACAACCTTCGCGGGGTCGATCACGCCGGCCTTGATCATGTCGCCGTATTCGTTTTTGTCAGCATCGTAGCCGTCGGTCTTGCCCTTGAGCTGGCGGACGCGATTCACCACCACCGCGCCGTCGAGGCCGGCATTGTTCGCGATGGCTCGCAGGGGCTGATCGAGCACGTTCTTGATGATCCTCGCCCCGGCCGCTTCGTCACCGGTCAGCTTGAGCTTATCGATCGCCTTTTCGGCCCGGATGAGAGCGACGCCGCCACCCGGGACGATGCCGCTTTCGAGAGCCGCCTGGACGGCATTTTTGCCATCTTCGAGCAGCCACTTGCGTTCCTTCATTTCGGTTTCGGTCGCCGCGCCGCAGTTGATTTGGGCGACGCCGCCGGCCAGCTTGGCCAGCCGCTCTTGCAGCTTCTCGCGGTCGTATTCGCTGTCGGTGCGGCCGATTTCGTCCCGAATTTGTTGGGCCCGACCGGCGATTTCGTCCTTCGAGCCCTTCCCTTCGATGATGATCGTCTCTTCGGCGGTCACCTTGATCTTCTTGGCGAAGCCGAGATCGCTCAGTTTCACGCTTTCGAGCTCGATCCCCAGGTCCTTGAAGATGGGCGTCGCTTTGGTCAGCACGCCGATGTCTCCCATGATGGCCTTGCGGCGGTCGCCGTAGCCAGGGGCCTTCACCGCACACACCTGTAGGATGCCGCGCATCTTGTTGACGACCAGCGTCGCCAGGGCGTCGGCTTCGACGTCTTCAGCAATGATGAGCAGGGGCTTGTTGGCCTTGCTGATGGCTTCGAGCAGCGGAATCAGCTTCTTGTTGCTGCTGATTTTTTCTTCGTAGAGCAGGATGTAGCAGTTTTCGAGCTCGACGCACACTTCATCTTGATTGGTGACGAAGTGGGGCGAGAGGAAACCGCGGTCAAACTGCATCCCTTCGACCACTTCGACGGTCGTTTCGCTGCCGCGCCCTTCTTCGATGGTGATGACGCCATCTTTGCCCACCTTGAGGAAGGCATCGGCCAGCACCGCGCCGATGGCCGGGTCGTTGTTGCCGGCAATCGTGGCGACTTGCCGCAGCTCGGTCTTGTTCTTTTCGCTGATCGGCGTGGCGAGGTTCGAGACCTCTTCGCACACCGCCTCGGTCGCCTTGGCGATGCCCCGGCTGAGGGCCATGGGGTCGTAACCCGCGGCGATCATCTTCAGCCCTTCGCGGAAAATCGCTTCGGCGAGGACCGTGGCGGTGGTGGTGCCATCGCCGGCGACTTCGTTGGTCTTGCTGGCGGCTTCCTTGACAAGCTGCGCGCCGAGGTTCTCGTAGGCGTCGTCGAGCTCAATGTCTTCGGCAACCGTCACGCCGTCCTTCGTCACTTTGGGGGAGCCCCAACCCTTGTCAAGCACCGCATTGCGGCCGCGGGGGCCGAGCGTGCTGCGAACCGCCCGGGCGAGTTTGCTGACCCCGGCCAGCAGCGGCTGGCGGGCGTCGTCCTGGAAGACCATTTGCTTAGCCACGTGGATATTCCTCCTGGTAGCGATGGATAATGCGTGCGAAGGCGGGACTGACCCGCGAATTTGGCGATTTGGTCGTTGGCTGATGGCGGGAAACTGCGAAAACAACCTCAGCGACCAAACTGGCAGCTTGGAAGTTTGGCAGGCGGAGAATGCAACCGGTGTGCCAAGTCGCAAGGAATCCGCTCTAACTCGTTTTCCAGAAAAGAGTTAGGTGTTTCTGGAGACGCTTCCCCAGTCAATGGGTATGGGGTCAGTTGCCAATTTGGCAGAGGCAACCCGCAACGGGCAGTACCGCTTTAAACTTGCGTCAGCTTAAGGTCGTCTTCGAGCGAGCGGTGGGGCGGGATCTTCAGCAACGCGAGCTCGCCGTGATACCGCCGGACCGCTTCGGCGGGGTCGAGCTGATCGTCGGCCACGGCCCGGAGCGTTTTGACGAACGTGAGCTGATGCTCGGCACCGTTGATTTTGCGGCCGAAGAGAGCGGCCCGGGCACCATACTTTTTGGCTTCCCACAGCATCCGGAAGGCATCGTGCGTGGTCCCCGACGAACCGCCGAGAATGCCTACCACCAGCGACGGATCGTAATGCACCAGGGCCGACATCGCCCGCGGGCCATAGTAGGGCATCTTCAGAAACAAGGGCCGCCCCGCCGCCGCCACTCCCGCCACGCAGCGGACGATGCAATCGTTGACATACCGGGGCACATCCTCAATCGGCCGCACCGGAGCATTCGGCGAAAAGACCTCCAAAAAGTGCCGCAGGCCCGCCTGCTCGGCTTCGTGGCGGAACTGGCGATAGCGTTCCAAGGCTTCGCGGTCGATCCGGGCGTCGTTGTTGAAGGTGATCGAATAGAGAGCCAGATCGACCTTGCCGCCGCAGCGGGCTTGCTGGGGAGTAGTGGTGGCGAAGGCGAGCGACGGCTCGTGCTTGTAGCTGGCGCTATCGCCACACCAGATATCGCTCGTGTCGTTGGCCCGGACCGCCGGAGTCACCTGGGTGGCGCCAAAGAGCCCTTCGACCAAAGCGAGCTGCTCGCCAGTGCTGACGCTCATCAGCATAATATCGACCAGCCCTTGCCGGGTGATGTCGCGCATCGCCTGCCGATACGAGGCAAGCGTGCGGAACGCCTGGTCGCCGGTGGCGGCGGAGAAGCTTTTCCCCGGCGCGGCGAGGCCGAGCCCCATATCGCCATCTTTGGCGTCGGCGAGGATGAAGTCGCGACACGACGAATCGGCCACGATTCGCCGCAATTTGGCGTCGAAGGATTTTTCCATGTGCGAGTCCCTAAACCGTCGCCCGCTCGGCTTGCATCAGCTCGCGGAACTGCCGGAAGAGATAGCGGCTGTCGTGCGGGCCGGACGAAGACTCGGGGTGATACTGCACGCTGAAGGCGGGAACTTCCTTATGCCGCACGCCGGCGATGGTGTTGTCGTTCAGGTTGCGGTGGGTGATTTCGAGGCAGGTGGGGAGCGACCCCTCTTCGACCGCGAAGCCGTGGTTCTGAGCGGTGATTTCCACCTTGCCGTTCAGCACGTTCAGCACCGGCTGGTTGGCGCCGCGATGGCCAAACTTCAGCTTGAAGGTCTTCGCCCCGCACGCCAGGCTCAACAGCTGATGCCCCAGGCAAATGCCAAACACCGGCACCTTCCCCAGCACGCCGCGAATGCAATTCTGGGCATAGTCGAGCGGCTCCGGGTCGCCAGGGCCGTTGCTCAGGAATACCCCATCCGGCTGGTGGGCCAGCACTTCGTCGGCACCCGCCGTGCCTGGCAAAATAGTGATCCGGCATCCCTCGTCCCGCAAATGCCTGGCGATGTTCCACTTCATGCCATAGTCGAGGGCGACGACGTGAAAATCCTGGGTTTCGAACGCTGGGTTTGCCTCGTCGGGCAACTTTGCCCAGCTTGACAGTCCGGCATCCCAGCTGCGGGGAAGAGGGGGAATGACCTCGCGCACTAGATCGCGGGCGACGAGTCCGGGGCTGGCCTGGGCCTTGCGAACGAGGCTGGCGTCGTCGAGATCGACCGTCGAAACCACCCCGCGCATCGCCCCGCCACTGCGCAACCGACGGACGAGCGACCGGGTATCGATCCCCGCCAAACCCACGATATTGTGCCGCTTCAGGTACGCATCGAGAGATTCTTCCGCCCGGAAATTGCTGGGCATCTCGGCGAACTGCTTGACGATAAAACCCGCCAAATGGGGCCGGCCGCTTTCGACATCCTCGCTATTGACGCCGCAATTCCCCATTTCGGTGTAGGTCATCGTCACGATCTGTCCGCGATAGCTCGGATCGGTCAGGATTTCCTGATAGCCGGTCATCGACGTATTGAAGCAGACTTCCCCATCGACTTCTCCCTCGGCTCCGAGCGAGATGCCGGTGAATACCGTGCCGTCTTCCAGAGCGAGTTTGGCTGTCTTGGTCATGTGCCACCTGAATTCTGAGGATGCCGCGCGAGGCGGACGAAAGTTGGCCGAAAACCGCGTGCTGGCCGCCGCGTTCTCAAGGCGCGAGCGGCCGCGCACCGATAGGTAACAGTGGCTGTGGGTCTTCGAGCGAAGGGCAACCAACACTCGAAACAGCCAAAGTTAGGAGGCCTCTTGTTGCGGCGAGCAAGAGACCTCCTTTTTTGCTTTCTTGGCGGCTCATGCGGACCGCGCAAACTCCGCAAATTGTAGCGACGCGAAGGCGATTGGGTAGGGCGCGACGCCTTCTGAAGTCGCGACGCGGATCGACCCCACGGCGGAAGATCGCGAGGGCTTTGGCGCGGCCTGAGCGGCCTAGTTCGGAACGACGCGATACTCGGCCACTTTTCCCTCGCCATTCAGGCGAAGCAGCAGGAATTCCTCGTCGATGGGGGAATCGCGCGTCGGGCCCAAGTGATAAGCAATGTCCCAGCTCGGGTCGTCAATTCCCGCGCTCAGCCGGTCGGAAATCGGAGCGCCCAGTAGCCGTGCGACTTCGGCCATCGTCAGATTATCGGGGAGTTTCTGGGCGATCAAATCATCCACCATCGACCCGCGAATCTCTCGATCACTCCTGCTGTTCGGATCAGCCGCGCGCCACGCGATCGCGTCGAATGGACGCTGCTTCGGCCGACTTGACGTCGCCCCGCCACCACACCCGGCGGAGACCGCCAGGATCGTCGCTCCGACGATCCAACTTCGCAGCGGTCCGTTCATGGCAACCTCGCCGCTCGTGACTTGGAGATCATTCTAAGCGGCGGCAATCGAAGAGCGCTACACTTGCGGCGACTTGGCCGCTGCCGCGGTTCCACCCGGAATGGATTGCAGAACGTGCCGCACATCGAGCAGCAGCCCCGCGAGGCCCAGTCCCATCCAAATCGTTGCTTCGACAGGCTGTTGGCGGGTCAGCAGCAAGGCAAAGGGAGCGACAATCGAAGCACCCCACGCTCCGGTATAGGCCCAACCCTGCCACGAAATGGGAACCAGTCCCCAGCCAACCGTTTTGCGGCGAAACCATTCGGGCTGACCAAACATGTGGTAACTCCTTTCCGGAAAACAGCTTGTAGCAATCGGCGGCTCGGCGGACGAGGCGGCCTCATCTCAGGATTTCGCTCCGCCGAGCGAAATCTTGACCCGCCAGACTCGAAATTCATTGCTCCTATCACGTCGTCAAATTGCGTAAGTCAGGAAAGCCTTGCCGGTTGCCCAGACTCTGCCGAGCTTAACGAAGATTCTGGCCGCGCCGTCTCTAGCGGTTCGATGAATCGTGACAGTCATGCCGACGATGCCGGCATCGCCGCGGGGGGCCGCAGGCGATTGTGGCTCGGCTCGATATCCCAAGGAGGGGGGAATGAAGAAGCTGACCTTTGTACTCTCGCTCGCGCTCGTCGCGGCGGGAAACCTGCTCGCCCAGGCTCAGTACGAACCGCATGGGGCGGTGAAGCCGTCGATTGTCCGACCGGCTGCCCTGGGAGGCTACGACGGCGGCGGATTCACGGGCTATGGCTACGGCTACAACTACGAATACATGCACGGGTCGTGCGCGTGTCAGCCCAAGGGCTGCTCCCGAGGCGTCTGCCACGGCTACGACAACTGCTGCGTCCCTTGTCCAACGCTATTCTGCGCCCTGAAGCGCGTTGGCCACATGCTCGATTGCCTGCTCCCCTGCTACGCCTGCAAACCCAGTCCTTGCAAGCCCTTAGGGGGACTATTCGGCCACGGCGGCTGCGGTCCGCACCTGTTCGCGAAGGGCAAATGTCACGGCTGCAGTTCAGGCTGCGGCCCGGTGTGCGACGGTGCTTGCCCCACTTGCACCAGCCCCGTGCCCACCGGACCGGCAGCGACCAATCCGTTTATCGACGATCCGCCGGTCCCCGCCCCGCTTCCCGACGAGGACGAAGCCAAGGGAGTGCGGCGTCATCCGATCTGGAAAACTCCCACGCCGTCACCCGCTCCCGCTTCGCCGGCGCTGAGCGCGAGCGCCTCGGCCAAACCCAAGCGGATCGGCAGCAATCCTTATCGCCTCGCCGCGGGCCGCTATGGCCTGACGCCGCAGCCTCGCGTGCCAAGCGTTCCCGCCGCCAGCGACCCCGCACCAGTGATCATGTCGAGCCGCCGCGTGGCGAAAGCTGCCAGCCATCCCGTGGCCGAAGCCGACGAATCGGCTGCCGCGCCGGAAGCGGTTTCGGTGCTGCGGCGTTTGTCGCACGAGGAAGAGGCCGGCCCGCTCGCCGCTCCCCACGCTTCCTCCGCAGTTCCTGCGCCGCCGTTGCCGCAACTCGCGCCCGTTCCCGTCGAACCCGCTGCCGCCACCGATTCTACGATTCCCGTGAATCCGTTGCGGCAGAGGTAGATCGAGCAGACCGTTCAGGCATTCAGCGCCTGGTCGAGATCATCCCGCAAATCCTCGAATGCTTCGAGCCCGACGGAGAGGCGGATCAGGTTGTCGCTGATGCCGTGGGCGGCGCGGGCGGCGGGGTCGTAGCTGGCGTGCGACATCGAGGCGGGCTGCTCAATCAGCGATTCGACGGCGCCAAGGCTGACGGCTAGTTGAAAGAGCTTCGTCGCTTCGCAGACGCGCTTGGTCTTGGCGAAATCTCCCATCACCGAAAACGTGAGCATCGCTCCGAAGGCTCCGTCCATTTGCCGCTTGGCCAGATCATGCCCCGGATGCTCGGGCAGGCCGGCATAAAGCACCTGGGCCACGCGCGGGTCGGCGGCGAGCCACTCCGCCAGGCGCAGGGCGGTGCGCGATTGCTCGCGGACCCGCAACTCCAGCGTTTTCAGGCCGCGGCTGGCGAGGAACGATTCGAACGGCCCCATCACGCCGCCGGTGGCGTTTTGCAGGAAGTAGAGCTTATCGCGGAGGGCTTTGTCGCGCACGACGAGCGCCCCGCCCAATAGGTCGCTGTGGCCGCCGATGTATTTGGTGGCCGAGTGCATCACGATATCGGCCCCCAACTCCAGCGGCCGCGTGAGGACGGGCGTGGCGAACGTGTTATCGACCCCCAGCAGTGCCCCGTGGCGGTGGGCAATCTGGGCGGCAGTTGCGATATCGGTGATCGTCATCCGCGGGTTGCCGGGGCTTTCGATCCAGGCAATTTTTGTCTTCGGCGTGAACGCCGCCTCAAAAGCCGCCAGGTTGGTACTGTCGGCCAGCGTGACCGTCACCCCCACCCGGTTTAGCACCTTATGCAAGAGCCGGAACGTGCCGCCGTAGATGTCGGCACCCGCGACAACGTGGTCCCCCGCTTCGAGCAGCATCATCGCGCAATGCGTCGCCGCCATGCCGCTGGCAAAGGCCAGGCCGCCGATGCCACCTTCCAGATCGGCAATCGCCCGCTCGAAGCTGGCGCGGGTCGGGTTGCCGCTGCGGGAATAGTCGAACTCGCCCCAGACTCCGGCTCCCGGCTGGACGAAGGTGGAGGCGACATGAATCGGCGGCACGACCGCCCCCGTTTGCGGGTCGCGCTCTTGGCCGACATGAATGGCGCGGGTGCGGAAGTGCAGAGATCTTGTCATTGGTCCGTGGTCAGTTGTCAGTTGCGATCCAGCGCCTGCCGCAAATCTTCAATCAAATCTTCAACGTTCTCGATCCCGCACGACAGGCGGATCATGTTGTCGGTGATGCCAAAGCGCTGACGGTCGGCGGGGGGGACTTCAAAGTAGCTCATGACGAGCGGCTGCTCGATCAGCGATTCGACGCCGCCGAGGCTGGGGGCAATGCGGGCGATTTTGGCTGCATCGACCACGGCCGCGGTTTGCTGCCAGTCAGCCCCTTTCACCTCGAAGGTGACCAGCCCGCCGAAGCCCCGCATCTGTTCGCGGGCGATGGCATAGTACGGATGCGAAGGCAGGCCGGGATAGAAGACCCGCGAAACCCGCGGGTGGTTCGCCAAAAACTCGGCCACCGCCTGGCCATTGGCGTTGTGCCGCTGCATCCGCAGCTCGAAGGTTTTCAGCCCCCGCTCGAGCAGGTACATGTTGTGCGGCGAGTTGATTGCCCCCATGATTCCCCGCAGCTTACGCACGCTTTCCAGCTTCTCGCGGCTGCCGATGATGACGCCGGCCAAGAGGTCGTTGTGCCCGCCAAGGTATTTCGTCGCCGAGTGCAGGACGTAATCGACACCGTACGCCAGCGGATGGGCGTTGTACGGCGTGGCCAGCGTCGCGTCGATCAGCGTCTCAACGCCGTGTCTCTTCCCAATCTCGGCAAAGCGGGCGAGGTCCACCACGCTCAGGTGCGGATTCGTCGGCGATTCGCTGACCAGCAGCTTCGTCCGCCCGGTGATTGCCCCGGCCATCGCGTCGTAGTCGCAGGCTTTCACCTGCCGCGTCACCACGCCGAATCGCGAGAGGTGCTTGGTGCAAAACTCGCGGCTGCGGTGATAGCACTCGTCGAAAAAGACCACCTCGTCGCCGGCGTTCAGCTTGGCCATCAACAGTCCGACGATCGCCGCCATGCCGCTCGAATAGAGCAGGGCTTCTTCGCCCCCTTCGAGAGCGGCCAGCTTCCGCTCCACCACCTTCTCGCCGGGGTTGCCGTAGCGGCCATATTCCTCGCGGTCCTGCTTCTGCTCGATGAAGTCGATGACAGCCCGCGTGTCGGCGAAGGTGTAGGTCGCCGCACAGACGATCGGGTCGGTGATCGCGTTGACCGCTTTTTGCCGCGATTCGCCGGCGTGAACGGCAACGGTCGAAGGGCCGGGCTGACGGGCCGGGTTCTTATCACTCTGAGACATGCGCGTGCAAAGCTCCGAACGAGAGTCCGGATTCGCGGCCACACTAGCCCGACGCGCGAGCGAGGGTAAACCTATCGCCACAACGTGCCAAGCGGCTTGCCCAAAGGCAAGCTTCCGTCAGAAGTCCCAAGCCAGGACTGGTGATGGCTCTTTAGCAGTGGAGGCTGCAAGCGGCCGCAAATCCCTTATGTGCCCTGATTGTAGGCAGCCGGCCGAGTGGCCGCAAGCCGCGCGACGACGGGGTGGTGATGCCGATTACCGCGAGAATAGCCGAGATTGGAGAAAAAACTGGGTTAGTCGCCAAATCCATGTTTAGCTGGTTAGACGCGTTCAATGGGGGGTGAGTCTAGGAATCGCCAAACTCCTCTAATCGTGTGGTAGGCGCATATAAGGCCGCAGGCAAACGCGATGGTGAAGTCACGCGTTCCGCTATTCTCTGGGGGCCAAGCCAAGACCGCAAGAAAAGCAAAGATTATTCCGAATTGAAAATGGCAATAGGTGGCTAGGCGTTCGGTAGTCATGCCGCCCATTGTACCCGCGCACGAAAACGCCCCGCCAGTTCGACGGGGCGATCTTTCTCGGTCGCTGATTTTGGCCGAACTCCTGAATTCGCGTTGTTTTCAACGAACAGTCAGCCGAGAGCCCAAATCATGGCTAAAATAACAGTATGACCACCAAGGCGCGAAAATCCGCTCTTGCCCGAGAACGCTGGTATCGCGGGGCGGACGTGCCAATGTCGGTCATTCGCCGTTTTGCCCGCGATGTGGCCGAGCGCTTCCAGCCGGACAAGATCATCCTGTTCGGCTCGTACGCCACCGGAAAGATGCATGCCGATAGCGACGTGGACATCATGGTCGTGATGCTGGCCCGGAACCAGTTGGACATGGCACACAAGATTCACTGGACGATCTTGCCGCCATTTCCAATGGACATTGTCGTGCGCCGGCCAAACGAATTGGCGACGGCCCACGAGCGCGGCGACTCGCTTGTCCCCGAAGTTCTAAAAACGGGCAAAGTGCTCTATGCGAAAAAGAGCCCGACCGTGGTTGCGAAAGGCCGAAGCCGATCGAATCGCCGCCCAAAGACTGCACGAAAGCGACGACGGGATTCATGACGTCGTTTGTTTTCATTGCCAGCAGTGCGCCGAGAAGTATCTGAAGGCGCTGTTGGCCGACGCGGACGACGAGATTCCGCGGACCCACAACCTGGACGACCTGCTGGACCTCTTAGAGGAGCGTTATCCGAAGCTGTGCAAGTTCCGGCGTGGTCTGCTATTTCTCACCGATTTGGCCGTCCACACGCGCTATCCGGGACGAGCGGCGTCCAAGCGCCAGGCGGTTGCCGCTCTGCGCTGGATGAACAAGATTCGTGCACATTGCCGGGCCTTGCTGGGCCTTGAGAAGCTGGTTCAGTAGTGGCAATCGCAACCTCCGCTGCCGTTTCGAGCCAGCGGGAGTGCCCGTGATTGGCGGGGGTGGCGTTCCGACGCGGACCCCGTTCTCCGACCATCAGGGCAAAACTGGCTGGATGACCAAACGATAAATCCGCCGGCCAAATTGTTTGCCTTGGCGGCGGGCTACGCTCTACAATATCGGGCGGGTGGTTTCGGCTGGCGGTGGCACTCTCTTTTCGGGAACGCGGGACATGTTTTCCGAGCCTTGGCAATGGATTTTGGCGGGGGGAATCGTCGCGGCGGTCGGGCTGGCGATTCTGCTCCTCTGGTCGCGGCGGCCGCGCGCCGCCAGCATCGAGCGGGCCCGCAAGCTGTTTCATCTGCGGCGCGAGCTTTTGGAACACAAGTTTTTCGTCCTGGCCTCGCAAAGCGGCAAACCCCGCGGGCTGGAGTGGGTCGATGTCGATTTCGAGGATGAGGTGGCCTTCGCCCGCGACCGGCAAACGCGGCAACTGCGGGCGTTTGTCGGCGTGACCATCCGCTTTCGAGCCATCGAAGGAGGTGGCATGGAGGACAACCCGAACGTCAGCAATTTGCGGGCGGCGACGGCGGTGTTTCAACTTGACGGCAGCGAGTGGAGCACCGAGGCCCGCGTGATTTTTAATCTGAATCCCGCACAGGCGATTCGCCACTTCCCGCAAGAGCTGGAACTCGTCGAGTAACCGCCGCTACCGAACCACGTTCGTCGGCTGGCCGGCGAGAAACGCCAGCACGTTATCGACCGCGCCGTGGGCCAGGGCGTCAAAAGCCTCGGGCAATTGATCGGCGGCATGCGAAGTGAGCACTACCTGCGAGCAGCGAAACAGCGGATCATTGGCCGCCAAGGGCTCCGTCGGAAAGACATCGAGCCCCGCCCCCGCCAGCTTTTCCGATTCAAGTGCCTCCACCAGCGCGGCCTGATCCACAATCGCTCCGCGAGCCGTGTTCACGAGGATCGTCCCCGGCTTCATCTGCTCGAAGGCCCGCCGGCCGATTAGTCCGCGCGTCTGGTCGGAAAGGGCGAGGTGGATGCTGATCGCGTCGCTGGTGGCCAGCAATTCGGCCAGTTCGACATAGCGAAATCCCAGTCGCTGGGCGTGGTCGGGCTGGGGATGAAACGACCAGGCGACCACCTCCATGCCAATCGCTCGGCCCAGGCGGATCATTTCGCGGCCGATATTCCCCGTGCCGATGACTCCCAGCCGCTTGCCATGCAAGGCGACCAGATGCATTCCCGGCCAGCGCTGCTGCTTGATTTCGCTCGTCATCCAGGCGACGCGGCGGGCAGCGCCCAGCAGCAGCGCGAGCGCGTGCTCGGCGACCATCGTCGCGGTTCGCCCCGGCACATTCGTCACCGTGATCCCCAGTTCCGCCGCCGCGGCCATTTCGACGCAGTCGTAGCCAATCGCGCAGCACGAAATCAGCCTCAGCCGCGGAAGCCGGCGGAGAACGCTCCCTGGCCAGCGGACAATTCCCCGCGAATTGAGAATGACCTCCGCCTCGCCAGCGCGGGCGATCTTCTCGTCGTCGCTCGCGGGGCGGGTCGTATAAAGCACCACGTCAGCCCGCTCGCGCAGGCGATCGAGATGGCGCGAACCGGCGATCATCGGCGGGTCGTCGCCGGGAATGACAACCACGGGGCGAGCAATAGCCATGCGAATCCTCCCGCCAGAGACTATTCCCCGTCGGCACGGTTGTCGAGCGTCAGCCCTCGATTCGCTGGGAGGACTGCACGAATCCGCGATTCCAAGGGGCGCAAACGCCAATTCGTCGGCGCAACCCGCCGACGGTTTTGCCGCAGCGGAAACTCAATTTCCCGCGCCTTCGATGCTCTCCCCTCGTTGCCGATCCGCTTTCGCGGCGGCACTATTCCCGAGAGCTTCCCAAACCTCGGCCCGCTCGGCATAGGCTTCGGCGTCGCGGGGGTCGAGTTCGATGGCGCGTGTCAGGTCGGCGAGGGCGGCTGGCAGATTCTCCAGCAGGGAGTGGGCCAGGCCACGATAGAAATAGGTGTCGGCACTCGCTTCGCCAATGGCGATGATTTGATCGAGATCGGCCAGTCCCTCGCGAAATTGCCCCATCTCAACCCGGCAAATGCCCCGCAGGTGCAGCGCTTCGTGGTCGTCCGGTTCCAGGCGAAGGGCCCGCTCGGCATCGGCTAGGGCGGCCTCGATATACCCCAGCCGCAACCGGCAATCGGCCCGCCGCAGCAGGGCCTCCTGATCAGTCGGGTCAAGCCGCACCGCCTGGTCGAAATCGGCCTCGGCCAGGTCGAAGCGATCGTCGTCAAAGTGGTCGCTGGCGCGGGTGAAATACTGATCGGCGGTGGCGAGCGGCGGTTGATCGGCCGGTTCGTGTTCCTCGTGAAAAGTTTCCATGGACGCGGCCTCGCGGGGCTTGTTGGCTGGTGCCACAGCCTCCGGCTCGAACCAGGCCGCCGGATCGACTTTATAGAACTCGCGAAAGCAGTCGAATAGCTCCCGGTGCCGGTCGCGCAGGAGAACGGGCCGCTCGAAAAAGCACTCGGTGGTGACGGCAAAGAACTCGGCTTCGCTGGTCGCGCCATAGGGATCGATCAGCGTGTCGTCACCCGCTGCGAGACAATCGCAGAGGGCCCGATACTCGCGCCGCAGCACCGCTTTCCAGCGGCGCTCGGCCTCGCGTGATGGCAGTGGCGGCGTCCCTCCCATCTCGCCATCCAGGCCGTCGAGGTGATGGGCAAACTCGTGCAGCACCAGGTTCTGGCCATCGTCCGGAATTCGGCCCCCCGCCAGCACCGCCGGCCACGACAGCACGATGCTTCCCCGCTGCCAGCTTTCGCCCAAAATGGCCACCTCGTCATCGACCCAGTTCTGGTCGCCGATGCGCTGCGGGCGGACATACGTGCCGGGATAGAGCAAAATGCTCGGCACGCGTTCGAAATAGTAACCCTCTTCCCCCAAGAGGAGCAGGCTTGCCTGGCCGGCGACCGTCACCTTCATTTCGTCGGTCACCATCAGCCCCTGGCAGCCGACGAACTCCCGCTCCGCCACGATAATCCGCAGGTTCCGCTCCAGGTTGGCTCGCTGCTCGGTCGGCAATTGGCCGTAAATTCGGACATTCGATGCCAGCCAGCCGCGCCATTCCTTGGGAAAGGGCTGGGCCAGCAGTTGGCGGCGGCGGCGATTGCGAAACAGGGAGCCAAAGATCATGGGACGTACTTCAGCGGCGAAAATCTCGCGAAACCGCGTTCATCCTAGCAGCGTTTGACGCTCCCCAAATGGGCGATGCCCGCTCCGACTGGTCTGGACCAAAGCCCTTCGCCAGCCGACAATTTCCACATGCCGCACGCCGATTACGATGTCGATGCCCTCGCCCGCTATTTGCACGTAGCGCCGGGCGAGGTCGTGAAGCTGGCCCAGCGCGGCACGCTGCCGGCCCGGCGAATCGGCGGGGCGTGGCGGTTTGCCCAGGCTGAGATTCACCATTGGCTCGAAGAGCGGATCGGCTCGGCCGATGAGCTTGATCTCGTCAAGGTGCAAGGTTTGCTCGACCGGGCGGCCCAGCAGACCGAACCAGAAACGGTCCGCATCAGCGAGCTCATGCCGCGCGAGGCGATCGCGATTCCGCTCGCCGCTCGGACCCGCAACTCGGTCATTTCCGCGATGACCGACCTCGCCGCCGTCACCGGCCTCTTGTGGGACGCGCCGCAAATGGCCGAAGCGGTGAAGGACCGCGAGAATTTGCATCCCACGGCCCTCGACAACGGCGTCGCGCTCTTGCATCCGCGGCGGCCGCTGGGACAAATCCTCGGCCAGCCGCTGATTGCCCTCGGCCGCACCCAGCAAGGATTGCCCTTCGGCAGCGCGGGGGGGCAGCTCACCGATTTGTTTTTTCTGATTTGTTCGGTCGATGATTCGCAGCACCTGCGGACGCTGGCCCGCCTCAGCCGGCTGATCGCGGCTGATGAGTTCGTTCCCGCCCTGCGAGTCGCCGCCGATGCCGAGACCGTGCTGGTGCTCGTGCGGCAGTACGAGGAGCTGCTGGATCGCGCGTAGTGTAGGAAAGGATTCCCATGCCTGGGCCACTGGTAGAAATTGTGGGCGACGTGCAGCACCGGGAATTTGCCGCCCCGCGCGATTGGCTGCGTGAGCACACGCGCATCGTGGATAGTTCCAGCGGCAGCTCGCCGCGGGCGATCGTGCTATTCCAATCGCGCCCCGGAATCATTTCGCAGGGAGACGTGGAAGCAATCCACCGCCGCGCGCCGCTGGCCCGGCTGCTGGCGGTTGTTGGCTCGCTGTGCGAAGGGGAGCCCCGTTCCGGCCGGGTGTGGAAAGGGGTAACCCGCCTCTATTGGCACCAGGCGGCGGCCCGCCTGCCGCGGGAACTGGGCCTGGGAAATCGCGGCGCGGCCGGTTCCACCTGGCGGCCGCGAACCGAAAACGATGGCGATGGATTGCTCGCGGCATTGTCGCCGACGCTGCGCCGGCCGACGCGCGGCGGCCTGGCGGCCATCTGCACGCCGCGCCGCGGTGAGTTCCAGGCTCTGGCCGATGCCCTATGGATTGGCGGCTGGCGAACCTGCTGGCAAATCCCCGGCCATCCGCCGCAGTTTCAAGGGGCCAGTGTGCTCGTCATTGCAGGCTGGGAGTCGGTGCCGGCCGAGATTAGCGCGCCGGCCGCGATGCTGCTTGATTTTCCCCGGCGTGACGACCTGATTCGGGCAAACAGCCTCGGCATCAAGGAAGTCTTCGCCCAGCCGCTCGCGCTGCCGGATCTGCTCGCTACGCTGGAGGCAATGGCCGGCCGCTCGGCGGCAATTCAAGCGGCCTAGCGCAAGTTTGCACCCGCGCGGCGGATGGCGTAAGCTGCGTTTCCGCTATTTTGGATGCCCGCCCTCCTCTCCCGCAGGAATCCCGCCGTGCAGCTGTATGAGCAGAAATGGTCCGACATCGCCCCCCTCAGCCGCGATGTCCCGGTGGTCATCCCCATCGCCGCCCTCGAACAGCATGGCCGGCACATGCCGGTGTTTACCGATAGCCTGCTCTTGGGCGAAGTGATCCGCCGGACGAGCGAGCAACTCGCTGGTCGCTGCCTCTTTGCGCCGCTCATGTGGCTGGGCAACTCCGAGCATCACCTCGATTTTCCCGGCACGATGACCGCCAACCCGCGGCTGTATCTGGACCTCTTACGCGACATGGCCGAGAACTTCCTGTTTCACGGCTTCAAGCGGATTGTGTTCGTCAACGGTCATGGCGGTAACATCGTCCCCTCGCAGCAAGCCGTGTTCGAGTTGCGACAAAAGTACCGAGCCCGCAACGACTTGCTGCTGCTGACGACCACCTACTGGACGCTCGGCGGCAAGCCCTGGGAGTTCGACACTAACCCGAAGCGTGAGCGAGGGGAATTTGTCCAGCGCAAAATGGGGCACGCCTGCGAGTGGGAAACCTCGATGATGCTCCGCATTCGGCCCGATCTGGTCGGCGATCTCGCGAAGGTCCAGGCCGTCGATTGGGGCAACGCCTTCGAGCCGGCCAATCGCGGCTGGATCACCAAGGACCGGACCGAGCCCGGCCACATTGGCGATCCCCGCACTGCCACTGCCGAGAAGGGGGAAATCCTCTTCTGCACCTTTACCGCCGACGTCGTCGCCCTGCTCGAGCGGGTGCTCCAGTGGGATGGCAAGTCGTGGGAAGGGTGAGGCGGCAATGCCCGACCAACACCCCCGCTCTTCCGCCTGGAAATGGACCGTCTGCGGCCTCTTGTTCCTGGCCACGATGGTCATGTATCTCGACCGGCAGACGCTGGCGCTCGTGCAACTGCGACTGATTGACGAACTTCGCCTCACACCTCCGCAATTTGGCCGGCTCGACGGCGCTTTCGGAATTGCCTTCGCGTGTGGAGCCTTGCTGTTTGGACTGCTGGCGGACCGAGTGAGCATTCGTTGGCTTTACCCGCTGGTCTTGCTGGGCTGGTCCGGCGCAGGCATCGCCACCGCTTGGAGTCCTGAAATTGGCCGCTGGGTCGCGGATGCGCTCCCCGGATTGCTTTCCGCCGAGGCAACCTCCGATCCGCAAGTTTTCGAGAATGAGACTGCCTATTTCGGCTTCATGGCTTGCCGCATTGTGTTGGGCTTTTTCGAGGCCGGGCACTGGCCCTGCGCGCTCATCACCACGCAGCGGCTATTGGCGGCGGCCGATCGTCCGCTGGGGAACAGCATGCTGCAAAGCGGCGCTTCGTTTGCGCTCGCCATCGCACCGCTGGCGGTGAAGTGGATGCTGACGCCGGAAGAAGGGAGCTGGCGCGGCACCTTCATTATTGTAGGCATCGCCGGGATGTTTTGGGTGCTGCCGTGGCTGTTGATTGTGCGTGGCCGCGACTTGAGCCGTCCCACGAGCCCAAGCGAAACCAAGCACAAGCCCACTCTCGACCTTGCCACGTTGCTGCGTCGCATTGCGGTGCTGCTCGCCATTGTCATCCCGATCAACATGACCTGGCAGTATTTCCGCGTGTGGTTGCCGCTGATTTTGGGCGATAAGAAGTACGGCCACGGCTACAGCGAGGACTTCGTTTTTTACTTCGTGGCGGCGTATTACATCGTGACTGACATCGGCTGCCTGGCGGTCGGTTTTGGAGTCAAGCATTTGGCCGCCCGCGGCTGGAATGTCCACTGGGCACGCGTGGCGACGTTCGCGGTCTGCACGGCGATGTGCGCCTTCAGCATGGCCGCCGCAACTTTGCCTAGGGGTCCGCTGCTGATCGCGGCCATCTTCGTCATTGGCTTCGGTTCGCTGGGGCTTTTCCCGACCTACTACGCGATGTCCCAAGAGATTTCGACGAAGCACCAGGGATTGCTCACAGGCGCGCTGGGATTTACGACCTGGATCGTGACCTCCTTCATGCAAATCTACGTGGGGGACGCGATTGCCGCGACGAAGTCCTACTCCGCCGGCCTGTTTTGGATCGGCCTCGTCCCCCTCATCTCCCTGCTCGCCATGGCCCTCTTTTGGGGATCGGGACCGGCCACCGCACCGCCCACCGCCAAGGAGCAGGCAGCATGAATCAGCCGCCTCTCCCAGGCACCGATTTTTCCGCCACAGCCCGCTATGTGATTCTCGGTGCGGCCTTTTTGGGCTGGATGGCGTCGGGCTTGCAGATGGCGGTGATGACCCTCTCGGCTCGCTCGGCGACGACGGAGTTCCTCCGCACTGGCAACCTTTCCTCCGGCCAGATATTTCGCCCCCAGCGACTACTCGTCCCGCTCGCGCTGCCACGCACCATTCCCGCCCCCGCTACCGATGAAGACCGCCAGCGCAAAGCGGTCGGTGGGCTCTGGTTCTCGTGGTACAACGCCGGCTTTTTGCTCGGCGCGGCCACGGGGGGACTCGTCTTCGGCTGGCTGGGAGATCGCCTCGGCCGAGTGCGCGCGATGGGGGCGAGCATCTTTTGCTTTTCGGTCTTTTCGGCGGTCGGCTACTGTGCGACGACTCCAGAGCAGATCCTCTTGCTCCGGTTCCTGGCGGGAATGGGGGTGGGCGGCATGTGGCCGACTGGCGTGGCGCTGGCGTCCGAAGCGTGGTCCGATTCGGCCCGGCCGATGATCTCCGGCATGCTGGGCACCTCGGCGAATGTCGGTCTGCTCTTCATGAACACGCTCGGCTATGTCGATCCGCCGACGCCCGATTCGTGGCGCTGGCTGCTCCTGGTTTGCACCACGCCGATGGTCCTGGCCTTCTTGGTTTGGACGCTCGTCCCCGAATCGCGCCGCTGGCTGGCGGTTCGGGCCGCGCCCCCCAGTCCCAACTCCGCCGCCATCGCCCCCAGTGTTTTCGCGCCTCCGATTTTGTGGCGCACCCTCATCGGCATCGCCATTGGCACGATCCCCGTGCTCGGCGGCTGGGCGGGAACGCAATGGCTCATTCCCTGGACCGACAAAGTGCTCGGACCCACGCAGCCCGAACAAATGGCGCTGACCGCCATCATGCGCTCCGGCGGTGCGATCTTCGGCGGCCTCGTCGGTGGCTGGATCGCCAGCCTCGCCGGCCGGCGGACCGCGTTCTTTTTTGTGTGCCTCGCGTCGCTGCTGGTCGGTCAGTTCATCTATCTCGTGCTCGACCCCACCTCGCCCGCGTTCAAGCCTGCCGTGTTCGTCCTCGGCGTTATCACGACCATTCATTTCGGCTGGATGCCACTTTATCTGCCGGAACTGTTTCCGACGGCGGTCCGCTCGACCGGTGCCGGCGTGTCGTTCAATTTCGGCCGGATTTTGGCGGCCGTCGGCGTACTCGTCACCGGTTTCAACACCAAAATCCTCGGCGACGACTATGGCCGGGCCGGCAGCATCGCCATGTTGATCTATGCCGTCGGCATGGTCGTCATCCTCTTCGCGCCCGATACGACGAAGGACAAGCTGGAGGATTGAGGATTCGTCAGTTGTCCGTTGTCAGTCGTCCGTGGGTGGAGGACATCGGGGCAACTGACTACGGACCACGGACAACGGACATGGATTCCCCCATTCTCATTCTCGGCGGCGGTATCAACGGCGCGGCGGCGGCGCGCGAGTTGGCGCTCAACGGCGTGAGTGTCTGGCTGGTCGAAAAGGCAGACCTGGCATCCGGCGCTACGGCGTATTCGTCGCGGCTCATTCACGGCGGCCTGCGGTATCTCGAATTCCGCGAGTTTTCGCTAGTCAAGGAATCGCTCGACGAGCGCGGCCGCCTTTTGAAGCTGGCGCCGCATCTTGTCAAGCCATTGCGGCTCTTCATTCCAGTCCGCAACACATGGGGTGGACTGACGCAAGCGGCTGGCAAGTTTTTTGGCTTGCCGCTGGGTTCCAAGAAGAGCGTGCATCGGGGCTTGCGAGTCGTGCAGGCGGGACTGTGGCTCTACGACCGCTATGCCACGGCGGGCGATCTGCCCCCCCGCTCGCTGCATCGGCCGAATACACCGGGGGTGCCGGCGGTGAATCCGCAGATCGCCCGCCGTTTGTGGGCCTATTCCGACGCGCAGATTACCTCGCCCGAACGGCTGGTAATCGACCTTTAGGACGACGCCCGCCGCTTGGCCAGCGAACATGGCACCGACTTCCGCGTCTTCACCTACGCCCAGGCCACGCTTCGCGAGAAGACCGTCGAAATCCGGCCAGCCGGCACTCCTGCGGCGGAGCCAATCGCCACCATCGAGCCGGCGGCCATTGTGAATGCCACCGGGGCCTGGGTCGATGACACGCTGGCCCGCTTGCCGGTTCCCTCGCGTCGCCTCATGGGGGGGACCAAGGGGAGCCACTTCCTCACCCATCAGCCGCGAATCAAGGAATTGCTCGGCGGTCAGGGGATCTATACCGAAGCCCGCGATGGCCGGCCCGTTTTCATCTTGCCGTTCTTGGACGGGACGCTCGTCGGCACAACCGACATTCCGTTTGCCGGCGATCCGGCCGCGGCCATCGCCACGGAAGAGGAGCTCGACTACCTCGTCGCCGCCGCGGCCGATGTCTTTCCCGACGCGGGACTCGCGCGCGACGACATCACGCTCCACTATTGCGGCGTTCGCCCGCTCCCCTTCGTCGATGCGAAAACGCCCGCCGCCATCACCCGCCGGCACCAATTGGTTTGGAACGATCAGTCGCCAGTGCCGCTGGTTTCGCTCGTCGGTGGCAAGCTGACGACCTGCCGTTCGCTCGCCGAAGAAACGGCCACCGCGGTGCTCGGGCGTCTCGGCCACCCCCTTGAACACAACAGCCGCGACCGGCCGATTCGCCCGACGCAGGTCGATGATGCTTTGGCCGCCGGATTGGCCTCGTCGAAATCAGCGGCCGCCTGGAGCATCGGCCACGAATGGGGAACGCGGCTCGAAGACCTCGTCGAGCGGCGGCTCTTGTTGCACTTTTCGCCAGACCTGTCGCGCCGCATGCTCGCCGATCTGGCCGGCCTTCTGATACAACAAGGAAAGCTCGACCTGGCCGACGCTCAGCCGGCCATCGAGCGCTGCGCCGCGCGACTCAAGGCTCATTTCGGCATCGACCTCTCCCGCCGGGAAACGCCCTCGTGACCAAATACGTGCTGGCCCTCGACCAGGGCACCACCTCCAGCCGAGCCATCGTCTTCGGCCGCGATGGCCGGGCCGTGGCTTCGGCCCAACACGAATTTCCCCAAATCCTTCCCGCGCCGGGCGAGGTCGAGCACGACCCGGAAGCGATCTGGTCATCGCAACTCCGGTCGGCCCGCGAAGCCCTGGCCGCCGCCAAAGCCACCGCTGCCGACATCGCAGCCATCGGCGTTACCAACCAGCGCGAGACAACGGTCATCTGGGAGCGCGAAACGGGCCGGCCGGTCGCCAACGCGATCGTTTGGCAAAGCCGGATCAGCACGCCGATTTGCGAACGTCTGCGTGCCGAGGGGGTCGAGCCGATCTTCCGGGAAAAAACGGGACTGATGCTCGACTCGTATTTCTCCGGCACGAAAATCCGGCATCTCTTGGACACCGTTTCCGGCCTCCGCCAGCGGGCTGAGCGGGGCGAAGTGCTGTTCGGCACCATCGATTCGTTCCTCATTTGGCGGCTGACCGGCGGCAAGCGGCATGTGACGGACGTCAGCAACGCCAGCCGGACACTGCTTTTCAATATTCACACGCTGAACTGGGACGACGAACTGCTCAAGCTGCTCGGCATTCCGCGAGCGATGCTGCCGGAAGTGCTGCCGTCGAGCCACGTTTATGGCGACTGCGAGGCTTCGCTATTTGGCGGGCCAATCCCCATAGCCGGCGATGCCGGCGACCAGCAAGCGGCAACATTTGGCCAGGCCTGCTTCGAGCCAGGAAGCGCCAAAAACACCTACGGCACCGGCTGCTTCATGCTGCTGAACATCGGCGATAAGCCCCGCTTATCGGAGCATAAACTGCTGACGACAGTCGGCTGGCAGATCGGCGGCCGGACGACGTATTGCCTGGAGGGTTCAGTCTTTATGGCCGGGGCGGTCGTGCAGTGGCTGCGCGACGGCCTGAAGATCATCAAAACATCGGGCGAAGTGGCCCACTTGGCCGAGTCGGTTCCCGATAGCGGCGGCGTGGTGGTGGTGCCCGCGTTCGTCGGCCTCGGCGCGCCTCACTGGGATCCCTACGCCCGCGGAGCCATTTTCGGCCTGACTCGCGGCACCACTTCCGGGCACATCGCCCGGGCTGCGGTCGAGTCGATGGCCTTTCAATCGCGCGATCTCTTGGAAGCGATGCGAGCGGACGCCAAACTGCCGCTGGCCGTGCTGAAAGTCGATGGCGGCGCAGCGGTGAACGACCACCTGATGCAGTTCCAGGCCGATATTTTAAGCGCCACGGTTCGCCGGCCAGTTGTCGCCGAGACGACCGCGTTGGGTGCCGCTTATCTGGCCGGGCTGGCGGTAGGATACTGGAAAGACCTGGCCGATGTGGCCCGCAACTGGGCGCTCGACCGCGAATTCACGCCGGAAATGCCCGCCGACCGCCGCGACGCCCTGTGCCGCGATTGGCACAAGGCCGTGCAGAGGACACTGGGTTGGGCAGCGTCGTAACCATCGCGCGCTACAGATAATTACCCATGCCGCATCAAGACCTGTTCGTCGGTTCGGTCGCCGTCATTCTGGGCCTCTCGCTCCTGGCTGGCGCGGTTTTCGATGGCCGCTGGCTGATGCAACTTGCCAAGCCGCAATGGCTCGCCGGTTCACTCGGCAAGGGGCGGGCCCGCGTCGCCATCGGGCTGGTCGGCGCGGCCCTGATCGGCATCGGCGTGTCGATCTGGTCCGGCTGGCGGGTCAACTGGGGTTGATGCATATCCCGCGCAGCGAACTACCGGCTGCGGCGGGTATTTGGCAAACCGCTCGTCGGCGAGCGACTTGCGGCACAGCAAAAACCGCGAGCCGCGGCCGGAAATGATCTCACGGACGAATTGGCAAGTCGAACAGAGCGAAATCATGCCAGCTTCCACGGCGCGCGATACGGCCGGACGAGCATCGCCGCCGCATCGGGATCCCCCGTGATCTGCTCCGTTTGCGGATCCCAGTTGATTTTGCGTCCCAATCGCAATGCAATGTTCCCCAGATGGCAAACGGTCGCGGTCCGGTGGCCGATTTCGACGTCCGCAATCGGCAGCTTCCGGCTGGCGATGCATTCCAGAAAGTTCTTGTGATGATCGGCCGAGACATACAGCCGCGTCGCCCCGGACGGCAGCGGCTCGGCCAGTAGCTCTGGTTTGTCGGTGGTGATCTTGCCCCGGGTGACAAAAATCTGCCCCTTCTCGCCAATGAACGTGCAGCCCTGGGGAATGTCCTTCTGACCCTGGCCGACGATCAACTGCACTCCATTGGCATAGGTATGCGTCACGCGGCACGTCTTGGTCACTTCGCACAGGCTCAGGTCGTCGGCATAGGTACACTCGCCCTCCGACGAAACCGGCCCGCTGCCATCCATGCCCAAGCCCCACTGGGCAATGTCGATGTGATGCGCTCCAAAGTTGGTCATTTGCCCGCCGCTGTAATCCCAATAGAAGCGGAAGTTGTAGTGAACCCGGTTCTTGTTATAGGGGCGCTGCGGAGCCGGGCCGAGCCAGGTCTCGTAATCCAGTTCCGCCGGCGGATCGCTATCCGGCACCGCCGTCTTGGCGTGGTTCGGCCCTGGAATGCCGACGAGGACCGTTTTGATTTGCCCCAGGCGACCATTACGAACCAGTTCGCAAGCCTGGCGGAATTTGGCGTCGCTCCGCTGCTGCGAGCCGGTTTGCACGATGCGTTTGTTCGAGCGAGCCGCTTCAACCAGCTTCCGCCCTTCGGCAATGAACAGCGTCAGCGGCTTCTCGCAATAGACGTCTTTGCCGGCGCGGCAGGCGTCGATCGCTGGCAGGGTGTGCCAATGGTCGGGGGTCGAAATGACGACCGCGTCGATATCCTTGCGATCCAGCAGCTTCCGATAGTCGCCAAACACCTCGCACTTGTTTCCCTTGTCTTCCACCACCTTGGCCGCCAGGGCAGCGCGAGCGCTATCGACGTCACACACCGCCCCGGCATTGGCAAGGAACTTGCTGAGGTTTGATTTGCCCTGGGCCCCCACGCCAATGTGCCCCGTGACAATCCGCTCATTGGCCCCAAAGGCCCGGGACGGAACATAGTAGGGAAGGGCCAGCGCCGCCGAAGCGGCAGCGGACGTTTGCAAAAAGCGGCGGCGAGAGGATCGGGGCATGGCACTGTCCAGGGAAAGAGGGTGGAAGCTCTCTTGATCCTAAATCAGCGGCCCGCGAGTCACAATCCGAGTTCCTCGGTTCCCGCCGGGGCGAGACTCTCCATTCGCCGCGCCGCCTGAGAAACTTCGGCCGCAGCCAGATTTCGTGAAGATTGGTTTTTGCGCCCTGGTCCGCCGAGGCGAGACGTATAGAATTGACGCTGCTCGCGGCGAAGTTTCTGGAGCAATTCCGTCGGCCGCCGCGGGGTGTTTTGATCCGGAGATTGCGCACATGACGACGTGGAACCCCTCCAAGCAGGAACTTCTCAGCCAGACTATCGAGCACATCGACATCAAGCGGCACAATGTCGTGCCGCTCGTCGAAGCGATGAATTCGCTCGCCTATTCGGCCCGCGATCTGGCCCGTGCCGCCGACATTTTCGACCGCATGGTCCGCGACCAAGACTGCGGCATCATCCTCTGCCTGGCCGGCTCGCTGGTCAGTGCGGGGCTCAAGCAGGTGTTTATCGACCTTGTCCGCAACCGGATGGTCGATGCAGTGGTCAGCACCGGGGCCAATATCGTCGATCAAGACTTCTTCGAGGCCCTGGGCTTCCGGCACTACATTGCCGCCGAGCAGCTCAAAAGCGGCATGTACGACAGCATGCTCCGCGACCACCAGATCGACCGCATCTACGACACGCTGATCGACGAGGACGAGCTGCGAATTTGCGACGAAACGGTGAAACGCATCGCCGACGGCCTGCCGCCGCGCCCCTATTCCTCGCGCGAGTTCATCCACGAGATGGGCCGCTATCTGGAAGACGGCGCGGCCAAGACCGATTCGCTCGTGCAGGCCGCCTATCAAATGGGTGTGCCAATCTTCTGCCCCGCCTTTTCCGATTGTTCGGCGGGCCTGGGCATGGTGTCGCACTATCACGAGCGGCGCGGCCAGGCCAAGACGAGCTTCGACTCGGCCAAGGATTTTTACGAGATCACGCAGATCAAGATGAGCAACCCGGTGACGGGGCTCTTCATGGTCGGCGGCGGCGTGCCGAAGAATTTTGCCCAAGACATCGTCGTCGCGGCCGATATTTTGCTAGCCCAAGAGCCCGGCGAGCACAAATACCCGGAGATGCACAAGTACGCGATTCAGGTGACCGTGGCCGACGTTCGCGACGGGGCCCTCAGCAGCAGCACCCTGAAGGAAGCCAGCAGTTGGGGCAAGGTCGATACCACCTACGAGCAGATGGTCTATAGCGAGGCCTCCATCGCCGTCCCCCTCATCGCCGGCTACGCCTATCACAAGCGCGGCTGGGAACAGCGCAAGGCCAAGCGGTTCGCTGAGCTCTATGCCGAAGAGGCGGTCGCCGTTTCCTAGTGTGGTGTGTGGGGTAGGCGTCCCGCCTGGCGTGTCAAACGACATAATCTAAGCGGGAGGGCTTCGTGCTCTCCCGCCTTTTTTTGGACAATTGCTAGCACCAACTTGCGGCAACTTCGCTCTTTCCCCCAAGCGCTTGTAATTGTTACACTCCGGCCCGGCACTGCCCCTAAAGCTGCGACAAGGAGGTCGCGTTGCTTTCCCGCTGGAGCATTCAATCGAAGCTGCTGCTGTGCGTCGCCATTTTCCTCGGAATCTTGGCCGCGCTCGCCTATAGCGGCCTGTCCGGCGCCTATTCCTACCGGGAATTGGCCCAGACAATCAGCCGGCGCGCCGCCGAGCTGCCGCTGGCGGGCAATCTCTCCAAAAGCCTCGGCGATCTCCGCGTCACCCTCAGCCGGGCCCGCCAGGCCCACGAACTGACCCTCGGCGTCCCCATTTCGGGCATTGAAGGGGGCGTGCTTAGCGGCGAATATCGCGACCGGCTGCTGGCGGTCGAGCAGGCGCTTGAGCGCTACCGCGAGCAACTCAAAAAGGGAGACCGCGACGACCGCTGGTTCGGCGACCGCAAGCACGAAACCGAGACCATTGCCAGCCTCGAAGTTTCCGTCGCCGAACTCGCCAAGCTGAAAGACGGCCCCGATTGGCTGCTCGATGAATATCGCGTCGAAGAAGTGGCCGCCCGTGTCGATGCCATGTACGACCTGGCCGGCACGCTCCCCAAGCAGCTGCACGGCCGGATGCACGACTTCGCCGCCGAAGTGAAAACGCAGTACCGCACCTGGATCTATATCGAATGGGGCGCGCTCGCCGTCGCCGCTGTGTTTGTTCCCGTTGTGCTCGTCCTCTTCTACACCTGGGTCATGGCCCCGCTGCATTTGCTCATCGCCGGCTCGCGGCGGATCGCCCAGCAGGACGATTTCAACCATCGCATCTATCTCCGCTCGCGCGACGAAATGGCCGAACTGGCGACCGCTCTTAACGACATGACCACCCGCTTCCAGCAAATTCGCAGCGACCTCGATCAGCAGGTCCGCGAGCGAACGAAGGAAGTCGTCCGCGGCGAGCAAATGGCCAGCGTCGGCTTTCTCGCGGCGGGCGTGGCCCACGAAATCAACAATCCCCTGGCCGCCATTGCCATGGCCGCCGAATCGCTCGAATCGCGCCTGCACGACATTCTCGATGCCGACGAGGCCAACCTGACCGAAACCCAGCACGCCGAGGTCGAAATCCTCCGCAAGTACCTGCGCCGCATCCAGGACGAAGCCTTCCGCTGCAAGGGAATCACCGAAAGGCTGCTCGATTTCTCGCGGATGGGCGACTGCGAAAAGCAGCCCACCGACCTCCGCGAGCTGGTCGAAGGGGTCATCGACATGGTCCGCCACCTCGGCAAATACCGGAACAAAAAGGTCGAGTTCGCCGGCACGGAGCATGTCATCGCCGCCGTCAGCCCCCAGGAAATCAAGCAGGTGGTGCTCAATCTCATCACCAACTCGCTCGACAGCCTCGACCCCGGTGGCACGGTCTGGATCACCCTCAAGAAACACGGCCCCGCCGCCGAATTGCTCGTCCGCGACAACGGTTGCGGCATGACCGACGAAGTT
>JANRLS010000047.1:0-4810 GCA_033762315.1 Pirellulaceae bacterium
CCTTCCACCCCACCGATGGCACGCTCGTTTCGTGCGATCTGAAGGGGGTGCTCAAGCAGTGGGACTTGGCCGAGAAGAAGGCTCGGCGCGATCTTTCCGCCGCCGCCCTCTGGAAATATGACACCACCTTTCGGGCCGACATCGGTGGCGCTCGCAGCATCGCCTTCAGCCATGACGGCAAGCAACTGGCCGTCGGTGGCATCACGAATGTGACCAACGCCTTTGCCGGCATCGGCAACCCGACCATCGTGGTGCTCGACTGGGAAACCGCCAAGCCAGTCGTCCAGTACGAAAGCAAGGCCAAGGTGCAAGGCGTGGCCTGGGGCATCCGCCACCATCCCGACGGCTTCTGGGTCGGCCTCTCTGGCGGCGGCGGCGGCGGCTTCCTCTACTTCTGGAAAGAGGCCGCCGCGCAGGAATTCCACTTCCTCAAGCTCCCCGACACCGGCCGCGATCTCGATCTGTCGCCAGACGGACTCAGTGCCTGCGTCGCCCACTACGACGGCAGCCTGCGGGTATATCGGCTATATAAGAAGGCGTAAAGCGCGAAGAGTGTGGGAGGGAACGGAGCGAGCGGAAAGCATTCCGCTTAACGTTTCCCCCCCATACACATCGCGCACGTTCACTACGGCGCCTTTGCATGGTCGCACGATGAATCCCTGGGCCAAATTCCAGTCCCTCCTCGTTTACGAAATCGACGGCAATTCGCTCGTGCAGTGGGGGTTGGCCGCGGCCGTTGCCGCCGTGGTGCTGGTGGCCTTGGTGCTGCTGAAGGTTTTGCTCGCCGGCCGCATTCACGCCCTGGCCCAGCGGCTGCAATCGGGCTGGGCCCCGGCCGTGATTCAGGCCCTGGCGAGCACTCGGGCGTGGTTCCTCCTGGTCCTGGCGATTCACGCCGGGTCGCTGGCGCTTGTCTTGCCGCCCAAGGTGGCGGCGGTTCTGGCGTCGCTCACCATTATCGCGCTGCTCGTGCAAGGGGCGATCTGGATTCAGACGCTCCTCAACCGCTTGGTCCAGAGCGAAGTTCGCCGCCGCCTAGACACCGATGCCGCCAGTGCGACCACGATCACGTCGCTCGGATTTTTGGGGCAAATCGTCCTCTGGTCGGTGGTGCTTTTGCTCGCGCTACAAAATCTGGGGATCAATGTCACGGCGCTGGTCGCCGGCTTGGGCATCGGTGGGGTGGCGGTCGCCCTGGCGGCGCAGAATGTCCTCGCCGACCTGTTCGCCTCGCTCGCCATGATCCTCGATAAGCCGTTCGTTCTCGGCGATACCATCGCCGTGGGGGACGACATCGGCACCGTCGAGCGGATCGGCATTAAAACGACGCGGCTGCGGGCCCTTTCCGGCGAGGAGCTGATCTACGGCAATGCCGACCTGCTCAAAAACCGGATTCGCAACCTGAAGCGGATGACCGAACGGCGGGTGCAATTCACCATTGGCGTCACCTACGATACGCCCCCCGATCAGCTCGCCGCCATTCCGCCCCTGTTGCGGACCGCGGTCGAGGCCCAGCCGCAAACCCGCTTCGACCGGGCCCATTTCAAGGATTTTGCCGACGCCGCGCTCAATTTCGAGATCGTCTATTTCGTGCTCTCGCCCGATTTCAATCTCTACATGGACATTCAGCAGGCGATCAACCTGGCGATTTTGCGCAAGTTCGTTGAGCTCGACATCGACCTCGCCTATCCCACGCACACGGTGCATGTCCGGCCCGCGGCGGGAGATGTTCCCAGCGGCGGCCCCGCCAGCGGATCGCCGGGAAGCTAGGTTCCCGTCATCAGCCGTTCGATAATCCCCGCCACCGCCCCCAACCGCTTGTTGCCACGAGCGCGAATGATCTCGCAATCGGCCAGCGACGGGGCGAGGGTTCGCCGCGCCGTGGCCTCCAGCAGTTTTGGATAGACCCGCGGCCCCGCGTCGAACAGCCGTCCATAGATAAACAGCTTTTGCGGGTTGAAGAGGTTGATCACCGCCGCCAGCCCGACCGCGAGATAATCGAGCACCAACGCCATTTCGGCGTCGGCGGCGATCTGCCCCGATTTGATCTGAGCGATGACCTCATCGGTAGAGAGCTCGCGCCGCAGTCGTTCGCCGACGAGCTGCGCGAGGGCCGTATCGGTGGCCACGGTTTCAAGGCAACCCAGATTACCGCAGCCGCAGCGGCGGCCAGCCAGATCGACGGTTAGGTGCCCCAGCTCTCCCGCCAGCCCCCGATGTCCCTGCAAGAATCGTCCCCCTTGCACTACGCCGAGGCCCAAGCCGCCGGTGATGTCGAGCATTGCGAAGTCCTCGACGCCGCGCGCCGCGCCATAGGTTTGCTCGGCCAGGCACAGGGCGTGCGTCTCTTGCAAAATCGCCGTTTCCAGCCCCAGCCGCTCGGCCACATCGACCCCCAGTTGCTGGCCGTCGGTCTGATGCAAGTTGGGCGAAACGAGCGTCCGCTGGTCCTTGCGGCTCAACAGGCCGGGGATGCTGATTCCCAGCCCCAGCACGGCAGTCTTGCTTTCGCGGGCGCAGCGCTCGGCATGCTCGGCGATGCGTCGCACGAGATCGCCATAGCGCGGGGGTGTCGGAAAGCTGAGCACGCGGTCGTCGTGCAACAGGCCGTCGAGTCCCGCCGACACGAGCTCGCACGTTTTTACTCCCACCACAACTCCGAGCACCGAGACTGTCTCGGTCGCCAGCCGCAGCACCTTGGCGGGCCGGCCGAGCGGGGCTTGCTGCAGTTCCCCCTCTTCGAGCAGACGGGCCGCCAAAAGATCGGCGACGGTCCGGGTGATCGTCGGATTGCTGATTCCCGTATGCCGGGCAATTTCCGCCCGCGAGAGCGGCCCCTGCCGCTGCAACGCCGCCAGCACCTCGCGCGTGTTCATTCGCCGCAGCAGCGAGGAGGTGGTGCGCGGCTCGGCGGACATGGGGAATAACTCGCGGAAACAGGCTCGAAAACAACTCTTAGCCAGCAGCCTAACCCATCGTTTCCAAAATCTGAACGGCGGATCATTCGGGGCGTGGCAGGTTGCAATTTGGGCGGCAGGAACGGATGATAAGTCGAGCTTGATCTGTCAACGGTCCTTTCGAAAGGAATTAATCCATGAATCGCCTGGTTTGGTGCGCGTTGCTGGCGGCGTTTGGCCTACTTACCACAGGTTTGCGAGCCGAGACGAAAGTCACGGTCTCCGACACTCACCTCTGCTGCGGGCAATGCCTCAAGGGGGTCGATGCGGCACTCAAGGATGTCGCCGGCGTGAAGCACACTTCGAGCCAAAGCGCGAAAACCATCGAGCTCGTCGCCGAAAGCGACGCTGCCGCCCAGAAGGCGATCGACGCCCTCGCCGCCGCCGGTTTCTACGGCAAACTGGATAATCAAGCGGTGAAGTTCAAGGACGTGGCCGGCGCGGAAGGCAAGGTCGAGCGGGCCGAGCTCGCCGGCGTTCACAATTGCTGCGGGGCCTGCACGCAGGCGATCAAAAAGGCGATCAAGGTCGATGGCGTCGTGGCCGACACGGTGAAGCCCAAGGCGGAGTCGTTTGTAGTCGAGGGGAACTTCGATCTCGCCGCGGTGGTCAAGGGCTTGCTCGATGCCGGTTTCTACGTGCAAGTGAAGAAGTAGCGGTCCGCGGGGCTGGTGGAGTTCGGAGTCACGCCATGCATGTCGCGTCCGGCTCGCTCGTGGTGCTGGCATTGCTGTTGGGGCAGGCGGCGAATCCTGCGGCGGAGCAAATCGCCGGCTGGGTGAAGCAATTGGGGGACGACGATTTCGCCGTCCGCCAGGCTGCGAGCGATGCGCTGTGGCAAGCCGGTGCCGCCGCGATTCCCGCGCTGGCCGAAGCGGTCCGGAGCCCCGATGCCGAGACCGCTTATCGCGCGAAGGCCCTGCTCGATAAGGTGCGGGTGGGCATTCGGCCCAATACTCCCCCCGAACTGGCCGCGCTGATCGATCAGTTTCGCTTTGGTTCGGATTCGGCCCAGCGGACGGCGCTGGCCGAACTGCGGACGAAGGGGCAATGGCCGATCGTGCTCGCGCTGCTGCGGTCGGAGGCGAATCTCGACCGTCGCCGCACGCTCGCCCAGGCCGTCGCCCCCGATGCCGGCAAGGTGATCCGACCGCTGTTGGAAAAAGGGCAGCTCGATGACGCCCAGGCGATTCTCGAGCTGACCGCCGTGCAGGACCCCGGCCAGATCCAGCTCAACACCTTTCTCTTGCTGACCGGCCGGCTCGAGAGCGCCGTCGCGGAACTCGCCCGCCAGCAAGCCACGAGTCCCCAGCCCGAAGATTGGCGGCGGCTGGCGCTGATGTCGCGGGCGGCGGGCAATATGCCCGCGGCCATCGCTGCCGCCGAGAAATCGTCCGATAAGTATCTGCTGCTCAACTTGCTGAGCGAAGCCCGCGACTGGCCACGGGCCGCCGCGGTAATGGTCGAACTGGCTCAGGCGAACCCCACGGCAACCGACCATGCGGCATTCCTGGCGACATTTCAGCGACTGGCGGAAAATCCGGCGGGCTATGCCGAGGCCCTGAAAACCTTGCAACGTCCCCCCGCCCCCGATCCGTTCGCACCCGCTCCGGCCGTTCCGCTGCCAACTAGCTGGGCCTATGCCGAGACCTTGCTGATCAACGAGCAGCCGACCGAGGCGATTATCGCGCTTCTTGATAGCGCTCCCGAACGAGCCGCGATGCTCTTACGACAGCGGCATCAGGTCGATCGACTGCTGGAACTGGCGAAGGTAAAGAACGACGCCGCGTTCGATGGGGCATGGCTGGCGTCCCTTCCCGCTGCGCCGGGTGATGCGCGGCTGCAAGCTCGCG
>JANRLS010000048.1:0-5281 GCA_033762315.1 Pirellulaceae bacterium
ATTTCTCCGAGCGGCTGGTCGAGCAGGTGGCGGCGCTCGGCGATCCGCGGCTCTTCGTGCTGGCGTCGCACTCGGCGGGAGAGCGTTCGCATCTCTCGCCGGCACTGCGGCGGTCCGTGTTCGGCTATTTCGTCAGCACGGGTCTGCAAGGCGCGGCCGATGCCAATCGCGATCAGGCGATCGATTTTGGCGAACTGAGCCGCTTTGTTTCGACTGGCGTTTCTGGCTGGGTGCGGCAAACGACCGGCCGCCAAGCGCGGCAAACGCCGGTGATTGCCTGGGGAGGGGGAGCGACGCGCGGCGGCGGGCCGGTGCTGTCGGCGGTTCCGAAGGAGCGAGCCGCGAAGGGGGTACAAATCGATCACGTCGCGGCGGTCGAAAAGGCCCGCGAGCCGAACGCCGCCGAAGGCCAGGTTGCCAACCGGGCCGAGATCGAGCTCAATAATTTCATCAGCGATTCGCTGGCCCGCTCGCTGCCGCGCAACCGGGCGGGACAATACATCAGCACCACCGCCCGTAATGCCCTGAACTCGGCACTCGGCAGCAATCCCGCCGGGCAAGCGATCGCCAAGGCCGCCGGCACCGCCGAATCGCCGGACGACGAAAAGGCCCCCGCCGCGAAGCCCAAAACGGACGCCCCCACCGATAAGGTCGAACAAGCCGTCGGCGAGAAACCTGCCACCGATCAGCCCGCCACCGATCAGCCCGCCACCGATCAGCCCGCCACGGAGGGCGAGGGAGCGCCCGCCAAGCCCGCACCGGTTTCGCCCGCCAAATTGGCCGCCAAATTGCACGCCGCCTGGCAATTGCGCGACGAACTAGCAGCGCGCGACCGCCCCGTGTCGCGCCCCATCGATGACGCGCCGCATTTGTGGCGCGAGCTCGAAGCGCGGCTCATGGCGCTCGATCGCCAGCAGCGGACCGGCTTCGTTCCCGATTCGGCGCAGTTCGGCGCGGCGCTCGACGATACCATCGCATCGCTCACGCAAATCGCCGCCGGCACTCCCGCCGACCAGTTGCCGGCCGGTTCGCTCGCGCAGGCGATTGCCCTGGCTCGGCCGGGCTATTGGCTGGCGGCCGCGCCGATTCGCTCGCTGGCGATGGCCGAAATGATTGCCGCCGCCGGTGGTCCGCCGGTGCAAGCCGAATGGAGCGCGCTCGCCGCCCGGCTCGATCAGCTTATCGCCTCCGGCAATCGGGCCGATCTTGAAAATCTAGCCAAGGATCTGAAGCCCGCTCACGATCGGCTGGTGGAATTGCGGGCGGTGCGGAGAATGGCGGGACGGCCGGAAATCGACTGGCGGATCGTGCATCTGGTGCTGGCGAATGCCCGCGAGGGGGAGCAAGCAGCCTGTGCGTTGTCCGAAGCACGCGACACCCAGGCCCTGGCCGCCGCCGATAAGCTCCGCATTGCCGCCGAGCGCGAAGCCCTCGCGCCGGTGGCCGCCCAGGAAGAGGCCCTCTTCGCGCAGCTCAAACAGGCCCGCGAGCAATATGCCGCCATTCGGGCCGCCGCGGGCGCGATAATGCTGCAGCGGCGGTTGCGTAACGAAGTGATCCACAAGCTGCCGCAGTTTCTGGTGCTCCGTGCCCTGGGAGAAGAAGATAGTGAGTTTCGCCCGACCCACGCCGCACTGCTACAACTGATTGGAAAGCTCGACGGCGACGCCGCCGAGCTCGAAGCGGCGCTTCGAGCGGTCGAACAGACATGGATGACGCCAGCCGTGCTCAAGCTGGCCGGTTCTCCGGCGGCACCCGGAGCGGCTTGGCGCATCGCCGTGCTGCTGGAAACGGCGCTCGCGCCGGCCAGCGCGCGGCAAGCGCTGGCGGCGGCCTGGCCGGCGCTCGATGGCGAGCTGGCGGCCCTCGTTCAGCCTGTCGAGGACCAGACCGTGGCCCCGTCACAATCAGCGGCCGAGCGGCTATTTGTCCCGCGAGCCGAGTTGCAGCACGCCCTGGGAAACGCCCTGCTCGCTCCCCCTCCGGATGCCGATTGGGAACCGCTTGATTTTGCCTGGCAACAACTGCAAACAAGCAATTCGCAAAGTCTCTCGGCCTTGCAGGGGGCTTTCGCGGTCGCGCTGGCCGATTTGTATCGCAACCTGCCGGCACGGGTCGAGCGTGGGCTGGCTGATGCCAGCGACCTTTCGGCCCCCGCCACGCGCCGCGACCGGATGCGGCAATTGGCCGCGTGGCAAGACGCCCGCCGGCTGATTCCCAGCTGCGTGGCGGCGGGAGATGCGCCGGCCCAATCGCAACTGGCGGCGGCACGAGCTTATGACTGGCTCGTTTGGCAGCGCGAGCGGGCACTCGCCGCCGCGGCCGACGCCGCGCCGCTCGAAGCGGGCTATCTGGCGGAAATCGCCGACGACTTTTTGAGCGCCGCCAGCAATGTTCCCCGGCAACCGCCACTGGTCGCCGGTCCCCCGATGCCGCTGCAAATCGATGGCGGAACGACTGCCGCGCTGTCGCTAGCCGACGCGCACACGCTCGACCTTACGCTGCGATTCTCGGGCGCGGCGGGAACGCCCTCTTGGGTGCTGCTCGATTTCGATCCGGAGATCGTCTCGGTCGAGCCGACGGCGGGAACCCTCGTGTATCCCTGGTCGGAAGTCGCCGGTGGTCTGGCCGGGCACGAGGCGCTCGTCGCGCAGCTCAAGATGCGACGCCCCTCGCACGAGCTTTCCGCTGGCAGGTCGATTCCCTTGCGGCTGCATATCAAGCGGCTCGCGCCGGCACCCCGGCCAACGCATTTGGTCGTGCGCGTCGCCACCGAGCGATATGTCGCCCGGCACGACGTCGAAATCACCCTGCCACTGCCGGAAGCGGTGCGGCTCTTCGTGACCGGAACGCCCGCGAGCTGGACCCCCGTGCCGGGCGGAGTAACGCTGCATCCCTTCGCCAATCGAGGAACTGACTACGGCCTGCAGCTCGCCAGCGGCACTGGGGACGAGCGGACAGTCGACGTGCAATTGCTGCCCCTCTTGGCCGCGCTACCGGCACCGTTTCCGCCGGCGACCCTGTCGGCCGACGACGCGAAAGCGCTCCGCGCGAGCCTGGAGCTTGGTCCGCTGTTGGCCGATGCCAAAGGATTGCTGCTACCCGCTGATGGCCGGCCGCAAAAGTTGGTGCTGATCGCCCCCGAGCCGCCGCCACCACCGATGCCCGAACCACAGCCGGGGGCCGCGCCGCCGATTGTCGTGGTCCCGGCGGCGGCCAAGCCGAAGCCGACGCCGCTTGATCATGGCCTCGTGCTCGTCATTACGGACACCAAGGATCAGCGGCAGATTTTCAAGCACTTGGCCGCGACGCCGCAGCGACCGCAGCGGTTCGTGCGCCCGCGCGTGAACTACAGCGGCGAGCGCGAGCGGATCGAAATTTCCGTCGCTCCGATCGAGCCCGCGCTCTTGCCGCCGGGGGGAGTGAAGGTGAGCGGCGAGATCGTCGAAACCTTGCCCCCCGATGCCGAGCGACAACTGGACGGCACCCTGACGGCGTCGCAGCCGGCGGAGCTCTATGTCGAAGTGCCCGCCGCGGCGGGCCGGGTCGTGAACTTGCGCCTGGCGGTTGATGGCTATCCGCGGGCCTTTCTCTATCGGGTGACATGCAGCGGAGATGCGGTCGATTTGCCCGAAGATAGCGACACCGTGACGACGCGGATCACCAACTTGCCGAAGGGAACAATCTACAAGCCACCGGTCGCATCGATTCCGGTCGAGCTGCAGATCGACGCCCCGGCTGCCGCGTCGGGCAATCCGCCGCTGCGGGCCGAGGTGGGAATCGACCGAAATCGAGACCGTGAGCTCAACGGCGACGAAGTCGTGGTGCTGACGACCGACCGACAAGTATCGGCGGCCCTCACGGGCATTACACCGCAAGGGGTTGTGCAGGTCGAAGCGCAAGTGAGGGACTGGAAGGTCGATGTGCCAGCCGATGCGGTCGGCAACGGCAGAGCGAATGTGATGGCTCGCGCGGCGGTAGGGGATGTCGTCGCCTTTAGCCCGCCGGTAGAAATCGTCATCGATAGTCGGCCGCCGCGTGTTTCGGGAATCGAAATCAAATCGGGGCGTATTGTGGTCATCGGCACCGATGTTGAGCTGTCGGCGCTTGCCGACGACCAGCAGCTCAGCGGCATTGGGCGGGTCGAGGGAATTTTTGACAAGGAGCGGTCGGGGAAGTTTCCGGCCGAAGTGCCGGCAATTCCTGGCGCGATTCAGGACGATGGCCGCTGGCATCTGAAGCTGCCGACTGCCGGCCTGGCGAGCGGAACTTATAACATTCTCGTCCGGGCGGTCGATCGGGCCGACAACACCGGCGAGGTCGCGCGCGCAAGCGTGCAAGTGCTGACCGAAGCGGAAGCGGCCGCCGCCAGCCAGGCGAGAAATACGGGTGACATCACCGGCGTCGTGCGCTATGGCCCCGAACCGCAGGGTGGACTGGCGGTCTTCCTGCTCCCCGATGCCGGGATGCCGGTAGGTGGTGCCCAGCCCAAGGGGAAGATCGAGGTCGATCCGAAGGCGGTGCTGGCCCGCACGGTGACGAAGTCGGACGGGAGCTTTGTCTTTCCGAAAATCGCGCCGGGTAAGTATGTCGTCGTGTCCGAGGGGCTGATTAAGAACAAAAATCGGCAGGCTTCGGCAGCCGTCAGCTTCCAAAAGCCGCAAGAGTTACAGCCGGTCGAGATTATCCTCCGTTAGCGGGGGCGGCCGCCCGTTGTCGGCCAAGGCGGGGGGGCTTATATTGTTGGATTACACGTTGCTGAAGTTGCCGGGCGCGGATCGTGCCTGGAAGGAGCCTGAGATGACAATTGATAAGAGCCTGAAAGTCAAAGCCGGGGCGATTTCCAACCGGAATGTGCTGACCCGTGCCGAGCGGATTTCCAAGCTGAAAGAGGCGGACCGATTCAAGGAGGGTGATAGCGTTCTCGGCTTGCCCAAGGTGCGGGTGCAAAAGCTCGCCATGAAGAAGAAAAAGAAGGCCAAGGCCGAGGAAGGGGCCGAGGGTGCCGCCGCTCCGGCTGCTGGTGCCGCCGCCAAGCCCGCCGCCGGTGCAGCCGCCAAGCCGGCCGGCAAGAAGTAGCCATTTGGCCGAGCGAGACGATGCTCGCCGGCGCGTCGAACTTCGTGTGAGAAAGGGCGCTCCGCCATGCGCGTTAAGCTGGAATACGGCAAGCAAGGGCTCTATGCCGAGTTGCCCGACGAGCGGATCGTGCGGACGCTGTCGTATAAGGATGCCACTCCGCTGGCCGATCCCCAGGCGAGCTTGCTCGCCATGCTGGAGC
>JANRLS010000049.1:0-43957 GCA_033762315.1 Pirellulaceae bacterium
CGCTTCGGGCTTGTATGCGATTTGGATTTCAACCATGAAACTGGTGATTGTCGGCGGTGTCGCGGGGGGAGCATCGGCGGCGACGCGTGCGCGGAGGTTGTCGGAAGCGGCCCAAATTGTGCTGATCGAGCGCGGGCCGGATGTCTCCTTTGCCAACTGCGGCCTGCCTTACTATCTCGGCGGCGAAATCAAGGACCGCGGCAAACTGCTGGTCACGACGCCAGCGCGTTTGAAGGAGCGGTTCAAGCTCGATGTTCGGGTCCGTTCGTCGGTCGAAAACATCGACCGCGCGGCGAAGACGGTTTGCATTCGCGAATTGGATACCGGCCGCGAATACGACGAACCCTACGATAAGCTGATTCTCGCGCCCGGTGCCGCACCCATTCGCCCACCCCTGCCGGGTATCGATTTGCCCGGCATTTTCACGCTCCGCAACTTGCAGGATACGGACCGCATTTACGCCGCCCTAAGCGCTGGCGTGAGGCAGGCGGTGGTGATCGGCGCGGGGTTTATCGGCCTCGAATTGGTCGAGAACTTCGTGCGCCGAGGGATCACCACGACCCTCGTCGAACTGCAAGACCAGGTGCTTCCGCCGTTGGATAAAGAGATGACCACGCCGCTCGTCGAAACGCTCGCGGCTCATGGCGTTTCGCTGCGGCTTGCGGAGTCGGCCGAAGCGTTTGAGCAAACTGCCGAGGGAATCGTGGTTCGGCTCAAATCGGGCGCTCGGCTGACGGCGCAGCTCGTGGTGCTGGGGGTTGGCGTTCGTCCGGAGAACAGGCTCGCCGTCGATGCCGGGCTGGCGATTGGCCCGCGCGGCGGCATTCAGGTGAACGCCCAGCTGCAAACCAGCGACCCGGACATTTATGCGGTCGGCGACGTGATCGAAACCCGCGATGCCATCTCCGGCGCGCCAACCCAGGTGCCGCTGGCTGGCCCCGCTAATCGCCAAGGCCGCCTGGCGGCCGATCACATTTTCGGGAGGCAAGTTCGCTTTCGCGGCGTGCAAGGGACCGCGATTGTCGGCCTGTTCGAGCGTACGGCGGCAATGACCGGAGCGTCAGAGAAGGCGCTGCGCCGCGACCGGCGACCTTATCAGATGATCTATATCCACCCCGCCAACCATGCCGGCTATTATCCGGGCGCGGAGGGGATGTCGCTCAAACTGCTGTTCGAGCCGGAAAGCGGCCGCATCCTTGGCGCGCAGGGGGTCGGTGGCCAAGGTGTCGATAAGCGGATCGACGTGCTGGCCGTCGCCATCCAGGCCGGAATGACCGTCTTCGACTTGGAGGAGATGGAACTGGCTTATGCGCCCCAATTCGGCTCGGCGAAGGATCCCGTCAACATGGCCGGCTTTGTCGCGGCGGGCCTCTTGCGAGGGGATCATCCGCAGCTTGACTGGAGCACTTTCGAAGCGATTCCCCCGGCAGAGCGACCGCTGCTGGTGGATGTGCGGACGTCAACTGAATTTGCGGCCGGCCACCCCCTCGAAGCGATCCACATTCCCGTTGATGAGTTGCGGGCGCGCCTGGATGAATTGCCGGCCAATCGCGACCTGGCCGTCTATTGCCAGGTCGGCCAGCGCGGCTATTTGGCCACGCGCATTCTGCTGCAAAACGGCCGCTCCGCCCGCAACCTCAGCGGCGGCTACAAAACCTGGCTGCTCAGGCATCCGACGCCGGCCAGCATCTAGAGTTTGGCGAAAATTAGTTCGCCGCCGATGCTGCTGGAAGGGTCCGGACAATCACCCACCCGCCTGCCACGGCTGGCCGCCACCGGCTATGATTTTGGCACCTCGCCCAACTCAGTCCCGGCAACGCACCCTCTGTTTTCCCGCAAGGAGACCCTGCCTTGGTGGACAAAATCAAAGTCCTCGTCAATTCGCCAAAATTCAATCACATCATTCTGGCGCTCATCATTCTTTCGGGCGTGCTCGTGGGAATGGAAACATTTCCCCAATTTGAGAACGCCACGCCGGCCGGGAAGATCATCGACGGCATTCAGACCGCCATCTTGTGGTGCTTTGTCGTCGAAATCGTGCTGAAGATCATCTCGCACGGTAGCAAGCCCTGGGAGTACTTCCTCCAACCCTGGAACATTTTCGACTTTGTCATTGTTGCCGTCTGCTTCATTCCAATCGGGGGGGCGGATGGCGCGAAATATGTCGCTGTCTTCCGCATGGCCCGCCTCTTGCGAACGCTCCGGATGGTGACGATCCTCCCTCGCTTGCAGGTGCTGGTCGGGGCCTTGCTCAAGGCGATTCCCTCGCTGGGCTACATCGGCATCTTGCTGGGACTGCACTTCTATGTCTATGCGGTCGCCGGCACGTTTCTCTTCCGCCAGAACGATCCGCAACGCTTTGGCACGCTGCCCGAAACGACGCTCACGCTGTTCCAGGTACTCACCCTCGAAGGGTGGAACGACGTACTGGCCACGCAATACAACGGCTCGGACGCGGAGTATCCCGATTCGTGGAAGGCCCTGCATCCCGACCGCGTCAGCCACGCCCAACCGGTGATCGCGTCGGTCTATTTCGTCTCGTTCATCATGCTGGGGACCATGATCATGCTTAACCTGTTCACGGGCGTGATCATCGGCAGCATGGAAGAAGCGAGCGCCGAGCGCAAGGAGGAGGCCCGCGAAGAACAGCTCAAGTCAAAAGGCTTTCTCACCTTACACGACGAGCTAACCTTGCTCGGGGACCAATTGGCAACGCTCAGCGAACGGCTGAAAGGAATCGAACTGAAAGAAGCTCAGCGCGAGACAGCGGACGTATAGAGCCGCGCGCCTCCGCCCGAGCCTTTCGGACGATGCGGTAGCACCGCGTCCCCAACGCAACTCGCAAGCAGTGCGCGCCCGGCGGCAACGCTGGCCATCTCGGCAAGCTGACGATCCCCCCCGAAATCGTCGCTGAAAATCGCTCGTGCAAAATGGAACACCTGGACGCGAACCATACACGGCGGGCATTTCCCGTCCGCCAGCCGGCCGCCGTTCACCGGCAAGGGACGGGCGTAAGTATCGATTAGCAAAGAACTTACGTTCTCTGATGTGACCAACCAATCGCGACTGGCACGCTGATTGCTTCTCTCCGCCGCAACGTCCGGCGACTGCCGAGATGACCTGCAGTGAAGGAGTCAATCATGGCCACCCAAGTGAATTCAGTTGCTGCCCCCCCTCGTAATTTCGGACCCTCGGACATCCGCGGTGCGGCGGCCCGTGTTCGTAGCACCTGGACTCGTGCCGAACGGCAAGAGCGGCGGCGAATCGCCCGCATTTTGCAAGCGCGGCTCTTGGAATTGACCAGTCGCGTTGCGGCATAGCTGGGAATTCGAGCGAACCGTCATGGCGAAACTGGGCCCGGAGCAAACGTCGTCGGCTGGGGGATTTCGGGAGTGATAATGCGCCAGCTCTCCCCCGTTTCGCGATAGGCCCGCCAATCGTCGCTGTGGTAAGCAATTTCCAACTGCGGCGAGGCGAGCGGCTTGTCCCCGGCGTGGTGCGAACGCATGGCGACATCGAGCACGCCACTGGCGAGCAAGGTTCGCTCGACCGGATACGGCGGCTTGCCGGTCTGGAAAAAGTGGATGATCGCATTCGTCAGGGCATTGAAGAGATTGCGATTGCCCCACGGCCCGTTGAACATCGCAGTTGCCAGCGGCTTCGCCTGGCCTCGCACGCGACAGGCAAAGTTCCAGCGATTCGACGTGCTTCCCATCTTCAAGACCGTCGCTTTCGTGCCGTCTTTGTAACTGAGCAGCAACGCATGCGGCTCTCCGGGGGGCTCTGGAACGCTCGCATTGGCACTCGGTCGCGGCTGCCGCTCGAACTCGGCGTCGTCTTCCGCCGACATGGCGACATTGGCCAGCTCGCGCGACCAGCGCCCCTCTCGCTCGGCCTGGCGAAAAGCGTCGCCGCTGACCAATTGCACGCGGGAAATGCCCGTTTCTCCGCCGCGGCGGGCCTCGATGAACGACTGCAACAGCTCGAAGCCGTGAAAATCGTACACCTCCATTCCGCCGCCGTGAATGGCGATGGCCTCTTCGACGACCGCGTCTTGGGGCCATTCGACGGCCGGCCGCCGCTCCGCCAAGGGAACGCTGCTGCCGGCCATAAGTGGAATGCCCTTCTCGCGGGCCTCGTCGTACATTGCCTTGGCGTAGTCCCAGCGATACGAGAGATGCTTGTCGTTGAAAATCGGCACGAACCGCTTTGACCGCTTCATCACCGCCACCGACTGATCGAAGAACTCCTTGCGGGGATACATCTTCACACCGAGATCGCTGAGCGGATACTCGCCATGCTCGCCGATGATCAGCACCGCATCGACCGCCAGTTCCTTGCCACCACGGCAAAGTGCTTCGTCAATCGTCTTGAAAATCGGAATGCCGAACCGCCGCGACACCTCACGAGCCATGTCGTTGTCCGGGAATTGATCGGCATAAAACGAGACGACCTCGGCTCCCGGCTCGATCCATTGCCCCCGAAACAGATACGGCCCCAGCAGATTGATGAGGATGTTGTAGGCGTGCGAGCGAAAACGGAACTCGGTAAACACCGCCGCCACCTTGGGACGCGGGTTCTCGGCCGGCCAGGCGCGACCCGTCAGTAGCCCCGTGCCGAGGACCGCGGCCGAACCTTGCAAAAAGCGGCGCCGCGTAGCTTCGGGAAAAACTGGCATGTCGGTTTCCTCGCGATTTGAAGCGCTGATACGGTTAATATAGTGGCAAGCCGCCGGGGCGAAGGCAATCCACGACTCGCGAAGGGAGAAGTTCGATGAAGCGGGCCACCATCGGCTGGGGAGGGCTGGGCTTGCTCCTGGCGGCTTACTGCGGTTCGGCCGCCGAGCCGAAATCCCCGGTCATGATCGATACCGACATCGGCAGCTACGTCGATGATGCATTCGCGCTCGGCCTCGCGCTGGCGAGCCCGGAGCTGGAACTTGTCGGCGTCACCACCTGTGGAGGCCAGGGGGACGACCGGGCCTGGCTCGTCTGCCGGTTCATCACGCAGTGCGAGCGGGCGGGAATTCCCGTAGCGGCCGGAGCCGCGCCGCAGGCCGGGTCCCCCCTCGATTGGCAAATCCAATATCGCCGCCACCCGGCCGCGATCTTCAATCGCACGCTGAAGCCGATCAGCAAATCGGCGGTCGAGCTGCTGCGCGATCAATTGGCGGCGCGAAAAGGAGAGTTGACGATCATTGCCCTGGGCCCGCTGACGAACATCGCTCGCCTCTTGAAAGAACACCCCGAAACCAAGCCTTGGATCAAGCGGATCGTGCTGCTCGGCGGCTCGCTGAAACCGGCCGCCGACGGCCTACCTGAACCGGAATTCAACCTGAAAGCCGATATCCCCGCGGCTCGGGCGGTGTTTGCCGCCGGCATTCCCCTGGTCGTGGTTCCTGCCGACGCGGCCGAGAAAGCGAAGTTCACGCGCGAGCATCAAGGCAAACTATTCACCGCCTATCGGCCGCTCGCGCTTCAGTTGCACAACCTGTTCGAGTTGCACGGGGACGACGCCCCGCTGCTGTTCGATCCGGTCGCCGTCGCCGCCGCGTGCGGCCAGCCACTGGGCCAGTGGAGCGATCAGCTGCTCGCGGTCGATGAGACGGGGCGCACCCTGCCAAAAGCTGGCTCGCCAAACTGCCGCGTGCTCAGCGAACTCAAGTCCGGCGATTTTTTGGCCTGGATGACCGACCGCCTCGCCGCCGATGGACCGCAAACGCTCCCCCGGCCGCAAGGCAACCGCTCGCAACTCATCGCGCGCGGCAATTTCCCGGCTCGCGTCCACGTCTTCGAGGACTACGACACCGACATCGAGCGCCGCTGGTGGATGAGCGGGAAGGAAGAGACTAACGACGTTCCACCCGGCAGCCGCCGCGCCTGCCGGGCCGTGCTGACCGAGGATTTCGACGACCGCCAGGGAGACACGCAGACGATGTACAGGGCGGTGATTTTCAACCCGGTTCCCGGCCCGCCGATGGGGCCAAACACCCGGCTCTCGTTTCGCTACAAGCTGCTTGGAACCAGCGAGCTGCGCGTGCAGCTCTACAGCTTGACCAATGGCTACCACCGGTATCTATCGCTGGCCGGCCTGCCCGAAGGGAAATGGTCCGAGGGAACCGTTGATATGACCGCGATGCGCCGCCCCGATGGCACCGGCGGGCCGCTCGCCGCCGACGAGCGGATCGACGACATTCAGTTCTACGTCGATCCGCGCGCCGGCGTGCTGATCGACGATGTGCTCCTCTACGACGCGGCCGAAGCAGGCGACAAAGACGCCAAACTGCGCCCGTTTCCGCGGCGAGTCCTGTTCACTGGCTGGTTCGACACGGGCAAGCAAGGAAAAGAGTGGCCGGGCGAGTTCGAGATTCTGTCGCACGACGAACCGCGGACCTGGAAGTTCGCCCAGAGCGTTCCCGGTCCCGAAGGCCGGCCCTGGCTGCGCGTCCACTTGCGCGGGCCACGGCGCTTGAATGAAGTGCTGGAGCTGACGTTTCAGCACCGTTTGACCGGCACGGAAGCGGTGCGGATCGAACTGTTTCGCGACGGAAAACCACTCGGAATTTCCGCCGACCTGGCGGGCCTCCAGCAAGGCGTATGGACTGCCGCCGGCTGCCGATTGGAAGTGCCCGCCGCGCTGCGCGACGAAGCGGCCGACGAAATCCGGTTCCTCGTGCCTGGCGGCGGCAAGCTGGCGATCGACGACTTGCTGCTCTTCGTGCCGGCGGAAGAGGAAGCGCCCGCCGCTGCTGATGCCGCGGCGTTCCAGGTTCGCGAAGAGGATGGCGGCATCACAATTCTGGATGGCGGAGCGAAAGTGTTGCACTACCAGCGCGAGCCAAAATCCTTGCAAGGGAAACTCGCGCGGGCGAACTATGTTCATCCGCTATACGACCTCGATGGGAACGTGCTGACCGAGGATTTTCCGGAAGATCACAAGCATCATCGGGGCATCTTTTGGGGCTGGCATCAGCTCTGGGTGGGAGACCAGCGCGTGGGAGATTCGTGGGCCCTGACCGACTTCCGATGCGACATTTCCGAAGCGAGATCCACGACCAGCACCAACCAGACCGAAGTCGCAATCACCGCGCTCTGGAAATCTCCCCGCTGGCGCGCTGGCGACGGGCAGCCCCGCCCGTTCGTTCGCGAGCAGACGTGGATCACCACGCACGCCGCGCGGGCCGATCATCGCGCCATCGACTTCGGGATTCGCCTCTTGGCCCTGGTACCGGATGTCAAGCTTGGCGGCTCGGAGGATGAAAAGGGGTACGGCGGGTTCTCGCCCCGCCTCCGGCTGCCGGCGGAGGGGCGATTTTTAGGGGAAAAAGGGGAGCTAACGCCCGCGGCCGGCCCGCTCGCGGCCGGTCCGTGGGTTGATTTCTCGGCCCGTTTCGGCGGTGACGGCAAGCCGAGCGGAGTCGCCCTGCTCGCCCATCCGAGTTTGCCCGTGTATCCGCCGCCGTGGATTTTGCGGTGCGAGCGGAGCATGCAAAATGCCGTCTTTCCCGGCGCGAAGCCCGTGCCCCTTTCCACCACCGAGCCGCTAGTGCTGCGTTACCGGATCGTCGTCCATCGCGGCGTTGCGACCCGCGAACAAGTTGCCGGCTGGCAGCGGGAATATGCCGCCACGGCACCGCACTGATTCGTCGCGCAGTCGGCAGCACCCGCGCTACTGCACGAATTCGTATCCCAGCAGGGCGTTGAAACCGGTTCCATCCACGCCGCTGCCGAGCACCCGATAGAACTTGTCGGTGATGTTCTCGAGGTTCAGGCTGAGGCGATGGTTGCCACACTCACCAAAGGTGGTGCCGCAGCGCAGGTTGAGCGTTCCAAAGCCGGGGGTGGCGGCATCCCTATTCACGTAGAACCGCGAGTCGGTCAGGTTCACCGGGTTGTAACGGTCTTGGCGATTGACCAGCCACGTGTACGCATCGACGTAGGTGCGTAAGTCGCTGGCCCGCCACCGCGCGCCGATCACTCCCTGGGTCGGCGGGATTCGCGACACGGGAACTTGCCCCGTGAAGTCGTTGTTGTCTTGCCGGCCGAAGGTGTAGGCGAAATTGCCATACAACGAATAATTGCAATCGAGCAGATACTCGCCGGCCAGCTCGGTGCCATTCAGATAGGCATCGCGGTTGCCGAGCAAGAAGTTGTTGGGATTCGTCGCCTGCGGCACACGGGTGATAAAATCGTCAATGAACAACCACCACTCCATGATTTGCAGGCGCAGGCGGTCGCCGTTGTACTTGGCCCCAATTTCGTAAGTCCGGCTTTGCTCGGGTTGCACGGCGAGCGCTTCCAGCACCGGGCTTTGCTGGTTGTTTTGCAGAAAGGTGTTGTTGGCGGTCAGGTCGTCGGTCGTCGGCGCGCGATAACCTTCATAGTAGCCGCCGACGAGATTGATCTGATCGGTGACGGAGTACGTCAAGCCGCAACTGGCCACCCAATCTTGATAGGTCCGGTCAAAAAAGGTTGCCGTCGGCACGCCCCCCACCGTGAAAATCGGCGTCCCCGAGAGGTTGCTGTTTTCGTAGCGCACGCCCACCACGGCGTTCAGACGCTGCGTGAGGGTGACGTCCCACTGAGCAAAAACACCGGCGCGATCGGCCAGCGAATCGTCCGGATACTGTGGCGCGATCGGCACGGGAGGGGCGGCGTTGGTGGGGTTGTCGGTCGTGCGAAAAGCGTCGATGTCCTCGTAGTAGTAGTCCGCTCCGTAGGTGAACACCCCCAGCCCCTGGTCGGTCATGTTGCGGGCCAACGCCATCGTGAAGCCAAAGACATGGTTCTCGAACTCGCCGACATCGGTGCGCGTGGGGGACCGGAGCTCGGTCGTTCCCTCCTTGGTCAGCGAGTACGACGTGGTGAGGCTGAAGACGTCGTACAGCGGGTTGTCGCCGTCGGTGATTCCCTGCCAGCGGATGTACGCCAGATCGCGCTGCTGCGGATCGAAGAACGTGGGGCGCAGGGTGTTGCCGGGCCGGTTGAAGACGAACGGAGCAAATCGATCGCTGCGGGGCAAATCTTGTTGCTCGAAGTGCTGGAAGGCGAAGGTCAGCATCTGGTTGTCGCCGATCAGCCGGTTGTATTTGATGTCGCCCGCGTTTTGACGATAGTTTGTGGCGGGTTGGCGGCCGAGTCCGCCGCCGATGTCCACGTCGTTGACGTTCATGTAGCTGCCGCCCGCGAAGAGCCCCGAATCCCCCACCCACCCTTCGATGTTCGCCCGGCTGTACGACGCCGAATCGGCCGACGATAGGTATTGTCGAAACGAGCCGGCCGAGTAGTCGGCCCGATAGGGATCGGCACCGCGGGTGACGATATTGATGACGCCGCCGATCGCGTCGCTGCCATACAGCACCGAGCCGGCCCCACGAATGACCTCGATCCGCTCGACCTGCCCCGGATCGACGGTGTTGAAATACTGGTTTGGCCCGGCCCGCAGCACCGTGTTGTTCATCCGAATGCCGTCCACAAGCACCAGCACCTGTTGCCCGGTGACGCCGTGCAGAAACACCGACGCCTGGCCGCGGCCGGTGGCTTGCACCAGCACGCCCACTTCATATTGAATGGCCCGGAACATGTCGGCCGACATCTTCTCGCGCAGCAGCTGGCTATCGACGATGGTGCTCAGGTTCGATTGATCGAACAGCGATTTCTCGCCCCGGAACGCGCTGTTGAGGCCACCGGGATCGAGCGTCGATCCCCCCAGAACCTGCTCGCTCAGCGAGGGAAAGCTCAATTCCGTGCCGAAATCGATGGGACCATCGGCTGGCGGCGGCTCGATGGCGATGGTGGGCTCGGCGGGGCGCACTTCTACCGGGGGGAGCGTTCCTTCGGGTGGAACGGGAGGCTGCGCAAACAGTGAGCCAACGGTCGCCAGCCAAATCAGGCTGGCGCGCGCATGTCGATTGCATTCCATCGCGAAGGATTCCCGGCCGAACCCCGCGACGTGGCCCGCAGCTGGTCGCGACAGAAGAGGGGATTCTAACGAAGGAATCGACGAATCCGCACCATTGCTGGAGGGTTCGGCGAATCCGCCCTACAAATTAACGGCTTTGCTCAAGAACCGGCACTCGCGAGACAGCACTGTCGCGCGAGTCATCGCGCGTGGCGAAATGCTCGACACCCAATCGCGGAACCCAAAGCTGCTAGCGTCAGTTCGCTGCCAATGCGAAGGAGTGGGATTTCGGCTCGCCAATTGCTCTGGCGAGAAGGCGCTCGGCAGCGCCGGCCCGCGGCGTCAGACCTTCACCGTGACTCGATAACCAAGCCACACCAATGAGCAAGCCAACTTCGCCGGGCGACGATGCGGACGAATCGCCCCGCGAGGCAACTCCCGATTTGCCACGGCTGATTATGCGCTCCAGCGAGCTTTTTCATGGCCGGCGCGAAATCTTCATCGAGCACGCTGGCGAGCTCTATCGACTGCGAATCACCTCGAAAGGGAGGCTGATTCTGACGAAGTGAGGCCCGCTAACGCAGCCGGAACCAGACCGGCAAAAGCTCGTGCGTGGCCACCGCCTGGCCGCCACGGCGGGCAGGCGTGCCGCGCCACGTTCGCACGGCGGCTACCGCCTCGGCATCGAGCAGGTCGTAGCCACTGCTGCGGGCGATTTCCACGCTGGTCACGCGTCCATCGCTGGCAATCGCCAATCGCAATAGCACCGTCCCCTCCCAACCGCGCTGCTGAGCCAGGGCCGGATAGTTCGGCGGCCGATTGCCGGCAAAACTCGGGGGAATCGTGGGATCGATACCGAGTTCTTGCGGCGCAACCGCCACCGATGCGGATGACGGCGCGGTCGATGCCGGTCGCCGCGCGGGGAGGGCCGATTCCGTCCGCGCGGGCTCGGCGGCCAAATCCGGGCTGGGCTTGGAGCGCCGGGTAGCAGATGCCGGAGCGGACTCGACGCTGTTTTCCGGTGTTGAAGACGGCTGGTGCTCCGTGTCGGCGGCGGCCGCGGTCTCTTGCCGATCAGCCATCACCGCGCTGGGCACTGGCTCCGATTGGACGGCCGATTCCACCTCGATCGCCCCGATCTCGGCCAAACTGGCGACGATTTGCACCGTGGCGGGAGGCTTCTCCCGCGCGGCGACTTCGAACTCGATCGCCGCAAGGAATTCCTGCGGCGTAACGCGCTCGCGTGGCTCGCTGGTCGGCTCCGCTGGTTCGGCCACCTGCCGCTGGACCTCGGGCGAATGACGATCGGCCCCACTTTCCAGCCGCAGCCGTTGCTGTTCGATCTGGGCGGTGGTGGGAGTGACTTCGACCGGCGTCGGGACCACCGCGATCTCGACCGCTTCCGCCGGGCTTTCAACCGACCACACGGCAGAAATCTGGATCGCGTTGCGCTGCCCAGCGAAGTTGGGCTCGACGAGGTCCGGCAGCCACAAGAGCCACGCCAAGGTTGCCCCGTAGAGGAGACCATGCACGCCAGCCGAAGCCATCAGCGATAGTGTCGCCTGGACGCGCCGCACTCGTCGAATTCGCCGCTGGCTCTCCATGAGATACCAATATCGGCGAAATATCGGCCGAATCAAGCGTCGAGCCGGCGGGATTCAGGGCCCCGCTTCGAGGCGGCGGCGGAATTCGACCTGCGGCTGGCCGCCGGTGCCCCCCTTGCCGGTCAGGAACTCGGCGACGAACCGCTGCGGCTCTTTCTTTTCGGGAATTTTGAAGTTGTCCCCTTTTTGCAGAATCGGCCGCGGGTCGTTCATCGACCCGAATTGCTTCTCGCCATGCACCTGGCACGGAAACCACTCCCCCTTGCCGGCGGCATCTTCGAGATAGAATTCGGCATAACAGAAGTCGAGCACCCACACCATGCGGGCCGGTACCTTGTGAGCCCGGCAGAGGGCGACGAAGAGCGAAGTCAGGTCTTCCTTGTCGGCCTTGCCATCGCGCAGCGCGCCGGTCGCGCCGCGGAATAGGTCCTTGTTCTCCGGCTCGAATTTAACCCTCGCGCGCGTTCCGTCGCAGAGCGCTTCGACCTGTTCCCATGCGGTCTCTTTGCCGGTGGTCAGCTCCTTGGCCAGGGCCTTGATTTTGGTGTTGGTCGTCTCGATGAAGGGGCTGGGGCCGAGTGATTTGCGCACCTCCTTGGGGGGATCCTTTGGAATCACCAGGCCCGCGGTCTCGGTCGGAGCCAATTGCTCCGCGCGGGTCACTTCCAGCGCCAACAGACACGTTGCCGTTTCGCCGGCGGGCAGCTGCGGCACGTCGAACAACATCTGCTTGAGGCCATCGGTCGTGCGAAAGCTGGTGCGGCGCACGTTGGGCGAAATCTGCTCGCTCGCGACTTTGACCTGCTGCTCGGGCCAATCGGCGGGAATGGGGAAGGTGCCAAACAGTCCCGCGCTGGGTCCGCCGAGCGAGCGAATGATGACGCCAAACTCCCACCGCTGCGTTTGCGATTTACCCAACCGCGGCGCGGCCACGCCCGCCTCGGGCTTGGTATCGAACTGGGCGTGGGCGGTGGCCGAGACCAGAATCAAGACGCCAAATGCAACGAGGCAGCGCACCATGTTTCCCCCAAGGGAAATGAAGATGGGCCGCGCGAAGGCGCGGCCCGCTGGGGAAACATATCTCGCAAGTTCATGCCGTGCCGGGTCGATTCGACCGGCGAAATCGGCGCGACCGGCTTAGTTGGTCGGCGCAATCTCGATCGGACCGGGCAGAATCTGCGGCGAGCTGCTCGGCACCATCATCGTGGCCTGCGGCACGCCGGGAGCGCAGCCCACCGGCTGGGGGTTGCAATCTCCTCCGCGATTGAACCAACCGCTAAATAGCCCCCCTTGGCGGCACGAACTGCAGCCCGACTGGCTGACGGCAAGGGTGGCGAGCGTCACAACAAGCAGCAGCTTTTTCATGGCAATTTCCTTCTCACTGGCGGGCGTGTGGCGGACGAGCAACTCTAGCCCGCGGCTGGCGCGGTGCAAACGCAACCGTCGCTTTTTCGCCACGTTGGTGTGCCGGACTTGCCGATTGAAAGGGCCGCGCCCCAGGCGCGACCCGCTCAGGCGGCAAAACGGCGGGCTACCGATGGAAGCGGGCCGCGGCGACACGAAATATCCCTCCAGGGCGGCACGTGCGGGCTATCGAGCCGCGCCGGCGACCGCCTCGACGATTGACCTCCCTGATGCATCTTCCGCCTGCACTGACGGCCCGGTTCGCGGTGTTGCTCGCCCTCGCGGCGCTGGCACTCTCGTCGTCCGCGCGGGGTCAAGACGAATCCTCCCCCTCCGATCTTGCCCCGGACAAATCACCGGTCCAGACCGCAAAGTCGGCCGACTGCCCCACCTTTCGCGTCCGCCCGCAAGATCAAATCTGGGTGATCAACACCCGCTGGCTCGGCTGCTCGGCCGGTGGTGCCGCCGAACCGAACTGGGCGGTCTGGCGCTACGAATCCGGTCGCTGGGAGAACTCGACAACCGCCGACTTTTATGCCACCGACTCGGCCGAGATCGTGACCGCCGTCTATATCCACGGCAATCGGGTCGATGACCAGAACGCGCTCGACGACGGCCTGGCGGTCTATTTTCAGCTGGTCGGCAAACTCGATCACGAGCCGCCGGTCCGGTTTGTCATCTGGTCGTGGCCGAGCACGCAAATCAAGGGACAACTCAACGACGTCCGCGTAAAGGCCGACCGGGCCGATGTCGAGGCCTATTATCTCGCCCGCTTTCTGGCCGGCATTTCGCCGGAGGTGCGGGTGGGTCTGCTCGGCTTCAGCTATGGTGCCCGGATCATCGCCGGCGGGTTGCATGGGCTGGGGGGCGGCCGGGTCGTGGGCCATACGATCGATCCCGGCGAGCGGGCCAAAATGCGGGTCGTTTTTTGGGCCGCCGCCGAAAACAGCGATTGGCTGTTGCCAGGGCGGACGCATGGCCAGGCCCTGCCGATGGCCGAGCACTGGCTGAATTTGATCAACTGCTGCGACCCGGCATTGGCCCAGTATTGGCGGGTCGATAAGTGCGTCGGCGGCACGGCGCTGGGATACGCGGGCCTCTATGGTCGCAACTTGCTCCCCGCCGACCTGAGCGCGCGGTTCGTGGAGTGGAACGTCACCCATCTGATCGGCAAGCAGCATTCGCTGTATCCTTATTTATATTCGCTGCCCATCCAAAACCGCACGCGGCAGGTTGTTCTCTGGCACGAGCTCTAATGTCCTCCCGTCAGTCCGTCACCACGATGCCCGAGCCCCTCGCTTATCTCGGCGGTCGCTGGCTGCCTGTTTCGCAAGCCGCGGTGCCAATCACCGATGGTGGTTTCGTGCAGGGAGTCACCGTCGCCGAACAGCTGCGCACCTTTGGTGGCCAACTCTTTCGCCTCGATAAGCATTTGGATCGCTTGGAACGATCGCTGGCCATTGTCGGCGTGAACCCCGGCCTGCGACGCGAGGATTTCGAGCAAATCGCGACCGAACTGGCTGCTCACAACCATTCGCTGCTCGATCCGGCCGACGATCTGGGGCTGTCGATCTTCGTGACGCCTGGCCCCTATGCCACCTTTGCCGCCACCGCCCCGCGCCGCGGCCCGCTCGTCGGCATGCATACCTATCCGCTGCCGTTCGGTTCGTGGGTGGAGAAGTATCGCACCGGCGAATCGCTCGTCGTCACCGGCGTGCGGCAAGTTCCCGGCGACTGCTGGCCGACGGAACTCAAGTGCCGCAGCCGGATGCACTATTATCTGGCCGATAAGGCCGCCCGCGAGCGCGAAATCGGCGCGCGGGCGCTCATGCTCGACGAGCAGGGTCGCGTGACCGAGGCCTCGACGGCGAACATCTTGGCGTATTTCGCGGGGGAAGGGCTGTTCTCGCCGCCGCGCGAGCGAATCTTGCCCGGCGTGACGGTGGCGGTACTCGAGGAATTGGCCGGCCAACTGGGCATCCCCTTTGTGCATCGTGACATGACGGTCGAGGATATCGCCCGAGCCGACGAAGCGCTCCTCTGTAGTACCTCACCGTGCGTTTGGTCGGTGACCCAGCTCGATGGCCAACCGCTGGGGACTGGCCGACCCGGCCCCATCGTCCACCAGCTGCGCGGTGCCTGGAACAAGCTCGTCGGGCTGGACATCGAGGAGCAAGCCCGGCAGTTTGCCGTTCGCTCGTCGGCTTTGTCGGGACAAACCTAAGCCCAGCGACCTATGCGGTGGCACACCTGGGTCGATTGGCCGTGGTTCGGGCTCTCCCCACCGATCTTCGCGGCGAGCGGTCGGAGCACCGCGAAGTTCACGGATTAGCTAATCGCCGCACACAAAATCGATTCGCACGCTGCTCATCGCAACTCCAATCTCCACCACGCTTTGCGCGCTTATTATCCGGGCCGTTTTCCGCCCGCTTACTATAGTTACAAGGGTTTCCGCCGCCGGCGGAATAATCCGCGAATCGCCCCTCCCCCCGCGAATCCCTTGCGATCGCAACCAGTTTGTCAAAGATCAGCAGATTCTGTACAAGCCACATTTAAACTATGTTTAATTGTACACATTTGTGCGTCCACTGTCAAGATGCGCCGCCCGAAGACTTTATTCCCCAGCCAGAACAGAAAATTTTTCTCTTGGGGATAGGCCACGCGATCTGGTTTTTCGCGTTCTACGTTGTCCGCCGCTGCCGCAGGGCTTCGTAAAAGAGGACAGCGGCGGTGGCGGAAAGGTTGAGGCTGTCGATCTGCCCCAGCATGGGGAGGCGAATCGGCTCGATGTCGGCGGCCCGCCAGTTGTCGGACAGGCCAAAGGCCTCGCTGCCCAAAATGATGGCCGCCGGGCCGCGAAAATCGGCGGCCGTATAGTCGCGGGCCCCGTCCACCCGAGCGGCCAGCATTCGCAACTGGTTCGTCCGCAGCCATTCGAGCGCCTGGGCCGAGGTGGCCGCGCAAACGGGAACGGTAAAAATCGCCCCCAAGCTGGCCCGAATCGCATTGGGGTTATAGAGGTCGGTGCCACCATCGGCCACGATCATCCCGGCAATGCCAGCCGCGTCGGCGGTGCGCAAAATAGCCCCCAAATTGCCGGGCTTCTCGACCCCCTCGACGACGACGAATAGCCCTTGTGAACCGACGGCGAAGTCGCTCAGCTTGCGCCGCGGCGGGCGGGCAATGGCGACGATCCCCTCGACCCGATTGCCATAGGCAAGCCGCTCCATCACCGCCGGGCTGACCTCGATCAGGTCGCAGCCCGCCTGCTCGGCCCGTTGCAAAAGCTGCCGCGGCTCATGCTCGCCGCAGAGGGGTGGAAAGTAATACAGCTCGACCAATTCGAGCCCGCCGACAATGGCCCGGTGAATTTCGCGGACGCCGTCGATGACGATCCGCTGCTGCTCGTCGCGACCGCTCCGGTCGCGCAGCTTGGCTGCAGCTTTGATGCGGGGGTTGGCGGTACTGGTGATGAGGAGCCGCATGAGGGGAGAAGCACCAAGTTGCAAGAACCAAAGAAATTCGAAATCCGAAGCTCGAAATCCGAAATAAATCTCCAAACCGAAAATTCCAATCCTGGCCCCTGTCTCCTATCCCTGGTCCCCAGCGGCTTGGCGGGAGCCTTTCCCGCCCCTAACCCAACATTCCGACCGACCAGCAAATATACGCACAGGGGGCGGCGACGAGCAGGGAGTCGATAATGTCGAGCACGCCGCCGAGGCCGGGGAGCCAGGTGCTGCTGTCTTTCCGCTGGCTGTCGCGCTTGAGCAGCGACTCGGCCAGATCGCCGATCATGCCGGCGATGGCCAGAATCAGGCCATAGAGCTCGGTCGCCCAGAGGGCCGGCGGCTGATAACTGGAGCCCACCAGCCACGGCCCGGCGAACTGGAACCAGCCCCACGCCCCCAAGCAAGCAAACGCGATGCCGCCGATGGCCCCTTCCCAGGTTTTTCCGGGGCTCAGCAGCGGCGTCATTTTGTGCCGGCCGAAGGTTCGCCCGCAGGCATAAGCCCCGGTATCGGCCAGCTTTGTAATTACGATCACCGACAGCATCGCCAACATTCCCCAGGCATTGTCGCGCCACAGGCGAAGTAGCGGCAAAAAGCTGAACAGCAGCCCCATATAGACGAGGGCGAAGATTCCCAGGGCCAGCGTCTGCACAGCTTCCCCCGGCCGCTCGTAGCGGTGCATTTCGACCACTAGCACGCCAATCACCGCCAGGACAAGCGCGATCATCGGCCAGCCATCTCTTCCGAGCGAGCCGGCGGGCAACTCGCGGCCGAGCAAGTCCCCCCATACCGGCCCGCAGGCCGCCAGCACGATCGCCAGATTGCCGACATAAATCACCCAAGCCACTGGCCGCCGCGGCCTGCCGAGCAGGCTCAGCACCTCTTCGGTCCCCAAAAGTGACACCGCCGCCAGAATCGGCAGCAGCCAGATTCCGGTGAGGCCCCACACCGCCTGCCGAAAGTCGAGCGTCACCAGCAAAGTCAGGGCCGCGATGATCACCGCCGCCGAAATGAGTCGCCACCGCAGCAAGGCCAGGTCCTTTCGCTTACTTCAAGGGTGCCGCAGCTAATGCGAGCCGAGAAAAATCAGTTGATACAGCGTCAGTAATATCTCGAAGACGATCAAGATCACCACGTACCATTCGACGCGCAGCGACCGCCGGCTTTGCAACAGCCCGAGGGCCGTTTCGACGGTTCGCGAAACCAGCTCCAGCTTGCGGTTGAGCGCGGTGAAGCGCTCTAGAATCTCGAATTCGTCGCGTAGCCGGGCAAACAGCCGCTCCAGATCTGGGCGGTCCCACAGGATTTCGGGCCGGTCGTCGATTTGTACCCGCCCCACCATCTGGTGTTCGATGAGCAGAGCACTGCCAAGATGGGCGAGCAGTTCGCGGGCCCACCGGCTGCCGGTCCGTTCGCTCGACAGCTCGGCGGCGAAAGGCTCGATCCGGTCGAAAGTTTGGGCAATCGTCGATTCGTACCGGCTGAGGACGACGCTCTTGCCCAAAATATCGGCCACAATTTCGAGCCGCTCGGTGCTCGAATCCTTGAGCAGCACGATCGTCCCTTCGAGCAATTCCTTGGCCTCCGGGTCGATCCGGATCGTGATCTGTTCGACTTCCGGCTCCGTGGCGGGAGCCTCGACGCGAGGCTTCAGTTGCCGCAAGAATTCGTCCTGCTCCAGCGGCTGGACATCGAACAGCACGACGGCCCCATAGCGGAACAAAATCGCCACGCCGCCGCCACGGACCGGAATCGCCAGCGGCCCGCCCCCCAGCCGCTGCGTCGAGCCGAGCGCCCGCAGATCGATGCGCTGCCCGACGAGCAGGGCCCGCGCCACGAACTCGCGCGAGGCCGGATTCCAAGGGACGCTGGTCATGGTGCAAGTGCCAAGATGTCGGAAGCGCGTGTCACCCGCGGCCCGCCCGGCGGACTTTGGCCAATGCCGCCGACGAGGCGCTGGACGCTGATTCAGTACCGGGGCCATTATGGCGATGAATCGGCCTGGTTGTAACCGGGTCCGACTTGGTTGGCTGTCGCCAACCATAGCCGCCACCTGATTCAATTTCCGCCGCTTCCCCGTGATAACTGGCCGCGACATGCGGTTCCCGTATTGACGGCAAGCGGCCAGCCCCCCTGCCGGACCAAGGTACCAGCCAGGTAGGCCATTGCCCGCGCGATACCCCAACCGATTCCGAGGAAAGGGGACGATTGGCACCGGCCGGCCGTTTCGCCCGCTGCTTGGCTGCTGGGATCGAATGCGACGATTCCTCTCGTCCCGTTGGCGGCGGAACTGCTCGTGGACGGGGTATTTCTGGTGCTGGGGATTGCATTCGCGGCGTCGATCTTCTTCCTGTTCGTGACGTTCGTGCTGTGGTTGGCGGCGATCTGGTTCACCGTCGGCCTGAGCGGCCTTGCGACGATCATCGCGGCCTGCACACTGTCCGCCTCCCTGCCGGTGATGCTTCGCGACCGTGGACCGGGCCGTTATTCGACGGGCGTGGTCGTTAGCCTCGCCCTCTCGCGAACGGGGCTCGTCCTGCACAACCTGGCAATTGCCGCCGCCCTGCATGGCCATGTTTCGCTGTTTGGCTGACCGGTGCGGCCGCCGAGTTTCGCTCCGGTAGGCATCGCGAATGATGTCGAGGAGATTGAACGAAGCGCGAATCTGGCGCAATTCGGGCATTCGCAAACACTCCGAATGGTGAGCGAACCTGGCAGTTCGCTCCAAATCTGGTCGCCGCGAGGTTGGCTTGTCCCGGAGCGTACCTTATCATGCGGCAAGTCTCATCGATTGGAAGTGCGATACCCCATGCCATCCTCCTCTCCCCTCCGCTGCTCGGCGGCGTTGTCCACGCTTTCGGATCCGGAAGCCGCGATTCGCGCGGCGGCCGAGGAGGCCTTGGCGGGCCTGCCGGGCAGGCCCGATTTGGCTCTCGTTTTTTGCTCGGCCCGACACGCGGCCGCGGCCGACCGAATTGCCAGCCTCGCCTGCGACACGCTGCAAACCGAGGCGCTTTTGGGCTGCACCGGCGAGTCGATCGTCGCCAACGCCCGCGAAATCGAAGAGGAGCCCGCGGTCGCCGTGTGGCTCGCCAAGTGGCCGGGCGCCAAAATCACCCCCTTATCGCTGCAATTCGAGCGGACGCGCGAAGGGGGAGTCATTCAAGGCTGGCCCGAAGATTCCGCCGGCGATTGGCCAGCGGACACGTTTTTGATCCTGCTCGGCGAGCCGTTTTCGTTTCCCACCGATCATTTTCTGGAGCGCCTCAACGAAGATCGCCCCGGTGTGCCGGTGGTCGGGGGCATGGCGAGCGGCGCGGCCGAACCGGGGGAGAATCGGCTGCTGTTTGGCCGCCAGACGCTGGCCGAAGGGGCGGTCGCGGCGCTGGTCAGCGGTCCGGTGCGGGTGCGGACGGTCGTTTCCCAGGGCTGCCGGCCCGTCGGTCGGCCGCTGGTCGTCACCAAGGCCGAGCGGAACGTGATTCAAGAACTCGGCGGCCGCCCGGCCCTGCTGCAGCTGAAGGAAATTTTCGACGTGCTGCCGACCCGCGACCAGCGGCTGGTGCAAAAGGCGCTGCACGTCGGCCGGGTCGTCAGCGAGTATCGGGACCATTTCGAACAGGGAGATTTTCTCGTCCGCAACGTCGTCGGCATTGATCCGAATACCGGGGCGATCGCGGTGGGGGATTATCTGCGCCCCGGCCAGACGATCCAGTTTCACGTCCGCGATCAGGAAGCGGCCGATGGCGAGCTGAAGCAACTGCTGGCCGCCGCGCGGCGCGAGTCGCAGCAGCCCGCCGGAGCGCTCGTTTTCACCTGCAATGGCCGCGGCACGCGGATGTTCAGCGGACCCAACCACGATGCCGGCTGCCTGGCCGAGGCGTTCGGGCCGATTCCGGCGGCCGGTTTTTTCGCGGCGGGAGAAATCGGCCCCGTCGGCAAGCAAAATTTCACGCACGGCTTCACGGCGAGCGTGGCGGTGTTCGAGCCGGCTTAGGGAAATTCACGGCTACGGCTCGACCTCGATCTCATCCACCTTGCGGCCGCGCGTCATGATCAAAAGCCCCGCGATCGTACAGGCAACCCCGACGGCGAGCCAGGGCGAAAGGGCCTCGCCAAAGAGGACGACGCCGGCAATCGCGGCGAGCGTGGCCTGCGTGGCGTTCAGGGCATTTACATAGACGACGCTGATGAGCTGCAGCGACTTCGTGAGGGCCAAGAAGGCCACCGCATTGCACACCCCCGCCAGCAGCATCAGGGCGAGGTCGCGCGGCTCGGTCGCCAGCAGGGCCGCCCCGCCGAGCCGAGCGAGGCTGATCGTGGTCAGCGCGAGAATCCCCATCAGCGATACGGTAAATAGCGTCGTCGGCAGCGGCATGCCGCGGAGCACGGTATAACGGATGACGACATTCAGCACCGCATAGGCGAGGCCCGACAGGCACCCCGCGACCACGCCGCTCGCCAGTTGCCACGGCGTGAGGGCAACGTCCGCGAGCGATTGCCCGGCATCGCGGGCCCCGAGCGACAGCACGCAAATGGCGATCAGCAGCAACGTTAGCGAAAACACGGCCCGGAGCGTCACCGGCTCGTGCAAGAAGATACGGCCCAGCAGCGTGGCGGCAACGATCATCCCGCCGAGCGTGAGGGGGACCGTGAGGGCGACGCCGAGAACGGTCAGGGCATACTGAAACGACACATTGCCGAGGACTTGCCCCGCGAGCCCCGCCGCCGCGATGGCCCCGACGAGGCTCCAGTTTGGTGCAAGCGGTTTTCCGCGGCGGGCCAGCACCACCAGAAACGGAAACACCAGCGTGGCGGTCGGCAGGGCCTTCACCGCCGAGACCCAAACCGGATCGCAATGCATGACCGACCGCAAAAAGGCGTTCGCCGCCGTATAAATGACTGCCGACAAGAGGCCGCAAATCGTGCCAAAGAGGTGCGGCTCGAAGAGCCAATGGCGGGGAGGAGGCACGGCGGTTGTCACATGCAAATTATAGGGGAAGCGGAATGCGCGGCGGAGAGGGTGAGAGGGTGAGGGGGAGCGAGTGGCTCCACTCACCCCACGGACAACGGACAACGGACAAATGACCAAAGAACTCCCCAACTTCGTCGCTCGCCTCCTAAAGCAAGCTGGCCAAAAGGTCGTCTTCGCCGAGAGCTGCACCGGCGGCCTCGTGAGCGGCGAGCTGACGAAAGTGCCGGGTATTTCGGAGCATCATTGCGGCGGCGTGGTGACGTATCGCAACGCCACCAAAGCCGAGTATCTGGGAATTCCGGGCAAGATGCTGCTGGATCCTGGCCCGGTGAGCCGAGAGGTGGCCGAGCAAATGGCCCGCCGCGTGCTCGCGAAAACACCGGAGGCCACCGTCGCGGTTTCCGTGACCGGCCACCTGGGTCCACACGCCCCGCCGGAGCTTAATGGCCTCGTGTTCATCGGCATCGCCCGGCGAGTTGGCCGGCGGTGCGACGTGGCCGTGACCGAGTTGCATTGCCCACGGCGAGCCGGCCGCGTCGCCCGCCAGCGGTGGGTCGTTCAGCAGGCGCTGGAGATTTTGGCCGAAGCGCTCGCCCGCTAGGCCGACCGGCGCGCGAGCAATGGGGCATAGGCGATGGCCATGCCGGCGAATAGGCCGACCGCGTGGGCCGAGTTGGCGATTTTCGGAATCCACGCCGCCAGCATGACATCGAACGGCGGATAGTCGCGGGCAATGCACAGCACGAACCACAGCAGCCCCATGAAGACGGTGGCGGGGCTGAGCAGATACCCCTCACGATTGTCGAATTTGACCTTGACCAGCAGATAGCCGAAGAGGCCGTAAACCACTCCCGACATGCCACCAAAGGCAAAGCCCGCTCCCCCGGTCAACGACGATTCGATGGCTTGTCCCACGTTGGAGAGAACCGCCAAGAGCAGCATGAGGACCAGCGTGAAGCGGGTGCCGCGGCGGTTCTCGATTTGTCCGCCAAACATGTAGAGGCACATCATGTTGAAAACGAGGTGCGTGATTCCGTAGTGGACGAAGATGGGAGTCACCAACCGCCAAATCTGGCCACTACGCACGCTGACCCAAATATCGAGGCCGCCGGGAGCGAGCTGGATGAACTGCCGCGGATTGACGAAGAGCAAAGCATCGAGCAGCGAGTTTTCGCGCGGCATTTGCTTGCCGAGCGTGTCGGTGAAAAGGGCCGCGACGATGCAAATACCGATCAGCAGCAGAATGAGCGGCGACCGTTTTGTCGCGACCGAGGAGATTCCGCCCCCCGCCGCGCCCCAGCGGTCGCGCATCGTGACCACGTTCCCCTTGATCGCCTGCCGCTGGCGGTCTTCCTCGCGCAGGCGGGCGGCGGCCGCGCCGTGGGCGTCGCGATAGCGGGCATCTTGCGGGTTGGCCGCGAAGTGCTGTAGCGCCTCGCGGGCGGCCGGCAGTTGATCCTCGTCGCGCACCCAAATGGCCCACGCGCTCCCCTCGGCTTCGGCCTGGGCGTCGATCCGCTGGGCGATCAGCCAGGAGGTGAATTGCCGGGCGGCGGCTTCGGTGGGGAGGGTGCCGGCTTGACGCATGAGGAGGGCTAGGGCTAGAGGAGGGTCGGCAGGAGCGCTTTCAGTTGGCCGGTTTCGAGCAGGGTTTGCGCGGCTTCGACTTCGGAATAATAGTCGCGGCGGGCGAGCAGCGCGGCGGCCGCTTCGTCGAAGATGCCGATCACCTCGCGATGCAGTTGCAATGCCGAGGCGGTGATTTGGGCGGTGATTGGCCCCTCGACCGAATCGCGCACCGCCGCCGCCTTGTGTGGACCAAACGCCAAGAGCAGGCACCGCCGCGATTCGAGAATCGTCCCCACCCCCATCGTCACCGCCAGCCGCGGCACCTGGGCCTCGCCGCCGAAAAAGCGGGCATTGTCGCGAATCGTCTCGCTCGCCAGCGATTTGAGTCGCGTCCGGCTGCCGAGCGAAGAGCCCGGCTCGTTAAAGGCGATGTGGCCATCGCTGCCGAGGCCGAGGATTTGCAGATCGATTCCCCCCGCGTCGGCGATCCGCTGCTCGTATTGCCGGCAATGAAGCTCGAAATCGAGGGCCCGGCCATCGGGGACATGCGTGCGGGTCGGTTCGACGTTGATTTGCTCGAACAGGTTTTGCTGCATGAAGGCCCGGTAGCTTTGCGGGTGGGTCGGCGGCAGGCCGACGTATTCATCGAGGTTGAAGGTCGTCACGCCGGAAAAATCGAGCCCTTCCTCGCGATGCAGCCGAATCAGCTCGCGATACGTTCCCAGCGGCGTGCTGCCGGTCGCCAGGCCCAGCACGCAGTTTGGCTTGCGGCGGACGAGATCGGCCACGAAGCGGGCCGCGCGGCGGCTGGCGGCGGCGGGATCGGGTTGGATGATGACACGCATGGGGAATTGCGGAATTCGGAATTCGGATTGGGGAGGGAGAGGCTCCGGCCGAGCCGCGGGTACCGGGTTCAAACTGCAAATTGCAAATTGCAAAGTTCCAGTGCTAGGGTTCAGGGTTCGTGGTGGTGGGGACCGGGAAATCGAAGGAGTCCAGAGCCGTGGTCGGCGCGGTGGCGGGTTGCGCGGGAACCATATCCATGATCTCGCGAACGCTCTTTTCGATGGCGAGGCAAATGTCGTCGAGCATCAAATCGTCGGCGTCCTGGCCAAAGGGGTCTTCGATCTCCTCGGCGATCAGCTCGACCCCAATCATAAAGTAGCTAAGCAACACCATCGCCGGAATGGTCCAGTTGCCGAACGTATCGAGCAGCCCCCAGGGCAACGTGATGAGGTAAATGCCAATCGACTGGCGAATGAACCAGCGGTACGAAATCGAGATGGGCGTCTTCTGAATCCGCTCGCAGGCCCCGCAGACATTCATCAAGGCTCCGGCATGCTGGTCGAGAAACCAGAGCTCGAAGCCCCCCAGTTGGTTTGCTTGCCGCCAGCGCTCCAGTTGATCGTAAATCCGCCCCGCCACATAGGCCGGCACATGCTTGGGCTGCTCGGTCGCGTCTTCAAACCCAGGCAGCTTTTGCAGCGGCAGGCCGCCGCGCAGATGCCCCTTGAGAGCCAAGGCAAAGTCGATCAGCCAACGGCCGAGTTGATGCTTTTCCGCCGACGCGGCCCGCACGCATGTCTGCACTTTGATCGCCAGATTGCGACTATCGTTGACCAATTGCCCCCACAGCTTGCGCCCTTCCCACCAACGGTCATACGAGGTGTTCGTGCGAAACACCAACAGCAAGCCGAGAATCAGCCCCAGTACCCCGTGCAGCTCGGAGCTGATCGTCTTGACGTGGTGCAGATAGTACGAATCGACAAGCAGCACGATCCCCGAATAGATCCCCAAGCTGGCCACGATCATCCAGATGCGGCCGAAAATGGGGATGTTGTGAAACGACGTGAGAACGGTGACCCAAGGTTTAAGCATGGCGGGATTTCGCGCGCGGGTCGAAACATTACGATATCGTCAACTTCGCCAATCTAACGCATTTAGCCCCAGGACAGCAGATGGTTCAGCAGCTCGTGGCCGGCGGGCATCCTTTCCGCAAGAGCGTTTTCAGCGATGTTTTCGCGGCTGTTCGAGGGGAAGCTAAAACTGCAACCCTGGGTGCTCGAGACTCTCTCGGCCGAAATCTTTGCCTACGACAACGCCTCCGAGCAGTTTGACCCGCTCGGTTAAATGCGAGCCGACCTCGCCGGCTGCCGTCCCAACGCCCGACTGTGCGACGCGACTTCGGGGGATTCCTAATTCCATGCGCGAACCTTCAAACCGTTCGTTCCTCTTGCGGCGACGGACGCCGGCAACTCGCGAAAGTTCCCGCGTCAAGCTGGGTAAATGCGGACATTCGCGGTAGAATGGCGGCGGTTCGCTATCGCGGAGCATTCTCAGGTCCATTGCCGATTCCCCTCGCAAATTGACCACGGAAGACCTGCTCGCTATGCAGGACGACGGCGTGGAGCGGTGGTTGATTCGGGGCGAGCTGCGGGAAAACCTGGAGACCGACATGAATCGGCGCAGCCCGGATCATGGGCGAACAACCATCAATGTGGGAATGTTCTTGAAGAATTGGGTGCGCTCGCAGCCTCACCCACGTGGAAATGTTTACGGCGGCGACACGATGTTCCGATTGCGACCGGATCGCTCGACCACTGTCGGAATTGATGTCGCCTATGTCGATGTGACCCTCGAAGCCGGCACACCGAAGGGAACCAAGGTGATTGAAGGAGCGCCCGTGCTGGCCGTGGAGGTGCTCTCTCCCTCCGACAAGCACGAGGACATTACCGAAAAGGTCGAGGAATATCTGGCGGTAGGGGTCGCGCATGTCTGGGTGCTCGATCACGATTTCGAGATTGTCACCGTGCTTCGCCCCAATTGTGAACCCACGCCGCTGCCCCGCAGCCAGGAGCTTTCCGCGGAGCCTGAGCTGCCGGGTTTTCGGGTCCGGGTAGCGGAGTTGTTCGAGTAGTCGCCGCTACCAAGCAGCTTCGAGGATGCCGAGCAAATCGGCTTCGGTGGGCTGCCGGGGGTTCGTTCCCATCAGCCGCTTGATACCGAAGGCTTTGTTCGCCAGAAGGGGCAACTGCTCACGCCGGGCGCCCAAATCGCGAACTCGCGGGGGGATGCCGATGGCGGCGCGAATCCGCTCGACGGCGGCAATCGCCCGCTCGGCGGCTTGCTGCTCGGAAAGACCGGCGATGTTTTCACCCAAGAGCGCGGCGATGCGAGCGAAGTCGGGCAACCGGGCGGGCAGGTTGTAGCGCATGACAAATGGCAAGAGCAGGCCGTTCCCCGCCCCGTGCGAGCAGTGGACCGCGCCCCCCAGCGGATATTCGAGGGCATGCACCAGGGCGACGGCACAGTTCGAGAAGGCGAGGCCGGCGGTAGTCGCGGCCAGGGCCATGCCGTCGCGGGCCGCCTGATTGGTTCCATCTTGCACGGCGACGACGAGGTGCTTGCCGACCAGCTCGATCGCCTGCTCGGCCAGCGCCATGCCGAGCGGAAAGCGCCCTTCATAAGCGACCGGTTCGCCCGGCGCGGCTGCGAGCTGGTTGTAGTCGATTGCGGTGTACGCCTCGATGGCGTGGGTCAGCGCGTCGATGCCGCTATCCGCGGTCACTTGCCGCGGGCAGCCGTCGGTGAGGGCCGGATCGACCACCGCCAGGGCCGGTCGCAAGAACTGGCTAAGCGTGCTCACCTTGAGGTGGTTGGCCGTGTCGGTCAGCACGGCCGCGTGGCTCACTTCGCTCCCCGTGCCGGCGGTCGTCGGCACGCACACGAGGGGCAGCACCGGTCCAGGAACATTGTTGAAGCCAAAATATCGCGCAGGCTCGCCGCCGTGCGTGACCAGGATCGACACGATCTTGGCGAGGTCCAAGTTGCTGCCGCCACCAAGGCCGACAACCCCATCCGGCCCGAATTGCCGCGCCGCTTCCGCCGCTCGCACCGCCACCGCCACGCTCGGCTCCGCTTCCCCTTCGTCGAAAATGGCGAGCTCGATTTCCGCGTCGCGCAGCGGCGCGGCGACCCGCTCGACGATTCCCGCCGCCGCCAATCGCTGATCGGCCACGAGGAACAGCCGGCGCAACTTGCGCTGCGCGACCAGATCGCCGATTTGCGCGACGATCCCGCGGCCAAAAATGAGCTGACCGGCGGAGTGGAAGGACCAGTGGTTGCGCATCACATTAACCCGAAGCGTAAGCGAGGGGCCAACTGGAGTGACGATATTCCCTCGCTGACGCTTCGGGTTCGTGTGACTGGCCCTACTGCTTCTCCATCAGCTTTTGCACCAGCGAGGCGACGAGCTCGGGCTTGTCTTGATTGCGGAGGTGCGAAATCACGTCGGCCTTCACCCCCAGCTTGCCAAGGTGCAGGGCCAGGCTCTCCCAGTGCTTTTGTCGCTTTTTGCCTTCCGACAAATACAACTCGGTCACCAGCTCCTGCACGCGCTGCAAGGCCAGCGTGTCCCGATTGTCGTAGTAATTTTGAATGACCTTCCGCTGGAACTTCGTGTATTCAGCCATGACTGGGTGCTGGGGTGGGAGACGGACGAAAGCCACGCTTCGTCCTACATCGGGAAACGGACGGGCGGGGCCACAGTTTTTCGCCCCGCCCCGCCGGCGCGATTTTCACCGCGGCGCGGGCTCGGCGGGCTTATCGGCCCCCTCAGCGGGCTTATCGGCGGGCTTCTCCCCAGATTTGGGGAAGAGCTTCTCGAGCAGCGCCCCGGCATCGATTTTGCCGCCGGGAGCAAGCCCCGGCAGCAGCTTCGCGGGGTCTTGCCCTTCAAGCAATTTGCCCAGGTTCGGGTCGGCCAGCACTTTGCCGAGCAGGGCGTCGAGATCGGCCCCTTCCACCCGCTTCATGATCTGAGCCAGCTTATCGGGGCCAATCGCGTCCATCATCACCGTCATCAGCTCTTCGTCTTTCATCAGCCCCTTGGCGACGTAATACCGCGCCTCCAGCAAAATCGCCAGAATCTGGTTCTGATCCGAAGGCTTCTCGGCCGCCAGGTCCTTGATGCGCTTCGTCGCAATCTCCGCCGTCACGGCATCCGGCAATGGGCCGGGAGTGAACGACTTCTCGATCGCCGCCAGCGCCTCGCCAATTTCCTTATCAACCGGGTCTTCGCCCTTGGCGCCTTTGCGGCGCCCTTCCAGCACCTTCAGGTTGTTGATTTGATCGGACACAAAAATGACCTGCCCGGTTTTGACGTTCGTCACCCGCAGCTTGATGTCATTCTGGACGAAGCTGATCGTCTTCGCCGGCCGCGCCGCCACTTCGAGCGTCACCAGCACATCGGCCTGCGAACGCTTCCCGAGCGCGGCCGCGTTCCCTTCGCTGGCGACACCCAGAAAGACGATTCCCGGCGAAAGCTGCCCCGGATGATTGTGGTTTTTGTCGTTCGGATCGTGCGCCTCGGCCGGCGCGGCCGGCGGAGCATTCGGATCGACCGGCGGGGCATAGCTGGTCGCCTCTTGCAGCGTGAGACCAAGCGTGCCGCTCTCGGCCTTGCCCTTGAGGGCCGCGGCCAGCTTGGTGCCGACTTCCCCGGTGTACCAGGCGAGCGAAGTCAGCGCGGCATTCGTCGATTCGGGGACGGTCCCCGCTTGCTCCTCCTGGGGAGCGGGGGCATTCGGGTCGTTGTTTCCCGCTTGCCCCAAATTCGCGGCATACGCGGTCGCCGCCTCCTTCGAACCGATCGGCTGCGGACTCTCCTTGAAGTCCTTCGGCGGCGTATAGGCCACCACCAGGCCAAACCGGGTCGCCAGCGCGGGGCGACGTAGCCCCGGCACCCACTGCATCTTGGTCACCAGATCGTCGCTATCTTCGAGCGCTATCAAATAGTGCGTCGCGAGCAGTTGAAACGCCTCGTCATCCTTGCCGGCATGAAACGCCGTGAGCGCCCGCTCGCGCAGCGTCGGCGGCTTGGGCTTTTCGGGCGCGGCGGGATTGGCGTTCGGATCGGCCGGTGCCGGGATCGCATTCGGATCGGTCGGCGCGGGTGCCGGATTCTCACTGGGTGGAGGTGTCGGCTCGGCGGGCGCGGGTTCGGTCGGGGCGGGCTCGGCGGGAATTTCATTGGGCATTGGCTCGGCCGGCACGGGCTCGGTCGGTGCCGGCGGGGCGGGAGGTGGCGGCGGAGCGCTTGGCGGCGGTGGCGGAGCACCCCCCGGTGCCGAAGCGACCGGAGTTCCCCCGCCTCCTTCGCCGCTGCAGCCCGCGAGGAGCAATAGCGCCACAACGCCCAACCCGACGATTAGCCTGCCCATCAAAAAACCCCCGCCACGTTAAAAGAGCCGCCATCCGCCCCCGATTATGGCGGCCCGCCCGGCAATTGTCGAGCAACGCCTCGCCAACCGCCGCGACGCGGCACGTGGCTGACGTGGAAACCCCAACTCTCGCGTTCGCCCCGCCAACCCGGTTCGCGCCCGCACTCGCTTGCCACCGAACCGCGCGCGAGGCGCATCTTCGGTCTTGCCCGCCCCCTGCCGGTGAGCTGGCGGAGCGCCGTCCCGACTGGCCCTCCCGCTCGTCCAGTTATTGCGAACCACCAACTCGCGCTCCGGCCGATCTCCGCGCAACTGCTGATCCAGCAACCACTTTGGTGCGCTTATTAGCCCCCGATTCTCCGCCGCCTTACTATAGTTACAAGACTTTTTATTAGCGGAGGCAGGCCCCTGAGGTCGGCCCCTCGCTCCGCGAAGACCCGCGCGATCAACCATGCTTGATTCGGAAATGACCATTGACGAAGCACCAGCGACCAATCGCAACGGACCACGGACCACTCAACTCGTCACTCACTCCCCACCTGGTTTCCGCCAGGGCCACACCCGCAGGCTTCTGGAAACTTGGTGGTTTAGTGCCACAGACGGGGTAGCCGGAGTCCTTTTCCGGCTGTTGAGTTGTCGCAGATCGATGACTGAATTCCTGTGCCAAAAATAACTGTAGTTTCGTCCATATCATGGAACGCTTTGGCAGCCCAAAAGGTTCCAACAAAATCGCCGACTTCGCCATTTTCTTCCAGATTCCCGGCGTGGGAAAAGCCTCCCGCCTGCCGAGTCGCCCCCCCTTTCCCAACCTGCCGCGTCCCTAGTGCTTTGTCACCATCGGATTTTGGCGTCGGTCGAAGCCGTGCTTCGACCAAGTTCTTCCTTTGAACTACCGCTCTGGACGATGCACGAAATCGTCCTGCCTCCCAATTCTTGAATGTGACAAAGCATTAGCCGGTCCCCCCCGCTGGGAGAGCCGCCAAGTAGGCCCCTCGGTCCGTGAGGGCCAGCATCGCCAAACAACATGACTGTGGCCACGCTCCGCCAATCGCCCACCATCACTGATTGCCCCAGCCCCGACGGAATTGGGGGCCTACTTTGCCGGTCGCCTGGTTCTCCACAACCCTCGGCTCATCGAGGGCGGGGGTGAGCACGCCATCCGTCTGCTATGGTGAGAATCGCGCGTCGCCAAGCTGAACCGCGGGGGCGGAAGTTGCCACGCGCGATCGGAAACCTGGGGTACGTCATGCCACCGCTCTATCCGCTGACCTTTCGGCCGGTCCTGAAACGCTATCTGTGGGGGGGCCGCCGGCTGGGGTCGGTGCTGGGGAAGCCGCTGGGAGAGGGGAGCGACTACGCGGAGAGCTGGGAAGTGGTCGATCATGGCGGGGACCAGACGGCGGTGGCGAATGGATCGCTGGCGGGGGTAACACTCGGCGAACTGGTGCGGACGCACGGGGCCGAGCTGTTCGGCAGCAGCGGCCAGTTTGAGCGGTTTCCGCTGCTGTTCAAGTTTCTCGATGCCCAACGCGACTTATCGGTGCAGGTGCATCCAGACGACGCGGCCGCGGCAAAGCTCGATCCGCCCGACCTGGGCAAAACCGAGGCGTGGTTGATTCTCGACGCCCTACCGGGAGCCAAGGTTTATGCGGGGCTGATTCCGGGGCTCGACCGCGCGAGCCTGGCCCGCGAAATTGCCGCCGGGCGAACCGAGCAGTGCCTGGCGAGCATCGAACCGCGGCCCGGCGATTGCCTCTTTATTCCCGCCGGGACGGTACATGCCTTGGGTGCCGGGCTGCTGGTCGCCGAAATTCAGCAGGCGAGCGACACGACTTATCGCCTGTTCGACTGGAATCGGGTCGGTGCGGATGGCCGACCGCGACCGCTGCACATCGAGCCAGGGCTGGCGGTGATTGACTACGCCGCGACGCGCGTCGTGCCGCAAACGCCGCAACCGACCGAGAGGCCGCACGTCGAGCGGCTGGTGGCGTGCGATAAGTTCGTGCTCGACCGGTGGCGCATCGGTCGCAGCGGCGCGGGGCGGCAAACGCTGGGCGGCGACGGGCGGTTTCACATCGTCAGCGTGCTGGCGGGCGAGGCGCGGCTGGCGGACTTGGAATTGGCGCGCGGGCAAACAGTGTTGCTGCCGGCGAGCGTGGGGGCAGTGAACTTGAATGCGGCAGCGGGCGTGGAACTGCTGGATATGTATTTGCCAAAGTAGGTCCGCGAGTCCCTTTGCGGACGGCACCTGGCAAGCAACGTCACGTCGGCGAAGGACCGAAGTTCCTTCGCCATGCAGGGTGCTTTCGCGATGCGAGTCGCTCAGGGGACTGAACGACCTACTTCGGCGACCTACTTTGCTAGCAACGCCAGCGGGATATTTTGTGCCAAATTGGCTTGGGGGGGCGGGGTTCGCTCTCTATACTTCGCGACCCCTTCGCCGAATCGCCGCGGAATCGTTATGCCCGCTTATCGCCTGTTGCTGCTCGGTTGCGTCGCCCTGAGCGGCTGCGCGGGGGGACCATTCGCCCGCATTCCGGGCACGATTTTGCAGCAGCGGCTGCGGGCGTCGGTTCACGATCCGTATCTCGATCCCGACGCCGGCCCGAATGCCGAGGACAGCCGCCCGCGCGATTTTCAGCAGCCGCTGCCCGAACCGGTGCGGAACCGGGTCTTTGCCGACACCTGGCTGGGGCGCTAGAAAGCCGCTCGACGACCGCAAAGTTCGTCGATTTCGGCGTGGCTGGTGACTCGCGCGAGCGAATCCCGGCGGTTATTGAACTGGGTTTTGCGGACGCAAAACGCCAGCTACCCCTCCCGGCCGACACCTGGCTGGGGCGCTAGTCGGCCAGTCGCGCTTCACCTCGCTGGCCCAGCGAACCACGACCGGTTGTAGGTCGCGAGCAACCACCCCCAAGATATAGTGTACATATTGACACATTTTCAATCTCGCGTTAGCATGAGAATCGCCCCCTCCGTAACTGGCCGCGAACCTTCAGCAACGGGCTTGAATCCCCCATCACGCCGGTGACAATGAACTCCATCCGCTGGAACATCATGCCCACCTCCCGACAACGCCGTCTCTCTCCCCTGTGCTCCGCGATGCGGCTGGCCGTGGGTCTGTTGTTGGTCTGCTCCGCCGCCAGTGCCGCCGAGTCGCCGATGGTGGCGAAGTTCGTCACCCAGCATTGTGCCGATTGCCATGTTGGCGCGACAGCCGAAGGGGGGCTCGATCTCGCGGCCCTCGACCACGATCTGACGGATGTCGCTCGCTTCGCCCGGTGGGAGCGGGTTTACGACCGCGTTCGCACCGGCGAAATGCCTCCGCCGGATGCCCCGCAGCCGACCGCGGCCGACCGCTCGGCATTGCTGGCCGAGCTTGGGGCGCGGCTAACCGCCGCCCATGCGGCCCAGAAGGGAACGGTTCTCCGCCGACTCAATCGCCGGGAATACGAGAACACGCTGAACGACCTGTTCGGCACGAATCTCCGCCTGGCCGACCGCTTGCCGCCGGATGGCCGCTCGCACGAGTTCGACAACGTCGGCGAGGCGCTCGGCATTTCGCTGGTGCAAATGCAGCGCTATTTGCAAGGGATCGAGGCGGTGCTCGACGAAGCGACGCAGAAAACGCTCGGGCCGCCGGAGGTGAAGACGGTCACCGCCAGCTATGCCAAAACACAGGGGGCCGAGCAATGGCTGGGAAAAATCTGGCTCCTGCGCGACGATGGGGCGGTCGTCTTTTTCCGCGCCACGGGCTATCCCTCGGGGATGCTCCGCGAGGCGAACGTGCAACGCGACGGGTGGTACAAAATCCGCGTGACGGGATACGCCTTCCAGTCCGAGAAGCCCGTGACGTTTTCTCTCGGAGCCCAGACTTTTGCCCGCGGTGTCGAGCAGCCGACGTTTGGCTACTATTCATTTCCCCCCGGCGAGCCGACGACCATCGAAATCAAAGCCTGGGTGCCGGCGCGGTACATGATTGACGTGACGCCGCAAGGACTGTTCGACCGGGAGAATGTCATCCAGAAAAAAGGCGCCGCGGGCTACATGGGGCCAGGGCTCGCGGTGCAAAGCATCGAGGTCGAAGGGCCGCTGGTCGAGCAATTCCCGAGTCGCGGGCACCAGTTGGTTTTCGCCGGCCTCGAACGAAGCGAGATTCCTCCCCGCAATCCGGCCGACCGGCAGCGGTCGTATTATCAGCCGAAATTCGAGATCAAATCGAGCGACCCCGCGGCCGACGCGCGGCAAGCGCTGCTGCGCGTCGCCAGCCGGGCCTTTCGTCGCCCGGCGACGGACGAGCAAATCGCGCCGTATCTGGCCCTCTTCGAGAGCGAGCGGACTGCCGGGGCCACTTTCGAGGAAGCGCTGCGCACCGCGGTGGCGGCTATTTTTTGCGCTCCCGATTTTTTGTATCTCCGCGAGTTGCCGCGGACGGCGGCCAGCAAGGCGGCGGCGGCCGAGTCGTTTTGGCTCGACGATTATTCCCTCGCGACGCGGCTGGCCTATTTTCTGTCGCGCAGCGCGCCCGACGACGAATTGCTCGCCGCTGCCGCCGGCGGCAAATTGAGCAGCGACCGAGCGGAGTTGCTGCGGCAGACCGAGCGGCTGCTGGCCGATCCGCGCTCGGCCCGGTTCGTGACCGACTTCACCGACGCCTGGCTCAACCTCCGCGAAATCGAGTTCACCAACCCCGACGGAGTTCTCTATCCCGAATTCGACCGCTACCTGCAATTCTCGCTGCTCGACGAAACGCGGCTTTATTTTCGCAAGCTGATCGACGACAACCTCGGCATTTCGCACCTGGTGAAATCCGATTTCGCGATCCTCAACGAGCGGCTCGCCGAGCATTATGGCATCGCCGGCGTGGCGGGCCCGCACATGCGCGTCGTGCCGCTCGCGGGTGAGAGCGTGCGCGGCGGCCTGCTCGCGCAGGGGAGCGTGCTGAAGGTCTCGGCCAACGGCACGAACACTTCCCCCGTCGTTCGCGGCGTGTGGGTGATGGATCGTCTGCTCGCCCAGCCCCCGCAGCCGCCACCGCCCGGCATTCCGGGGGTCGAGCCGGACATTCGCGGCGCGTCCACGCTTCGCGAGCTGCTCGATAAGCACCGCAATCTGGACACCTGCAAGGGTTGTCACCAAAAGATCGACCCGCCCGGCTTTGCCCTGGAGAGCTTCGACCCCATCGGCGGCTGGCGCGAGCGATTCCGCAGCCTGGGGGAAGGGCAGAAGGTTGATTTCGATGCCCGCGGCAACCGCGTCCGCTATAAGTTCGGCCCGCCGGTCGATGCCAGCGGCGAGCTGGCCGGCAAAAAGTTCGCCGGTTTTGTCGAGTTCCGCGAGCTGCTCGCGCAAGACGAGGCAGCGCTCGCCCGGGCGCTGGCGATCAAGCTGCTCACCTTTGGCACCGGCCGCGAGTTGGGCTTTTCCGACCGGCCGGAGATCGAGCGGATCGTCGCCGAGTCGGCCAAGACTAAACATGGCGTGGGCGATCTATTGAAGCTCGTCGTCACCAGCGAAATTTTCCGCCGCAAATAGAACGATCGCGAGAAACCAACCGATGCACGCTCCCTATGTCAGCACCCGCCCCGCGCTCAGCCGCCGTCACTTTTTGCGCGGCGCGGGGGCCGCGGTTCTGAGCTTGCCGCTGCTCGATGCGATGACTCCCACCTGGGGGCGTGCCGCGCGGGCCGCCGAGCAAGCCGCCCCGCCGCGGCGGTTCGTTGCCGCCTGTGCGACGCTTGGCTTTCACTGCCCATTCCTCTATCCGGAGGCGGAGGGGAAAGACTATGCCGCGACGCCGTACCTCAAAATTCTGGAGCCGCACCGCGGGCAATTCACCGTCTTCTCCGGCCTGTCGCACCCCGAGCAGCAAGGGGAAAACGGCCACGCCTCGGAATACACCTGGCTCACCTCGGCCCAGCGGCCGGGGCTGGCCGGCTTTCGCAACTCGGTATCGCTCGATCAACTGATTGCCGAGAAAGTCGGCGTCGAAACGCGGTTTCCGTTTCTGGCCCTTTCCACCAGCGGCCGCTCGATGTCGTGGACCACCAGCGGCGTCGAAATCCCGGCCGAAACTTCCCCCGCGCGGCTGTTCAAGGCATTGTTCCTTGCCGGCACCGAGCAGGAAATCGCCAGCGAGCTCAGGCAGCTGAAGCGGGGCCGCAGCATCCTCGACACCGTTCTCGGCCAGGCGAAGGCGCTCGAAAGCGATCTCGGCCGGCGCGACCAGCGGAAGCTCGGCGAGTATCTTGCCGCCGTGCGCGATCTCGAATCTCGCTTGCAGCAATCGCAAGGGTGGGTGACGCGCCCCAAGCCCGCCACCAAGGCCACCGCGCCGCAGGACATCGCCGACAAGAACGACGCCATCGGCAAACAGCGGCTAATGTACGACATGCTGGCCCTCGCGCTCGAATCGGATTCGACCCGCGCGGCGACGTTCCAGCTCAGCGGCATGAACGCCGTGCCGACGATTCCGGGCGTGAAGAACGATTGGCATAACCTCTCGCATCACGGCAAGGACCCGGCCAAGATCGACGAGTTGCGGGTCATCGAAGAAGCCGAGTTCACCGCCTTCGCCGAGTTTCTTGGGCGACTGAAAGGCGTCGAGGAAAATGGCCGGACGCTGCTCGACAGCACGGCGATCTTGTTCGGCTCAAACCTCGGCAACGCCAGCAGCCACGATTGGCACAATGTCCCCACCATTGTCGCCGGCGGGGCGCTCAAGCACGCGGGCTACGTCGCCCACGACGCGAAAAACAACACTCCGCTCGCCAACCTGTTCGTCTCGCTCGGCCGGCACAGCGGCCTCGAAATCGACCGTTTCGGCAGCAGCACCGCCAGCGCGGTCCGCGGGCTTGACCTGGCCTGATCGGCGGCGAGCGGCGCGGCTCACCATCCACGGGCCAAACCGGCGCGGGTTCGTTTCTGGCTTCGCTTTCGGGGCCGGGCAGTTTTTGACGAGGAGCTTTGGTCATGATTCGTGGCTCGTCAATCCATGCCGGGCTGATGCTGACCCTGTTGATTGCACCCGCCCTCGGCCAAACCGAGGTCGATCCCGACGAGCGCCGCGCCCAAATCGGCGAGCACACCTTCCTGCAAGACGGCATTCGGCAGGCAGTGGCGGCTGGGGAGTGGCAAGCGGGGCTCGACCAGGCAACCGAGGCGATGACTTTGGCCCGCCAATTGTTTGGCGAGAATTCGCCGGAACTGGCCCAAGACAAGGAGCTATGGGCCGATTGCGCCGCCGGGGCTGAGCAATTCGCGCCGGCCCGCAAGGCCTTCGAGGAGCTGGCCGCCTTCTGGAAAACCAAACTCCCCGCAGACTCACCCCACTCCGCCCGACTGGCCGACAAACTGCGCGAGCTCGCGACCATCGAAAAACTCACGGACGAGCAGCGAACCGCGCTGCGCGAGGCGCAGTCGGCCATCGGCGAAATGCGTTCGAGCCTCGCAGAGTTCAACTTGGACCTGCCCGACGACGCGCCCCCCGTGTTTCCCGATCTCGACGCGGTTCAAAAACTCGCCGCCCTGCTGGGCCCCTCCAGCCGGCAAGTGCTGGCCGCCTGGAATTGGCTGAGCCGCGCTTTTCGCGAGCGGGGAGACTATGCAAGCGCCGTGCGCGCGGCCCGCGAGTCGTGCGGGGGGAAGCTCCCTTCGCACGATCCCGATGGCATCCAGTATCTGGCCCACTATGGGGCGATGCTGGCCGAAACGGGTGACCTCGCGCGGGCCGCGCCGCTCTTGGTCGAAGTGGTGGCCCGCGAAAAAGCCGCCGGCCGCGAGCGTGAGGAAGGCTACGCCAAGATTCTCAACGACCTGGCCCTGATTCGCGAGCGCCAGGGCAACTATGCCGAGGCGGCCAAGCTGTATGAACAGGCGTATGACGTTTACAAGGCGGTGGAGGGGGACACCTGGAAAAAAGACGGCCAGTTGCTGAATACAAACCGCACGCTGTCGCTCGATCTCGCGCGAGTCGCTAGCGGCAAGAGCGCCCAGCGGCTGTTCGATGAAGCGGCACAGTTTCAACTCGCGTTCGGCCCCGGCGACGATCGCCGCGTGCTGCTCAACATGGCCTCGAACAGCCTGCTCGCCGGCGATTTCTCTAAGGCCAAAGAGTATCTCGACCAGGAAGACGCCAGCCGCCGAGAATCCGCCGGTCGCGACCAATTTCCTCTGATCGACGCCGAAGGGGAGGGAGTTCGCTCGGCCTACTACATGCTGACTCGCAACCTGGCCGAAGCCGAGCGGCGGGCGCGGCGGGCCTGGCAATTGCAAACGGCGAATCGGCCGGCCGGGCATCCGCGCACCAAGGCCGCGCTCAGCAATCTCGCGCTCCTCTGCCAACTGAACGGCAAGCAGCGCGAAGCGGACGGCCTGGCCCGCGATTGCCTGCGCCTTTCCCTCGCCCACGCTTACCTTTGCTCGGCCGTGCAATCGGAGCGGCAGCAGCTGGCTTTAGCCGACGACCTGGGGCGAATTTTGGGCACCTTCCTCACCGTGACCGGCTCGCAAACCAGCACCATCGGCAACGAAGAGGTCTATGCCCAGGTGCTCAGTTGGAAAGGAGCCTCGTCGCTGCGCACGTTGCAGCGGCGGGTCAAATTGGCGACCGCCACCGGAGAGCAGCGCGAGGAGCTGCTCGACCTGGCGTGGCAACTGGAGCAGGCAAAACGCGATCTGGCGATGATCTATTTCCGCGTTCCCCGCCATCAATTCGATGGCGGCGGCCCCGCGCTGGCCGAGCGGGTGAGCGAACTACTCCGCGAGATTGACGACCTGGAGCAAACGCTCGCCGACCGGGGAATCGCGCGGCCGGCCGATCCCGCCGCGCGGCTGGCGGCGCTGCGCGAGCTGCTGGATGCCGACACGGTGCTCGTCGATTTCGTCGAGTATCGCAAGTTTACGCGGCTGAGTGGCAGCGTCTTCGACTATGGCCGCGTCCCGTGGTTGGCGGCGTTCATCGTGAAGAGCCAGGGAGAAATCGTTTGGGTCGATCTGGGGCAGAGCCTGCCGATCAACACGGCCGTCGAGCGGTGGCGCGAAGTTTATGGCGGCTCGGCCGGTTTTGAGGCCCGCGGCGGCACGCGCGGCTCGGAGCCGACCGGCACCGGCACGCCGGGACAAACCCTGCGCAAGCTCGTCTGGAACGAGGTCGAGCCGTATCTGGGGACCGCGAAAACCGTGGTTGTTTCCCCCGCTGGTTCGCTCGGCCGGCTCGCTTTTGGGGCTTTGCCGGGGAAGACCGCGGGAACTTATCTGCTGGAAGAGCGGGCCATCGCCTATGCCGCGGTACCGCAGCTTTTGCCTGATCTGGCGACGCGACCGGCACGCCTTCCGGCCGGAACCGGCCCGACGATGCTCCTGGTGGGGGATGTTGATTTCGCGGCCGATCCCGGCGCACCGGCGGCCGCGGTCGCCAGTCGAGCGACGCCGCGCGGCGAAAGTGCCCCGGTCGATCTTTCCGCCCTACCGCCGCTGCCGTTCACTTGTCCCGAGGTGCTGACCATCGGCAAGCTATTTGAATCAGAGTTTCCGCGGGGCCAGGCGACCATTCTGCGCGGACCAGCCGCCACGGAAACCGCCCTCCGCGAGGGGACCGCGGGGCAACACTTTCTGCATCTGGCGACGCATGGCTTTTTTGGCCGCGTGGCTGGCGCGACCGGCAGTACGGCGGCCGATCCGCTGGCGGCGGCCCGGCTGTCGCCCCTGTCGCTGAGCGTCAGCGACGATCGCTATGTCGCGGGCTATCATCCGTCGCTTCTGTGCGGTCTCACCTTGGCCGGTGCCAGCCGTCCGCTCGCCGCCGATAAGGACGACGGCGTGCTGACCGCGCTGGAGGTCGAGACGCTAGATGTCTCAAATCTGGAATTGGTCGCGCTGTCGGCCTGCCAAACCGGCCTCGGGCAAACCGCCGCCAGCGATGGCCTGTTGGGCTTGCAGCGGGCGTTTCAGGTCGGCGGCACGCGCACGGTGGTCGCCAGCTTGTGGCCGGTGGACGATGCCAGCACGCGGCAACTGATGACCGACTTTTATCGCAACCTCTGGGTGCATAAGCTGTCGCGCATCGAGGCCTTGCGCCAGGCACAGCTCACCCTGCTCAAGGACGGCCTGCGCCCCGAAAGCCGGCTCCCGATCGCGACGGAATTCCCCGACTGCGCCGCCGCTCCGGGGGGCGGAGTGCGCGATCTGACCCCGGTCAAATCGACTCGACCTTCCGGCAAGCGGTTGTCGCCGTATTTTTGGGCCCCGCTGGTGCTCAGTGGGGCCTGGAACTAATCGCCCCCCGTGGGGCGGGCGTTGCGCCCGATATCGTTGTCTAGCCAACCATTGTCTGGCCAAGTAACATGCGGCAATGGCTGGCCGACCGCGACGATTTGACTCTCCGCAGCAAGAGGCGTATCTCAGTCTGTGGCGCACCTACGACCGCTTGCGGATGCACGAGGACGAGCTGTTCGCCCGCTACGACCTGACCGCCCAGCAATATAACGCCCTGCGCCTGCTCAAGGCCGAGCAGCCGGCCCGCCTACCGACGCTCGCCCTCGCCAGCCGGCTTGTTTCGCACGCCCCGGACATCACGCGGCTCCTCGACCGCCTCGAAGAGCGCGGGCTCGTGGTCCGCGAGCGCCTGGCCGATAACCGCCGCGTCGTGCAGGTCGGCATTACCGAGGCGGGCCTCGCCCTGCTCAAGCAACTCGACCAACCGGTGCGGCAATGCCACCAGCGGCAACTTGGCCACCTCTCGGCCACTCAGATTCAGTCGCTCGTCGATCTGCTGCGAATCGCCCGCCAGCCGCACGAGGACGAAGCAGGATCGTGGGGATAGTGGGAATTCGTAGTCGATTCTCGCCGCGGCAGCCCAAGACGACTCCTTCGCCCTGGGCTGCCTGGCGAAAACCAGCTCGAGACGAAGCAGAGCTTCGTCCTACAAATCCGTCAAGCGGCTACGCATTCAGCCACCCAAACCCGCAGCGAATCGCCTCGTCGATCGCCTGCGGATCGGTCTCCGGGCTAAAGAGGCAGTGGGCCAACAGATCGCAGTCGTCGTCCTCCTCGGCCTCGGCGCTCGGAGTTTCCGGCAGCGGATCGGTCGTCTCGGTCGGGGGCGAAACCACGGCGGGGAGCACGTGGATCGTCACCGCCGCGAAGGCGCTCGTCAGCTCGCCATCGCTCACCGAATACAAAAAGGCATCGAGCCCGGTGTAGTCGGCGTTGGCCGTATAGCTGAACGAGCCGTCGGCATTCACGCTCACCTGGCCATGCAAGGGCTGGCCAAAGAGCGTGGGAGTGAGCAAATCGCCGTCGGCATCGGTGTCGTTGGCGACGAGCCCCGCCGCGACGTCGATCACCAGCGGCTGGCCGGCGGTCGCCTCATACGAATCGTTCACCGCGACCGGCCGCGAATTGATCTGCACCTCGCTCGGCGCGGAAACATGCAGCACCGCCGTGGCGACGGTGCTATTGGCCAGGCCGTCGTTCACCTGATACCGGAAGCTCACGTCACCGACGAATCCCTCTTCCGCCACGTACTCGAACGTGCCGTCGGCGGCGAGCGTCAGCGTGCCGTGCGCCGGGCCTTGCACCAGCGTGGCGGTGAGCGCGTCGCCGTCGATGTCGGTGTCGTTGACCAGGACGTTCCCCCCGGTGGGAACTGCCGGATCGCCAATCACGCTAAACTCCTCGCCGGCCGCGACCGGCGCATCATTCAGCGGCTGGACGGTGATCGTCGCGGTGCCAATCGTCTCTTCGCTTCCGGCGGCGGTCTTGTAGGTAAACGAGACCGCGCCGTGGTGGTTCAGCTCCGGCGTATAGGTGAAGCTGCCATCGGCCGCGAGGACGACCGTGCCATGCTCCGGCCCGGCGACCAATTCGGCCGCTAGCGGGCCGCCAGCCGGATCGAAGTCATTGGCCAGCACGCCCGAATCGACCGACACCACCAGCGGCACATCCTCGCCCGTGCTATAGGCGTCTTCGGCGACCACCGCCGCGTCGGCCACCGCGTTCACCGTCAGTGTGACCGTCGCCTCGACCGCGGTCGTGCCATCGCTGGCCGCATAGACGAAGCTGTCGGTCCCCGTGAAATTCGCGCTCGGCGTATAGGTGAACGTGCCGTCGGGGTTCAGCTGGAGCGATCCGCTGGCCGGGCCACTGACGAGCGTCGCCGTCAGCGGATCGCCGTCGCCATCCAGGTCGTTGGCCAGCACCCCCCCTTCGGACACGGTGAGCACCGTATCCTCGTCAAGCACGTAGGCGTCGTCCTTCGCCTCCGGCGGATCGGCCACCGCCAGCACGTTGATCGTCACCGTGGCCGCTTCGCTATTCGCCGCGCCATCGCTGGCCAGGTAGCTGAAGCCATCGATCCCGTGAAAATTCGCGTTGGGCGTGTAGGTCAGCGAACCATCGGCATTGAGGACGAGAGTGCCGTTTTGCGGCGGATTCACCACGCTGGCCGAGAGCGGATCGCCATCGGCATCGGTGTCGTTCCCCAGGATGCCCGGCGCTTCGAGCACCAGCGGCGTGTCTTCGTCGATGGTGAACTCTTCGTTCACGGCGACGGGAGAGTCGTTGGCGGCGGTCACCAGGATCGTCGCCGTCGCGACATGGCTATCGGCCGAGCCGTCGTTCACATAGTAGCTGAAGCCATCAAGGCCGGTGAAATCCGCGTCGGGCGTATAGACGAAGCTGCCATCGTCGGCCAGCTCCAGCGTTCCATGCAGCGGGCTGCCGGCGACGATGGAGAGCGCGTCGCCGTCGGCATCGGTGTCGTTCCCCAGGATGCCGGCGCCGGAAACGATAAGCGGCGTGTCTTCGCTGGTGCTGAACGAATCGTTGGCGGCGACCGGCGCGTGGTTGCCATCGCCAACGAGAAACGTCACCGCCGCCAGCTCGCTGATCGATTCGCCATCGGTGGCGGCATAGACGAAGCTGTCCATGCCGAGAAAGCCGGCGTCGGGGGTATAGACGAACGAGCCATCGTCGGCCAGTTCGAGCTTGCCGTGGTCGGGCCCGCGGAAGAGCTCGGCCGAGAGGGAGCTGCCGTCGGGGCCGGTGTCGTTGGCCAGAATGGCCGCCGGCTCCGACACGAGCGGCTCATCAACGATGGCGTTGAAGAGGTCGTTGACCGCCACCGGCGAAGCTCCCGACAGCACCGCCCTGTTTTCGAGGCATTCGAGCCGCAGGAATTGGCGGCGGGTGGTGGAGTTGCGAAGCGAGCGGCGGCGCGAGGAATTGGCAAACTGCATAGGATTCAAGCTCCTTCTGAGGAACGGGCGGCCGTGGGCAGCCCGAGGGAATGCGGCCCGGCGGAATCGCCGAGACCGGCCGGACGGAAGCGGTGGTCGATGGCGGACCGAAAAGTCCGCGCCACGCGTGAGGATGTCGGCGGCGTCGCGCACGTGAGCGAGCACGAGCGGTAACGCGCCGAAAGGCTTCCCTGCGCCCTGGTTCTCATCGCCATCCCAGGTTCCCTGGGCGATGAGCGGCGCACCCGACACGCGGACGTGTGGGATGCAACCTGTTGCCGGCCTCCGCCTGATCGGGACGGATTGCTGCCGGCGGGCGACACTGTCGAATTGTGCCAGCCCAGCGGCTGGCGACTCGGCGAGGTTCCGGAAAAATCGCCGAGGTCTGGCCAACTATAAAGGGGTTCGCGCGCTCCGCAAGGCACAAAATCCCAATTTTGGCCAGATTATTCAGTGCCACGACACCGTGGCTGCGCAGGCGCTGGCAGCAGCGCCCGCCGCTTCGGGCGGGGCGTCCAGTCACTCCGCTGGGGAGCCGTGGCGTTGGCCACCCGCCAACATCAAGACGAGCGGATCGGTGGGGCCGAAAAATCTTCAACTGCCGGAGATTTTGCGCTTGCGGGGTGCCGCGAGCTTGCTCCGCGAGCCTCCTTGAACCACAATTTTGACTGGTTTCGCCCGCGAATTTGAACCCGCCCCATTCCGGCGGCGACAGTACTTCAGGTGGCGATCGGTTTTCCTTCGGGAGTTGGCAACATGTTCGTGCGCTCGTGCTCCGCGGCCTTGGCTTCGACGTTGATCGCGGCGGCGACCATCGCCGCCGAACCGGCATCCTCCACCAAACGCCAGCCGCCGATTCGTTTGGCGGCCAGCCAGCGGGCGAAAGTTTCGCCGGCCACGCAGGCACAGCTGGCGAGCGCCCGGACCTCGCCGCAGTCGGCCCAGGCCGCGCTCTATTCCGAAGAAGCCAAGCCCGGCGCGGCGGCACAGTATGCCGTTATCAATTTGGAGTTCGAGAATGGGGCGGCGTGCGCGAAGTTCCGCCAGGACGACGTCTTCGTGTTCGCCCGCCACGACCGCTTTGCCGATGTCTTCGCCCTCAACAACGAGGCGACGATCAAGGCCCTGAGCGAAACCGACGGCCTGGTGTGGATGGAGGAGATGAGCATCGTCAATGTGCCGCCGCCGGCCCGCCCGGTGCCGCGAACGGTCTCGCCGCGCGAAATTCCCGACAAGATCGTGCGGGGCGGCGTCGCGGGGAGGACCGGCAAGGGGGTGATCGTCGCGGTCATCGATTCGGGGATCGACTTCCGCCATCCCGATTTCATCACCTACGACGCTCAGGGCCAGCCCACCTCGCGCTTGCTCTATTTTTGGGATGTCGCCAGTGAGCTGTCAGTCAATGGCATCGGCGAGGCCGCCCCGGTGAAGTTTCCTAGCGGCACCCCCATCGGCACGGTCTATAGCCGCGATGTCCTCACCGCCGAGCTGCGCAGCGCCAAGCCGCAAATCTCGGTGTGGGATCCGAACGGCCACG
>JANRLS010000050.1:0-11655 GCA_033762315.1 Pirellulaceae bacterium
CGAAGCCGGCAAGGCCCGCGGCGAGCACAAGCAGCCCGAATTGCCCCCGGCCGAAGACACTCCGCCCCCTGGCGATAAGCCGGCGACCGAGAAGCCAACTACGGATAAGCCCGCGTCCGACAAACCAACTACCGACAAACCCGCGGAGACTCCCACCGAACCCAAGCCGACGGAAAAACCCGCTGAAAAACCAGCAGACGAAAAGCCGGCGGAACCAAAGCCAGCTGATCCCAAACCAGCCGAACCAAAGCCGGCCGAACCTAAACCCGCCGATAAGCCGGCGGACGAAAACAAGCCTTGCGACGAAGAACCCGCCACCGAGAAGCCGGCCGATCCCAAACCAGCCGATCCCAAACCAGCGGAAGAGAAGCCCGCCGAGCCCAAGCCTGCGGATCCGAAACCCGCCGAGCCGAAACCCGCCGAGGAAAAACCGGCGGAGCCAAAACCCGTGGACCCCAAGCCTGCCGACCCCAAACCGGCTGAAACTCCCGCTACTCCCGCCGAACCGGCAACTCCGCCGCCGCCCGCCGAGCCGAAATTCAAGACGCTCGAGGAGGTCGCCGACGAGATTCGGACCCGCCTCGCGCAGCCCTTGGCTCAAGAGGCCCGCGACGCGGCGGTGAAGAAGGTGATGACCGAAATCACCGAGTTCGGCCGCAAGCTGGCCCGCTGGGAGAGTCTTAAGGATCGCAAGACGAAGTCGAGCGATGTTGTCGATCCCGGCAAGCTCGATGTGGCGGCCCTCGCCAAAAAGCATGGCTTTGAGCACGGTTCGACCCCCCTCGTTGATCGCCATGAAGTGATGAAGACCGAACTGGGCGAAAAGGTGATGCGGATCGACATGCAAGCCTTTCAGCGCGGCCAGTTCGTCCGGCTGACGTTTCCCGATGTCGCCTTCGGCCCTGGCGAGCCACTGTATTCGCCCGCCGAGGAAATGTCGTCGGAGCCCGATGTCAGCTTTTTGCACTGGCGGACCGCCGAGGTCGAAGCCGCCGACGTGACGCTCAAGGACGTGCGCGATCAGGTCATCGAGCATTGGAAGCGCGAGCAGGCCTTCCTGTTGGCCAAGCAAGAGGCCCAGAAGCAGGCCGACAAAGCCAAGGGGGCCAAGTCGCTGAAGGATCTGTTCGAGGCGAGCAAAGTCGTTTCGCCGCCGCCGTTCTCGTGGCTCACCACCGGCTCGATCGGCATGGGGTTTGGCGAGCCGGAACTGAGCCCCGTGGTGGGAATCGATCTTCCCGGCCGCGACTTCATGAAGAGTGTATTCGCGCTGGAACCGGGCCAGGTTGGCACGGCTCCGAATCAGTCCAAGGCGCGGGTTTACGTGGTGCTGGTCCTCGCGCAGGAGCCCAGCGACGAAATCCTGCGGCAGCAGTTTCTTGAATCGGGAATGAACATGGAACTGTTGGCCGTGGCCCAGCGCGAGGCGTTCGAGGTTTCGCTCGAATGGGTCGAGGAAGTCGAACGGGACATGAAGCTCGTTTGGGTGCGCCCGCCGCGGATGTCGCGCTAATATCGCCGACATTACTCGCGTAGGTCGAAGCCCTGCTTCGACCGATTACCCGACGAACACAATCCCACAAGACGATGCATGGCATCGTCCTACGTTGTGGTATCCCGCCCTCTTACGGCAGTAGCGCCGGCTCGGGCCGCCGCAGACCACCGCGCCGCGTGCTTCGCTCGCGCGGGGGGTTGGCCTGTTCATCCTCTTCGAGCAGCATTCCGTTGGCATCGGTCCGCGGGGGCTGCACCGGAGAGTTCTCGTTCGCCAGCGCCGCGAGGAACGCCGCCCGTCGCCGCTCGATCTGAGCCGACAGCAACAGGCTCGCGTCGTCGGCATATTCGGCCAGCTCGCTCGGCGGAGGAGCAAGCGGCGTCACTTGCCGGCGGCTGACGACACGCCCATCGTCCGGGCTTTCGCCGTCGTCTTCGTCCCGTGGAACCGGGGCCGTGTTGGCTCGGCCCCCTTCGGTCTGCCGGGCCAGCCTTGCCCCGCGCTCGGCAATGCGAGCCGCCAGCGCCAAATAGCGCACATCTCCCGCTCCCGGCGACTTCCGCCACGCGGCGAGCGCTTCGGCATACAGGTGATCGAGTCGCTTCTCGGCAATCTCGGCGGCGAGCTCCGTCCGCTGGGCAGCCGGAACGGGGCGGGCCTGCGGAGCACTCCGCGCCAGCCAATCGCTCACCGACTGGCGAATCTGCGCGACGCGGGCCGGCGACAGGCCAAACCGCTCGCTGGCGGCCTGGGGGCTCTCCCCTTCAACGACCACGGCGTAAAAAACCTCGAAATCACGTTCGCTGGGGGGCAACAGGTCGAGCAATCGGGCAACCATGACGATCTCCTTGGCAAGCTCGGTGAGCTTCGCGAGACACGAAACGAATCACGAACACTGCCCCCATTGAACGGAGGCCCCTTGACTAGTCTGGTCACGGAAAACCGCGCCCTGCGCGACAAATCAGAGCGCAAGTCGTTTGCCGGAAACGACTTGCAAAATTCCCGAGAAATTTTCTCGGCCGCTATTTTCCGGCCAGCCATTGCCGGGCGTAATTCTCAGCGGCAGCCCGATTCGGAAAGAGTCGCAGGGCGGGGGTGGCGCTGGCCCGCTGGTCGGCGGGGAGCTTGGCGAGCGAATCGTCGAGCCACTTTTCGGCCAGTTCGCGCGAGTGAAACGTATTCGCCTGTCGCTGCGGACGGCGAGCATCTCCCGCCAAAAGCGTCGCCACCAGGTGCGGCGCGCCGGCGAACGGATCGGCATAGGGCTGCTTTTTCAGATGCAGGACGAGTTTGGTTTCGAGTCCGGCGAAATCGTCCCCAAAATGCTTGATAAACAGGGCTCGATTTCCACGGACGATGCCCGGCGGGGTGATCTCGGTTGCTCCCTCGAAGGGACCGAGCGCCGCGACTTCGCGCAAATAGGCGGCGAACTCGGCCCGCTTGTTCTTCGCCAGATAATGCACCACCGACCAGGCCGTCGCGTAGCCGGTGGAAGTCAGCCTCGCGGCCAGCACGGTGTGGTCGATCAGCTCGCCACTCGGCGGCGCGGCGGCATTCGATTTGATGTACTGTTCTAGCTCGAACATCCGCATGTCGTTGACGACCCCCACCCCTTTCCACCGCAGGCGGGCGTCGGTGCTGGTCGGGGCACAATATTCGGCCAGCCCCTCCGATAGCCACATCGGCCACAGCGACAACCGCTGCTGCACGCCGATGTTGTGCAGAATTTGATGCGCCCCTTCGTGGGCGATGGTGGCAATCGATTGCTGCAGGGCCAGATCGGCCCGAGCACCGCCGTTTGCGGCCTGTTCGTACATGAACACCCGGTTGCTCAGTGTGTGGTAATAGGCCACCACGCCGTCCGGCATGCGCCGATACCGCTGAAACTCCTCGTCGGTGCGAAACATCACCGCCACGAGCAGCGTCGCCGGCTCATGCACCGTCAGCTTCTGATTCTCGGCAAATGCCTTGAGGCCGGTTTTGTCCGAGAGCATCGTCTCCAAGATGCGGCTCGTCGCGAGGGCGAATTCCTCGCTCGAGTCATAGACATACACATAGTGCCCCGTGTGCGCCACCTTGAATCCCGGAAATTCCTCGAGCAGCCGGGCTTTCAGGGCGTCCTTATCGAGCGGCTGAAAGGGGCGATCACTCGGCGCGAATTGCCCGGCGGGACGGGCGACAAGTTGCCCATCGGGAAGCAAAATCACCGCGCCCTCGCCGATGCGGGCATGAATTCGCCCCATCGCTGGCTGCCCGGCGGCATCGCTCGTGGTGACGATCTCCCCTTTGCCGGCCCGCAACGCACCGGGAGCCAGATCGAACCCGAACGGCCGCGGATCGACCGTCCGCTCCTCGGCGCCGGCGACTCCCGCGAATTGCGCCGCTGCCAGCAAAATCGACAAAGAACGGCAAACGAGCATGGAGCACTTTCCATCGTGCGGGGCGGACGATTTCGCCAGCCTTCATCGTAGCCTCGCTGCCCCACGCGGGGAAGGATTCGCAGTCGCCGTTGTCGTCAACTTAGAGAACCAATTCCAGGCAGGAAGCGGAGGACAAACACTCGGCTGACAGCATCGTGGGGGCCGCATGGCCGACGCGACGAAAAGTAGTCCTAAAACGATGGGCAAATGGATCGATCTTGGCTGGCTTGAAAATCGCTACAATTATCTCGAAGGCGCGAAATTCCAGCAAATGACCCAACGGTCAACGGACCACTGACAGCAAACCATTAAAAATGCCCCACGACCGCTACGAAAACCCGCTGACTGGCCGCTACGCCTCGCCGGAAATGTCCCACCTGTTTAGCGACCAGCGCAAGTTCAGCACCTGGCGGCGGCTGTGGGTGGTGCTCGCCGAGGAAGAGCGCCGGCTGGGGCTGGCCATTTCCGAGCAGCAAATCGCCGAGCTCGCGGCTCATACCGACGACATCGATTTCGCCGCCGCGGCCGCGTATGAAAAGAAGCTGCGACACGACGTGATGGCGCACGTTCACGCTTATGGGGATGTTTGCCCGACGGCCCGGCCGATCATTCACCTGGGGGCTACTAGTTGTTACGTCACCGATAACACCGACCTCATTTTGCTCCGCGAAGCGTTGCAAATCGTCGCCCGCCGCCTGGCCGGGGTGATCGACCGGCTGGCCAAATTCGCCGCCCAGCATCGGAGCCTGGCTTGCCTCGGATTTACCCATTTACAACCCGCCCAACCCACGACCGTCGGCAAGCGGGCCTGCTTGTGGGCTTATGATTTGGCCCTCGACCTGGCCGAGGTCGAGCATCGCATCAAATCGCTCCGGGCCCGCAGCGTGAAGGGAACGACCGGCACGCAGGCCAGCTTTCTGGCTCTGTTCCACGGCGATCATGCCAAAGTCCGCGAGCTGGAACGCCGAGTTGCACAGCGGCTTGGCTTTGCCGCCAGCTACGCGGTCACGGGGCAAACCTACAGCCGCAAGGTCGATGCGCAGGTGCTCGATGTCCTCTCCGGCATCGCCCAGTCGGCCCACAAGCTGGCGACCGACCTGCGCCTCTTGGCCTCGCGGAAGGAAGTCGAAGAGCCCTTCGAAGCGGACCAGATCGGCAGTTCGGCGATGGCCTACAAGCGCAACCCGATGCGCAGCGAGCGGGCGTGCGGCCTGGCTCGGTTTGTGATGAGTCTGCAATCGAGCACCGCCGCCACGGCCAGCGTGCAGTGGATGGAGCGAACGCTCGACGACAGCGCCAATCGCCGCCTCGTCCTTCCCCAGGCGTTTCTCGCCATCGATGCCGTGCTGATTCTGCTCGAAAACATCGCCAGCGGCCTGGTGGTCTATCCCCAAGTGATCGGCAAAAACCTGGGCGAAGAGCTGCCGTTCATGGCGACCGAAAACCTGCTGATGGCCGCGGTCGAAGCGGGGGGCGACCGCCAAGAGCTGCACGAAACGATTCGCCGCCATAGCCAGGCCGCCGCTCGGGCTGTCAAGCAAGAAGGCCAGCCCAACGACCTCTTACAGCGACTCGCCACCGAGGCCGCCTTTGCCCAGGTGAATCTCTTGGCCGCGCTCGACCCGGCGCAGTTCGTCGGCCGCGCGCCCGAGCAGGTGGACGAATTCCTAGCCGAAACGATCGAGCCCATCCGCAGCCGCTACGCTGCCGATAACAATCTGACCGCCGAAGTTCGAGTCTAGCTAGACTGGCGGGGAAAACCAGCTACTATGGCGGTTTTGCCGGGTTAGCACGCTCGCCGCTCAACTGGTTCAGCATCCTCGATGTGGTGAATGCCATGGGACGACGCTCAGCTTCGTTCGTTTTTCTGGTGGTCTTCGGTGGCGTGCTAGCTCTGCCTGCGATCGCGCCCGCCGCTCCCAAAAAGAGCCTCGACCAGCAATTGAAAGAGGCGCTGGCGGCCCACGGCTTTACGGGGCGGGTCGAGGACACGCTCGAAACGCGCCTCGGCCGGCCCCTCAATCCCAAACTGGTCGAACTCGGCCGCAATCTCTTTTTCGACACGCTGCTCGGCCTGCACGACGACAATTCCTGCGCGGGCTGCCATTCCCCCGCCGTCGGCTTTGGCGATTCGCAGCCCATCGCGATCGGCATCGACAACAACGGCATCGTGGGGCCCGACCGCGAAGGGCCGCGCAACCAGCGCCGTACACCACAGATTCTCAACTCGGCATTCTTCCCGCGGCTGATGTGGAACTCGCGATTTTTCGCCAATTCAAACGACCCCTTCGACAACAGCGCGGGCTTCACCTTTCCCGCCCCCGAGGGAGATACGCTTTCGCATTTGCCGCATTTGATGACGGCCCAGGCGTTCATTCCGCCGACCGAGCGCAACGAAATGGCCGGCTTCGAGGCATCCGACGGCAACGACAACATCCGCGCCGCCGTGATGGAGCGCGTGAGCCTGGCCGCCGGCTATCGGCCCCTTTTTCAGACGGCGTTTCCGGGCCTCGCCGACGATGATCCGATTTCGTACGAAATGCTCGCCGCGGGTCTGGCGGAGTTTCAGATCTCGCTCGTCTTCGCCCGCGCGCCGATCGACTTGTACGCCCGCGGTCAAAAACAGGCCCTGACCGACGACCAGAAGAAGGGAGCCTTGCTCTTCTTCGGCAAGGCGAAGTGCGTGCAGTGTCACTCGGTCGCCGGAGCGAGCAACGAGATGTTCAGCGATTTCACGCCGCATGTACTCGGCGTGCCGCAGGTGGTGCCCGACGAGACCAATTCGGTGTTCGATGGCGACGGGGACGAGGATTTTGGCCTCGCCCAGATCACGGGCGATCCGGCCGACCGCTATAAGTTTCGTACTTCGCCGCTGCGCAACATCGCGATTCAGGCCCATTTTTTTCACAACGGCGCTTTCGATTCGCTCGAAGATGCAATCCGCCACCATCTCGACGTGAAAAAGTCGGTGGCCAGCTACTCGCCGCGCGGCCGCTTGCCGGGCGACATGGACGGCCCCCTCGGCCCGATGCAGCCGGTGCTCGCTAATCTCGATCCGCTCGTGAAAAAGCCGATCAAACTGTCGAGCGACGAGTTTCGTCAGCTCGTGTCGTTCGTCCGCTTTGGCCTGCTTGATTCGCGAGTCTTGCCGCGTAATCTGGCCGCGCTCGCGCCGACCGAGCTTCCTAGCGGCCGCGAACCACTAGAGATTCAGGTGGACCGCGAGCACTTCCGCGTCCGCACGTCGCTCGTTCGTCCGCCGGTGCGATGAAAGGTCGCCGCGGCGAGTCTTTGCAACCACTTAGCGGAAAACCGAATTCCCTTGACGCGCCCCAAGGGGCCGGCTACTCTCATAGACATGTGCTTATGGGTCGCTGGTGGCCCGAAGCACTCCCGCCGGTTCGCGATGCTACCGCGTCGTTCCTTCCCCAATTCCCCCGCTTGCTGCAAAGGCTTGTGCCATGCCGGCACCCCTCTCATCGCGCGGTTGGGTCTTCGCCATGCTGCTCTCGCTGGCGGGAGTCGCCCATGCTGGCGAGCCGCCGCTGCACGAGCGGATCGACGCCCTGATCGATGCGGCCGCAGTTGGGCCGATTGCTCCTTCGTGTAGCGATGCTGACTTTATCCGCCGCGTCTATCTGGACCTTGCCGGCTGCATTCCGACGATCGCCGAAACGCGCGCGTTTCTCGCCGATCCGGCTACCGATAAGCGCGCCAAGCTGATCGACCGCCTGCTCGCCAGTCCGCAATATGCTCGGCACCTGTCGATCACTTGGGATGTCATGCTGATCGAGCGGCGGACTGATAAGAACTCTAACGCCCGCGATTGGGAGCAATATCTCCGCCAGTCGTTTGCCGCCAATAAGCCGCTCGATCAGCTCTGCCGCGAGTTGCTAACGGCCGATGGGAGCGACGAAGCGCTCCGTCCCGCGGCACGTTTTTTTCTCAATCGCGAATGCGAGCCGAACCTCGTCACCCGCGACGTGGGGCGGATGATGTTCGGCATGGATTTTCAGTGCGCCCAGTGCCACGACCATCCCATCGTCGATGATTATTTTCAGGCCGATTACTACGGGCTGTTCGCCTTCGTCATGCGGAGCAGCGTGTTTGCCGATGCGGCGAAGAAGGTGACGCTCGTCGCCGAGAAGGCGGATGGCGAAGCGAGCTTCAAATCGGTTTTCACCGGCAATGCCGCCGATAAGGTCGTTCCCAAGCTCCCCAAGGGAGCCACGTTGGTGGGCGAGCCGACGTTCGCCAAGGGAAAGGAATACGAAGTAGCTCCCGCCAAGGGAGTTCGCGGTATTCCCAAGTTCAGCCGGCGGTCGCAATTGGGGGGGATGCTGGCGGAAAGTCGCGAGTTTCGCCGCAATATGGCCAATCGCCTGTGGGCGCAGATGTTCGGCCGGGGCCTCGTTCATCCGGTCGATTTTCACTATCTGGCCAACCCGCCGAGCCACCCGGAACTGCTGACGCTGCTGGCCGACGAGTTGGCGACTTCCAAGTTCGACGCCCGCGCGATGCTCCGCGAACTGGCCCTGACGCGCGCTTATCAGCGCACCTGCGATGCCCCCAACCCGGCCGACTTGAACTTGCCGCCGGCCGCCGAGCTGATCGCCAAGCTGGAAGCTCGCCGCAGCGAACTGACGGCACTCGGCGATGCCCAGCGTGCCGCTTATGACCGGGCCAAGAACGACCGCAAATCGCTGCTTGAACAATTCGACAAGCAAAAAGGGGAACTCGCCAAGCTGGAAACCGCCGCCAAAACCGCGAACGATGCCGTCGCCAAAATCGAGACCGAGAAAAAGTCCGCCGACGAAGCACTCGCCAAGAAGCAGGAGCAGGCGACGCTCGTTTCCAATGCCGCTGTGCGCACCAGCGTCCCCGTGAAGAAATTCCCGGACGATAAGGTCGTCGCCGAAGCGTTTGCCAAGCTCGATGGTAGGGCCAAAGCCCTGGCCGCCGAAGTCGAAGCCGAAACCAAGAAGGTGGCCGATTTGGCAGCGAAACTGAAAACCGCCGCCGAAGTGGCCCAGGTTGCGCAACAGGCGCTCGCCCAGGCTCAGGCCGCCGCGCCGCAAGACAAGCTCGTCGCCGCCGAAAAAGCGGTGCTCGATGCGGAGGATTTGCTGGCCGACGCCCGCTATGCCATGGCGGCACTCGACGCCCAAATCGTCACCGCCCAGGCGATTGGCGAGTGGCAGGCGAAAAAAGATGATCCGGCACTCGCCGAGCCGGCTTATCAGACGCTGATCGACCGTTGGACGGTTGCCGGCCAAATCGGCAGGTTGCGGCCGCTGACCAGCGAGCAATTCGCGTTCAGCCTGATGCAAGCCAGCGGCATCCTCGCGGGGCAGGCCGCCACGTTTCGGGCCGCGGCCGAGAAATCTTGGCCCGCCACGCTGAAGGATGTGCCCGAAGCGGGCAAGCCCGCCGCCTTGGCCGACTACGTCGAGCAAAAGGTGTACGAAGCGGTCCGCGGGAGTATCGCGTCGTTCGTCAGCCTCTACGGCACGCTCCCCGGAGCCGATTTTCAGGCGACAGTGAATCAGGCCCTGTTTTTCGAGAATGGCAGCGTGGTCTATGGCTGGGTTTCGCCCGCTGCCGGCACACTAACGGAACGACTTGGCAAGCTGGAAGATCACGCGGCCATCGCCGACGAAATGTATCTCGCCGTGCTCACTCGCCAGCCGACGGCCGACGAGAAAGAGAGCGTCGCGACCTTCCTGAAGGACCGCACCGACCGGCCCGCCGCGGTCGCCGAAATGATCTGGGCACTGGCTTCGAGCAACGAATTCCGCTTCAATCACTGACCGGAGTGCCACGTCCCACGCTGGCGTGGGCGTGCTTCATTACCAAGGAGACCTGCCATGCGATGTGGATATGCCTGCGGCACGACGGAGCACACGGTTTCGCGGCGGTCTTTCCTCGGCGGATTTGCCGTGGGCGGCCTCGCGGCGGGGCTGGGCGCGTTTTGCGCGGGAACTCCCGCTGTCGCCGAGCAGCTCAAGTCGCGGCAGAAGCGAGTGCTCAATATCTTCTTGCACGGCGGCGTCAGCCAGCTGGAAACGTGGGATCCCAAGCCGAACACCGACACCGGCGGACCATTCCGCCCGATTTCGACCTCCGTCCCCGGCGTGCAAATTTGTGAGCTGTTGCCTTACACCGCCCAGCAAATGCATCGGCTGGCGATCGTTCGCAGCCTGAACACCAAGCACGGCGACCACGGCCGCGGACAGGTCGAAATGACGACCGGCCGCACCCGCATGCCAGGGACCGAATATCCGCACCTGGGTGCCGTCACCGCCAAGGCCCTCACGCCGCAATCGTTTCCGCTGCCGGGGCACATCCTCATTCCGGCCGGCGGCTCGGGCAACAGCACCGGTGCCTATCTAGGCCCCAAATTCGCCAGTGTGGTGCTGACCGACGGCAAAGCCCCCACCAATAGCGAGCCCCTGCCGGCCGTGTCGAGCGAGGCCGATGTCCGCCGCAACCAGTTTCGCATGGCCGCCAACGACCGCTTCGCCGGCCGCCGCCGCACGGCCGATACCGATGCCTATACCTTTTCGTACGAGCAGGCGGTGCAGCTCATGGCCCGCCGCGAGGTGTTCGACGTCACCAAGGAATCGGCCGCCGACCAGGAGCGTTACGGAGCGCACGAATTCGGCAAGCATTGCCTCTTGGCCCGCCGCCTGCTGGAAGCGGGCGTGCCGTTCGTGCAGGTCAACCATTCAAACTACGACACGCACTTCGAGAATTTCGACTATCACATCGAGCAACTCGGCGAGTTCGATAAGCCGTTCGCCACGCTGGTGGCCGACCTGGCCGACCGAGGATTGCTGGAAGACACGGTGATTTGCGTGATGTCCGAATTCGGCCGCACGCCGAAAATCAACCCCCGCTATGGCCGCGACCACTGGGGCACCGCCTGGAGCGTCTGCCTCGGCGGCGGCGGCATCCAAGGGGGGGCGGTCATCGGCAAGACGAACGCCAATGGCACCGCCGTGGCCGACCGCGAGGTCGATCACGGCCACGTCTTCCACACCCTCATGCAGGCCAGCGGCGTCGATTCCAAAGCCGAATTTGATGTTGGCGGCCGCAAGTTCCCCATTGGCGACCCGGCGAAGGACGCGATCAAGGAACTGCTGGCTTAAGATTGATAGGGACCAGGGGAGCCACGGACGAAACACGGATTGAACACAGATGAAGTCTTCGTTCATCCGTGTTTGATCTGTGTTCCATCGGTGGCTTCTACTCTGAATTGATTTGGAGTGCGATATGCCGGACGAAGAGAAAAAGCCCGAGGCCTCGGCGGTGAAAGCCGATCCGGCAGCGGTCCATCTCGGCCCGAACTGGAAGCATCCTCGCCCGCTGGCGGCTTGCCGTTTCGATCCGAGCGGCAAGTACATCTTCACTGGCGCCGAGGAAAACGTCGTCACTCGCTGGGACATCGCCACCGGCACCGCATCTTCCCTGGCCGGGCACGATAGCTGGGTCCGGGCGCTCGCATTCTCGCCCAGCGGCGACACGGTCTATTCGGGTGGCTACGACGGCCGCATCCTCTGGTGGCCCGCCGCCGCCGATAAGCCAGAGCCGACCCGAAAGCTCGATCCGGCCCACAACGGCTGGGTACGGGCCCTCGCGGTCAGTCCGGATGGCACGCGGCTTGCCAGCTGCGGCAACGACAAGCTGGTCAAGCTTTGGGACACCGCCGAAGGCAAGCTTATCGCCGAGCTCGCCGGG
>JANRLS010000051.1:0-41220 GCA_033762315.1 Pirellulaceae bacterium
AGTCGCTGCTGGCGCGCGGTCAGGTGGTGCGCTGCCTTGCTCGTCCCAGTTCCAACGTCAAGTTGCTCCGCGAGTGGGGGGCCGAGATCGTCACCGCGGCGTTCGACCAGCCGGCGGCATTGGCGGCGGCGCTCGACGGGATCGAGACGGTCTATCATCTGGCGGGACTGACGAAATCTCCCCGCGCCGACGAAATGTATCGGGTCAACCGGGATGCCACGCGAGTGCTGGCCGCGGCCTGCGCCGGGCAATCCCGCCCACCGCGGCTGGTGCTCGTCTCGTCCGTCGCCGCCGCCGGCCCCGCGCCGCGCGGGCAAATCCGCACCGAAGCCGATCCCCCCGCGCCGGTTTCAATTTACGGCCGGAGCAAGCTCGGTGGCGAGCAGGCGGTGATCCCCTTTGGCGACCGCGTGCCGACGACCATCGTCCGCCCCGGCATCGTATTTGGCCCGCGCGATACGGCACTCTTCAAGGCATTCAAGGCGATCAAGCTGGCCCGGCTTCATGCCGCTCCCGGCTGGTCGCCGCCGCCGCTGTCGTATATTCACGTCAGCGACACGGTGGAGATTTTGCTGCGGGCGGCCGAGCGCGGAGCGACGCTGTCTCCAAGCGGCGGAGCACCAAGCGGCGATACGCCCAGCAATGGCGCGCCGGGCAAGGGAATCTATTTCGCCGCCGCGCCGGAGTATCCGACCTATGCGGAGTTGGGGCGGATTGTGCGGCCGATGCTCCGCCGCCCGTTTGCGCTGATGCTGCCGCTGCCGGGGCCCTTCGCGTGGTGCGTGGCGGGGATCGGCGAGCTGCGCGGACGAATCAGCGGCCGGGCCGACGATATCAACTTCGACAAAATGCGCGAGGCCCTCGTTAGCAGTTGGGCCTGCTCCGGTGAGGCCGCCCGCCGCGAGCTCGACTTCGTCCCCCCGCTGCCGCTGGCCGAGCGATTGCGGGAGACGATCGAATGGTATCGGCGGGAAGGATGGCTGTAGGGGAAGGGACATGGTCAGCAGCCAGGAGCCAGGAGCCAGGAGTTAGGAGCCAGGAGCCAGGAGTTAGGAGTTAGGAGTTAGGAGTTAGGAGTCAGGAGGCAAGAGTCAGGTGAGGCGAGCCACAAACACACTTACTATCTGGAGTCAGTAACCATGAACTCTCAAATTTTCCGAACTCTGGCCGCTGGCTGCCTCGTGTGGATGACTGCCGCGAGTTTGCCAGCCGACGAACCAAAGCAACTGCAAGCCGGGGCGGCGACGAGCAACATCACGCCGCTCATTGGCGAACCGCTGGTGGGAGGATTCTCGCCGGAGCCGAGTCAGTCGATTCACGACGAACTAAATGCCCGCTGTCTGGTGCTGGACGACGGCCAAACCCGCCTGGGCATCGTGGTGTGCGACAACCTCTCCATCGCCCGCGAAATCTGCGACGAGGCGAAGAAGCTGGCCAGTGCCGCGACGGGCATTCCTGTCGATCGGATTCTCATTTCCGCGACGCACACGCATTCCGGCCCCGCAGCCCGCTCGAAGAACCTCGCGCAGCCCACCGCCGAACTGAACCAGTATCAACACTTCCTCGTGCGGCGGATCGCCGACGGGCTGATCCGCGCGAACAAGAACCTGCAGCCCGCCAAGCTCGCCTTTGGCTCGGTGGAGGTGCCGGAGCATCTGAACAACCGCCGCTGGCGGATGGAGCCAGGGCCGGACCTCGAAAACCCCTTCGGCGGCATCGACCAGGTGCGGATGAACCCGCCGGCGGGCAGCCCCAAGCTGATCGAGCCGGCCGGCCCGATCGATCCGCAAGTGGCGTTCCTCTCGGTGCGAGCCAAGGATGGCCGGCCGCTCGCCCTGCTCGCCAACTATTCGTTGCACTATGTTGGCGGCACGCGGGCCCATGAGGTTTCGGCCGATTACTTCGCCATGTTCGCCGACCGGGTGCAAGAGCTGCTCAAGGCCGACCGCCTCGATCCTCCGTTCGTCGGCATGCTGAGCAATGGCACCAGCGGCGACATCAACAATATCAACTTCCGCCAGCCGCGCCCCCGCCAGCCGCCGTATGCCCAGATGCGGTACGTCGCCCACGACGTGGCGGGCAAAGTCGCCGCGGCCCACGAAGCCCTGCAATTTCAAGACTGGGTGCCGCTGGGCATGGTGCAGCGCGAGTTGACCCTGGCCACGCGCAAGCCGACGCCCGAGATCGTGGAGTGGGCCGAGAAGCTGGTTTCCGGCGCGAGCCCGTCGGTACATCGGCTCGACAAGTTCTATGCCCAGCGGGCGCTCGATCTGAAAAATGGTCCGGATAGCGTCACCATTGTGCTGCAAGCGCTGCGGATCGGCGAGCTGGGAATCGCCACCACTCCCTTCGAGACCTTTTGCGAAACGGGGCTCGAAATCAAACGCCGCAGCCCCTTCGCCACCACCTGCACCATCGAACTGGCCAACGGAGGCTACGGCTACCTCCCCACTCCCGAGCAGCATCGCCTGGGGGGCTACGAAACGTGGCTCGGCACCAGTCGCGTCGAAATCGAAGCCTCGCGCAAGCTGACCGAGCAACTGGTCGCGATGCTGGAGCAACTGAAGGCCGGCAAATGACTTGGTCGCGCTAGGAAGCCTCGGCCGGTGGAATTTCTGGAGGCGGCGCTTCACTCAGCGGCGCTTCGCTCGAGGGCAATTCACCGGGCGGTGCGGCGATAGCTGGAGCGTCCACTGGTGCTTCCCATTTCGGCCCGGCAATGACTGGAACCAGCCGCTGCGGACCATCTGCCGTCAGGCGCATTGAGGTTGGCTTGCCGCCATCCTTGGCCGTGCATTGGCAGAAGCGCGACGTCTCCGTTCCCGCCGTCCGCTCGCGGCGCTGACAGGCCGGGCACTCCCACAGGCGGCGCAGGTCATATTTCAGGCGTTCGAAGGGACCCTTCATGGGTTTAATCACCAAAGGACAATCGCCAATTCTCAAACCACCACAACGTACCAACAAAGAAGGCTCAAAACGAGGCGGCGTGCGCCAACGTCTTGAGCCTTCGGCAGAGTTCGCCTTGGTTAGCAGCCTTTGTAGCTCAACAACGGCCGCAGCTCGCGATCAATGCGGGTCAACTCGCGCTGGGCACGCATAACGGCTCGCACGTCCTTATAGGCCGACGGGGCTTCGTCACACAAGGCTCGAATGTGCCGCTCGTCGAACCAGACGCCGCGCATCTCTTCCGCCAGCCGCCGGGGTGAAATCGTTTGCGCCGCCTCCGTCCGGCTAAGCGTCCGGCCCGCGCCGTGCGACGACGAGCAAAGCGATGCCTCGCTGCCGCGGCCGGTCACATGGTAGCTGGCGGTTCCCATTGAGCCGGGAATAACACCGGCCACGCCTTCACCCGCCGGAAGCGCGCCCTTGCGATGCACCCACAACGGTTCGCCGTCGTGAGATTCCCGCCGGACGTGGTTGTGGTCGGCGTGAATCAGCGTCGGCCACTCCACGGACACCGCGAACAGATCATGCAGCACCTGCTCAACGCAGCGTAGCATCGCCAAGCGGCTGGCGCTAGCGTATGCAACCGCCCACTCGACATCGGCCAGGTAGGCCGCGCCGGCGGGGGTATCGGCAGCCAGGCACGGCAGCTTGCGCCGACCGGACTGCTGCTCGGCTTGGGCGACATGATGGGCCGTGATCGCCTGACCCATCGCCCGCGAGCCGCTATGGAGCATGATCCAAAGCCGCTCTTCCTGATCGGCCTGAAACTCCAGAAAATGGTTGCCGCGACCGAGCGTGCCGAACTGCACGCGCCCATCGCGAACGAGCAACTTCGTCAGTCGTGGATCACTCAGCGGCCGACCTACCAGTTCTTGGGGCAGGTCGGGCATCGTTTCCCGTCCATGTCGCATTGCGGGAACTCGCCGCGCAAGCTCCGCCAGTAGTCGATTCGCGGCGGTCTCGCTTTCGACCAATCCAGCCGGGGTATCCACGGCGATGGCCGCCATGCCGCAGCCGATGTCGCCGCCGACCGCTGCCGGATAGATAAGGCCCCGCGTGCCAACCGCCAGGCCGACGCAGACGTCACCCGACAGATGCACGTCCGGCATCACCGCGATTCGCGCCACATCGTCGGCCCGCGCTAGCCGCTCAATGGAGAGCGCGACATCACGCGGCAGCGGCTCGCAGAGCCACTTGTCGATGCGCGCCGCGGTTGAAATGGGCTGTTTCATCGCCGGGCTTCCTCGCCGGGAACGACCGGCACATAGCGAAACACGAGCCGCGGGGCCCGCTTGCGCGTGATCGCCGCGGCCACTTCGGTGCGCAGCCAGCCGGCGGCGCGGTCCAAGGCGGCAGCAACCTCCGCCGGGTCGAGCTGCAAGTCGTCCGTCACCGGACCGACCAGAACCACCAGTTGCGAAGCATCAGGTGCAGCGGCAACGTCGAGCACTTGAAGGGCTTGCAACACTTCGTCGCCACACTCGCCGCCGAAGAGCCGGCAGAGCGTGTCGGCGACCTGGGCGCAAAGTTGCTCCGATTTACGGCTGGAATGCGGGGTCGCGTTCTCCTTTTGGAAATAATCACGGGGGTCGAGGCCGTCTTCGTCGCCGGCAGCGGCCCGCCACGAAGATAGGCGATCATTTTGCTGATTTAGCAATCGGTTCTTACGTTTCATGGTTCTCACGAGATTGGAATGGTTCAGTTGGAGGCGCAGAAAGAGCGCGCAGAGGCGCGATCCTTGCCATGGCACGGATTGCCACGGAGGGTGTTCCCTACAGTGCTGTGGCCTGCACAGCGCGCAGTGTGAAACGCTCAGGCGGCAAACAGCCGCCGAATCGTGAGAGTGAGCCTGGCCTGCTTCAAGGCCCAAAGAACTAGGCCCGCGGCGCGGTCAGGCTCAAAGACACCAAAAATCGCAGTTGGCGTGGCATGGTGGAGCCTCCGCAGAGAGATTTGATACTTCAACCAATAACAAAGACGGCCCAAAGCGAATCAGGTTCGCTTTGAGCCGTGAGTTTTTCGGCACCCAGCTATTCATGGTGCAGGGTGCTTGAGATTTGGTTCTTGTTACTTCGCCTGCCTACGGCTCCAGCTCGACATTCCAGTAGGCTTCGCTGATGAACTTGGCCCAACTGGCGATGGGGGCGTGCGGAGTGGCATAGAGCGGCTGCCACTTCGGCCGATGCGGCTGCTTGTGCAGCTTCATCCGGGCCTCGGCGGGAGTTCGGTCGGCCTTCCGCTTGTTGCACGGCACGCAAGCCAGCACGCAGTTTTCCCAGGTCGAGGTGCCGCCGCGCGAACGAGGGAGCACATGGTCGATCGTCAGGGCGTCTGGTCCCGGCCGGACGCCGCAATACTGGCAGGCATGCTGGTCGCGGCGGAACAGGTTCCGGCGGTTGAACGCCACCTTCCCCATCGGCACGCGGTCGAACTCCGTCAGCGAAATCACCTCCGGCACTCGCAGCCGCAGCCGCACCGACTGGATGAAGGGCTCCTCATCGTGCGGGACCAGGCGAGTCCAATCCGACCAATCGTACGTCTGGAAATCGTGCGGATCGACGACGCGGGCGTGATCATTCCAGACCAAAACCAAAGCCCGGGCGACGGTCGATACGCGGATCGGCTGCCAGCTGCGGTTGAGGACGAGCGTGGGACGCTGGAGAACGGCTACCATGGGACCGGAAATAGGTGGGTTAGTGATCGGCGGGACGGAACCTCACGCACTCGGTGACCTACGGAGATCGTGCTCAATCTCTTCCTTTGTAGTGTAGTCACCCTGGCATCTAAAAGCCCACCCGCGGAATTCTTCACGAAAACTTCTTGACAGGCAATTTCGTTGGCGAGTCATTCGTACTAGACGGGTGCTACCAGGAGCAAGGTTCACCTCATTTTGCCGCGCGACTAGGAAACCTTCCGCAATAGCGTCACTCGTCCTGTCGGCACCCACTCCACCACGAAGACATTGCCGTCTTTGTCAAAGCAGGCGTCGTGGGGGTGGATGAAGCGGCCGGCTTGCCAGGACTGCGGCTCGCGGCGCATCTTGAAGCCGTCGGCCAGCACCTGCTTGGTCCAGGCTTCGTCGTAGCCGAGGTGGGTGAGGAGTTGGTTGTCTTTGCCGAACAGCGAGACGCGGGCATGCAGATCGGGGACGAGCAGCACGTCGCCCCGGATGTCGAAATGAGCGGGGAAGCTCACATCCTTGGCGAAGCTGAGGTGCTGGCCGTCGAGCGTGAAGTATTGCAGGCGGGCGTTGGCCCGATCAGCGACGACGAGCGACGCTTCGCGGCCGGGGCGATTGTCGAGCCATAGGCCGTGCGGCGTTTTCATTTTGCCCGGTTCGGTCCCCATGCCCCCCCAGGTGCGGACCCAGTTGGCGTCCTTATCGTATTGATGGATATAGTGCGCCCCGTAGCCGTCGCCGATGTAGAACCCCCCATCGGCGGCGAAGGCGACGTTCGTCGGGCTGTATTTGACGGCCGGGTCTTGGTAAATGCCCGGCTCCGGCGGCCGACCCTTGGCCCACACCAGCTCTCCCTTCAGTGTCGTCTTGGTGACGACTCCGTGCTTCGTGTCGCACAGATAGAGGAACTCGGTATTTCCCTCCTTACGCAGGTCGATGCCGTGGCCGCCGCCGTTGTATTCGTCGCCGAAGCTGCGGACGAACTTGCCTGCTTGATCGAAGACGACAATCGCGTCCATCGGGTCGGGGGCGTTGTGGCGATGCTTAACATAGACGAGCCCCGCGCTATCGACCGCGACGCCGTGCGTTTCGCCCCACTGCACGTGGCTGGGAAGCTCGCCCCAGTTGTGCAGGCATTCATAGGTGTGCTCGCCCGTGCCAACGACCGGCGTTTTGGTCCCGGCCTTGTCCTCGGAACCCAGGATGATGGGGCCGAGCGACGCAGTGGCGATGGCGGCGGCGGATTGCAAAAAGTGGCGGCGCGAGAGGGAAGGCATGGAATGAACTCCGGAGAAAGTGGCCGTGTGCGTGGCCATCATAGGCGGTCGGGACGTGGCATCTCAACCAGCGAGTCCGCCGGAGCGACAGTTTGTCGCCAGCAGCGCCGCTGGCCCGCGGCAATAAGTCAGATTGAGCGGCGGCTTTGCCGATGATAGGGATGGTACCAATTATCCCGGTCACAAGGCTGGTCCGCCATGAGCACTACCGTCGCCGCTAGCACCAGGCTTCCCACGTTCATCATTATTGGGGCGCAAAAGGGGGGAACGACCAGCCTGTTTCGGTATCTCGCGACGCATCCCGAAATTTGCTGCTCGTCGATGAAGGAGACGGACTTTTTCGTCACAGAATACGAGCGCGGGCTCGAATGGTATAGCTCGTGTTTCGAGCGCGACGCGCCGGCTATCGGCGAAGCCTCGCCCAACTATGCCACCGCCTTTCGCCTACCGGCCGCCGACGTAGCGCGGCGGATTCACTCGGTGGTGCCGAACGTGAAGTTGATCTACGTGATGCGTGATCCGGTCGAACGGATGGTCTCGCACTATTGGCATAGCGTCGAAATGGATGGCGAAACGCGCGACCTGGCGACCGCGCTGACCGCGCCCTTCGAAGTAAACGGCTACGTGCGCCCCAGCTGCTACTTCGAGCAATTGCAGGGGTACCGCCAGTACTTTTCCGAGCGGCAATTCCTGCTGCTTTCGTCCTACGATTTGCTGACCCGCACGCGCGAAGTAATGCGCCAGGTATTCGAATTTTTGGAAGTGAATCCGAGCTTTCGGAGCGGCCGCTTCGATCAGTCGTATCATCGCACGGCCGACAAAGAGACCTTTCAGCCGACGATTTGGGAGAAGCTATACCGGAGTTGGCGGGACAACATCCAAACTCCCTATCTGCGTCGCTGGACGCCGCGGGCGTGGCGCAAGACTCGCTCCCCGCATTTGTTGAGCCTCGACCGGCGGACCAAGACCCGGCTGATCGATTGGCTGGCACCCGATGTGCGCAAGCTACGCGAAACGACCGGGATGCGGTTCGCCGACTGGTGCCTATAGCTAGATCGCCGGGCGAATTGGCGCGGAGAGCCGCGTGGCGGAGTGGTCGTGTGCTTGCCGCCACAGCTCGGCGAGCGCGGCCGGGGCTTGGGCCGCTCCCCAAGCCAAAAAGGGCGCGGCGAGCAGCCCCCAGTAGAAATTCTCCGGCCGTCCGACCACCGCGAACGCCAGCAAATAGCCCTGGGCCGCGAGGCACCCGAGTCGGCTGGCGGAATCGGTTTGGCGGGACGATCCCACCGCGGCGGCCAGTACATAGAGCCACAGCAGCATCGCCGGCGCGGTGAAACCGAGGCTGTTCATTCGGGTGGTGAGCAGCACGAAGTCGAGACCGCCAAAGCGGAGCCACTGACCAAGGCCAGCTGCCGTGTCGCCACTCGCGCCGGCTTGCTGGTGCTGAACCTGGCCGATATGCCAGGCCAGGAAGAGTCCGAAGGCGAGAATTCCCGCTATCCAGCCGGCCGCTTCCCACCAGCGGCGGCGGCCAGCAGCCAGAACTCCCGCGAGCAAACAATACGGCAGCGCCAGTTCGCGAATCAGGAGCGCGGCGGTGCCGGCGAGCACCGAAAGCACGATCCAGCGTGAGCGCGCTGGTGGCGAATCTTCCCCCGCGAGAAACTGTGCCGCGAGCGAGATCATTAGCAGTACGCCGGCCCAAACTTCCTGGGCCAAATACGCTTCGCCATCGAACGTCCAGCGGAAGACGCCAAACAGCAGCCCGGCAACGAGCAGCGATTGCCAAGGATTGTTGCTCCGCCGCCGCTCGGCGACGAAGGCCAGCCCCAGGCCGCCAACTCCGAGCGCGATCAGCGCCCCCTGCAGCCAGCGATTGTCGCGAACGCTGGCGAAGAGCCAGGCGTACGTCGGCAGCCGCCAGTTGAATGGCGAGCTGATCGGAAACCCGAATTGCGGCAGCTTCTGGCGAGCAACTTCGTAATAGTCCGCGCCCCCGCGAACTTCGGCGATGATCTCGCGATAGAGCTGCAAATCGGCGGCGGTGGGGGCGTTGCCCGCGTCCTCGGCAGCCGCCAGCTCCGGATGCGGCAGACGGCCTTTGTGCCCAGCCAGTCCAATGCCGGCGATGGCCAAGAGCGCATAAACAACAAGCGTGAGGCGGGCGCTGAGCATAAGCAAACATACGCCGCCCGGAAGCGCGAGCAGGGCCGAGCCATGGCCGCGGGTAGCGGTTATTCCGGCTGGGTGGCGGCAAAACCCTTGGTGGGCCGAAGCTGTATCCCCTCCGCGGGCGTTAAGATCGCCAGCAGGTTTCCCGTGTCGTCCAGGGCGACGACCTCCGGCCCGGCGACATTCCAGCGATTGGCCAGCAATTGGCCATACCCGATGCGCCGCCGCTCTTCAGCGGTGACGGCGACTTGCGGCAGGTCGGCCAGGGCGAGCACGGGCGGCAGCAGCTGATCGCGGATCCGTTCGGCCGAGAGGTGGTCGTAAAGCACCGCGTCAGCAAGCATAAAGCCACCAATCGCCTGCCGCTGGAGCGCCGCCATTACTGCTTCGGTTCCTAGTGCTCGGGCGATGTCGCGGCCGAGCGAGCGGACATACGTCCCGCTGCCGCAGCAAACCAAGAGCCGCAATTCGGGGTAGTCAGAATCGAGCAGCTCCAGGGCGTGAACTTCGACCGGCCGGGCCGCAAGTTCCACAGTTTCGCCGCGCCGGGCGAGGGTATAGGCCCGCTGGCCGGCGACCTTGAGCGCCGAAAAGGCGGGTGGCAATTGCTGGATCGTGCCGAGAAAGCGCGGCAGGATCGCCAGCACCTCGTCGCGCGTGATTACCGGCGCGGCAGGCAGTTCGACAACTTCCCCCGTGATGTCTTCGGTGTCGCTCGACCGGCCAAGCAGGAACGTCCCGACATACGTTTTGGGCATCCGCTGCACGTATTCGACCAGCCGGGTCGCCGGGCCGATGCCAATGACCAGCACGCCGGTCGCCAGCGGATCGAGCGTGCCGGCATGGCCGACCTTGTGCGGCCGGACGAGGCGCTGCACCCGATTGACGACATCGCGCGACGTGAGCCCCGCCGGCTTGGCGACGTTAAGCAGGCCGAACATGGTCGATGGCGAAGCTATAGAGAGTCTGAATTTCGGCCGGCGACTTGGCCGCCAGGTTCGTGAGCCGCTGCCGCACCTGGTCCGGTTCGCGGACCCCCAGCGCCGCCAGCTTATGGAACTTATCGGCCAATAAGGCCGGCAAGTCGGCAGTGGTATTGCGCGCGTGCCCGGCCGGATACATGACGAGGCCCGACGAGAGTGTCCCCAGCGTGGCGTGCTCGATTTCCAGGGACGTGGGGATGCCGTCGGGATACTTGGCGTCGTACTCCGGCCCGCCGTGGCGAAAATCGATCCGCCCCATCAATTCGCGCGTCAGCGGGTGATGCAGGGCCGCGTCGTCATAGTCGGCCGGCAGGAGCATGAGTGACCGCCAGCAGCAGGAGTTCCAAGTTTCAGGTTCCAGGTTCAAAGTGGCATTCGAACTTGAAACCTTGAACTTGGAACCTTGAACTTCCGCCTCCACGGCCTTCCGCAGCAGCGTCGCCACGATATACACCATCGAATGATCGGCACTTTGCCGCGTGCGCGGGTCGCGCTTGTGCGGGTCGCCAATGATGCTGAAGGCCGGCTCGTAGATCGTGATGGCTAGGCGGCGGATCGCGGCGGGATCGGCCCAAAGGCCGGGATATTTGGACAGCAAATCGAAAAGCCCGGCGATGGCCCCGGCTGATTGGTGCTCGTAGAGGCCCAGCTTGAAGTGCATGCCCATCACGGCGAAATCGTCGCCACTGGCGGCCAACTCCAAATCAAATGGACCTGTCCCCTTTTTTTTCGGCGGCTCGAACAGGCAGAAGACAGCTTGCGGGTTGCGGAAGATGTCGGCTGGGCCGGCGAAGCCGCGCATCGCTCGCCGCATTGATAGCACCGCCACTTCGGAGCTGATCGCGGCCGAGGCCCCTTTGCTGTCCGAAAGCTGCTCGCCGTGGCGAATCGCCCGGAAGGGAACGTAGTGAGCCACGACGAGGCCAATCGCCGACTCGATCTGCTCGGCCGTGGCTCCCAGGATCGCCCCATAGACGGCCGCCGACGCGATGGCTCCGTGCAGCACATGGTCGATTCTGTGGTCCTTGAGTCCAAAGACCTCCGCCAGGCGGCCGCGGATTTCGTCGAGGCAGAGCATGGCCAGCAGCGTGCGGCGGCCATCCCAGTCGGCAATTTGCGCGGCGGCGACCACCACCGGATAGAAATCGTTATGGCCGAATTCTCCCCGCTTATTTCCGGTCCGGGGGTTGTAGCCAAAATTGGTCCCGTTGGCATCCAGTTCGCGCACCGCCGCGCAATTGGCGACCACCGCCTTCTCGGGAGCAACCGGCACATTGCTGCCAAAGCAGGTGGCCCCGGCCGGATCGGGATATTCCCAGGCCTCGTCGCGCAACAGTCGCGGCGCGGCGGTTCCCGTCGCCAGGGCGGCAATCGCGCAGCCGACGCTATCGGTATGAAACTGCTCGACCTTGGCCAGTGCCGCCTCGCCCGGCTGGCCGAGCCGGCCCGCCAGGAAGTCGATCGCATACTGACCGATGCCGCGGGCCTGGTTGGAAGTGTGGGGGAGAGAAATGTAATGGGAGGGCAAGCTTGGCCTCACTCGTAAAAAAGCGAACTCGGAGATGGCAAAATAATGAGGGCAAAACAATAGGAGGGAGAATCAGGGTGGAATGCAAGGCGTAGAGGACTGCTTCTCATCTTTCAGTACCCTGTTCGCATTATTTCGCCCTCATGATTTTGCCCCTCTCCTTGAATCAATGCTGACCGACCATCGCAGTTGGCCGGGGAGTGAACTATAACCAATTCATGAGCCAAACCACCGGATTTCCGACGACCCGCCTCCGCCGCTTGCGCTATCATCCGGCGGTCCGCAGCCTGATTCGTGAGACGCGGCTCACGCCGGCGAGCCTGATTCTGCCCCTCTTTGCCCGGCCCGGAAAGGGAATTCGCCAGCCGATTGGCTCGATGCCCGGCCACGCCCAGTTGTCGGTCGATCTGATTGCCGAGGAGGCCCGCGAAGCGGCCAGGCTCGGCCTGGGAGGGGTAATTCTGTTCGGCATCCCGGCGGAAAAAGACAGTGTCGGCCGCGATTCGTATTGCGAACAGGGGATCGTGCAGCAAGCGGTGCGGGCTGCCAAAGACGCGGCACCGGAGCTGCTCGTCATCACCGATGTCTGCTTTTGCGAATACACCGACCACGGCCACTGCGGAGTAATCGACGACCGGACCGGCCGGATGGACGTGAACAACGATGTCACGCTCGAACTGCTCGGCAAACAGGCGCTAAGCCACGCCCAGGCCGGGGCCGATCTGGTCGCCCCCAGCGGCATGATGGATGGCATGGTGCAGGCGATTCGCGGTGCTCTCGATGGTGGCGGGTTCACGCACGTTCCGATCCTCAGCTATGCCGCGAAATACTCCAGCAGCTTTTATGGCCCGTTTCGCGAGGCGGCCGAAAGCACCCCCAAATTCGGCGACCGGCGGGCTTATCAAATGGACCCCGCCGCCGGCGCAGGGCAAGCGCTGCGCGAGGTGGAGCTTGACCTGGCCGAAGGGGCCGATCTCATCATGGTCAAGCCAGCCCTCGCCTATCTCGACATCATCCGCACGGTGCGCGAGCGGTGGCCCGGCGTGCCGCTGGCGGCCTACAACGTCAGCGGCGAATTCGCGATGGTCAAAGCGGCTGCCGAGCGCGGCTGGATCGACGAGCGGGCCGTCGCCCTCGAATCGCTCACCGCCATTTCGCGGGCCGGAGCGAGCATTATTTTGACCTACTGGGCGAAGGATGTGGCCCGGTGGCTGGGGTGATAAGTGCGAGGGAGCGGGGGCGAGAGGGAGACGGGGAGAAGGATATGCGTGGGGTCGGCTGCTACGGATTCCTGCTGCTGGTGCCGGCGGTCGTGGCGTGGAACGCGGTTTCGTCATTTGCCCAAGAGCAGCGGGTCGATTTGGCGGTGCAAACCGGGCACACACGGTCGGTTGTCGCCGTTGCTCTGAGTGCGGATGGCCGGGTGGCGATTACCGGTTCCGAAGACCACACCGCCATCCTCTGGGATACGGCCACCGGGTTGACGCTCAAGCCGCTTCGCGGGCACCGCGATCATGTCCGCACGGTGGCCCTCAGCGGCGATGGGAAGTTGGCCCTGACCGGCTCGCGCGACGAAACGGCCGTGCTGTGGAATTCGCTCACCGGCGAATCGCTGCATACCTTCAAACTGGCCTCCACCGGCAATGGCTGCGCAGCTCTGAGTGTGGATGGCAAGCGGCTCTTCACCCCCTCGGCCGACCGGGAGGGAACCCTGTGGAATGCCCAGACCGGCGAGCAACTGCGAACGATTCCGCTCGCCGAGGCGGGGGCTGCCGAGGCGGATTTGCAGGTTCACGCGGCGGAATTCTCCGCCGATGGCCGGCGGCTGGTGGTGGCGGTGGGGACTTCGGCCACGCTGTGGGATGCCGCCAGCGGCGAGAAACTGCTGCAGGTGCAGGGGACGCCGCACAAGGTCACCGGCGGCCTGCCCCACCTGCATGCGGTCGCCATCAGCGGTGATGGCCAGCAGATCGCCACGGCGGACGATACCGAGGTGATCGTGTGGGATGTTTCGCGCAAAGCGCGGCTGCGCAGCCTGACTGGCTTTATCCGCGTGCGGGAAGTGGCTCTTCGTGCCGATGGCCGCCGCGTCTTCATCGGTGCCACCGACGATGGCACGCAAGTCCGCTCCAAGCCGAGCGAGAATCGGGTGGTGGAGGTGGAGGTCGAAACCGGCCGCCAGATACGCGAGCTGCTCGGCGTCGGCGGCGGGCTCACCGCGATCGCCCTGGATGGCGCAGGATCGCGGGTCATCGCCGGCTCCACTAGCGACCGGGCCGTTGTCTGGAATATCGTCACCGGCAAGCAGGAGCAAGTCCTGACCGGCAACTCCCTGTGGCGCAGTATGGTCGCCTTCAGCGACGACGGCCGGCGAATTCTGACCCTGGGAGCGCTCGACGCCATCGCCGTGTGGAACACCACCACCGGCCGGAAAATATGGACCCTGAAGGGGCATGCCGATGCCGTGATAGGGGCTGCCCTCAGCGGCGATGGCCAGCGGGCGGCCAGCATTTCGCGCGACCACACCATCCCCATCTGGGACGTGAAAACCGGCAACAAGCTCCGCACGCTGCGGCACGACGATGATTGGCTCCGCTCGGTCGCCCTCAATCGCGACGGCAGCCGGCTGGTTGCGGGCACGCACGATCACCGGGCGATTATCTGGAACACCGACACCGGCGAGAAGCTGCAAACCTTCGCCGGGCACGAATGGCCGGTGACCGCGGCCCTGTTTAGTGCCGATGGCGCGCGGGTTGTCACCAGTTCGTCGATGCAGACCGCCATTGTCTGGGAAGCCGCCACAGGACGGCCAATTCACGTCTTCCCGCAAACCCCGTTTATGGTCGAAGGGGCCTTGGCCCTCAGCGGCGATGGCAAGCGGATGGCGAGCGCGATGGACGACAAAACCATCGCCGTGTGGGATGCCGCCACCGGGGCGCTCCTGAAAAAGTTGGCCGGCCATGCCGATTGGTCGCAGGCGATGTCCATGAATCACGATGGCTCGCGCGTGCTCAGCGCCTCGGACGACAAAACGGCCGTGCTGTGGGACGTGGCCACTGGCGAAAAGCTGCACACCTTTGTCGGCCATTCGCATTGGGTGCGCTCGGTCGCTTTGAGCGCCAGCGGCAAGCGGGTGCTGACCGGCTCGGATGACGGCACAATTCGCCTTTGGGACGCCACCACCGGCCGCGAGCTTTGCCAGCTGCATGCCTTTCCCGATGAAAGCTGGGCCGTGGTCGATAGCGAAGGGCGGTTCGATGCCGCCGCCGGGGGCGATGTGCAAGGGCTGCACTGGGTCGCCGGACTGGAGCCGATTGGCCTCAAACAACTCAAGCAGCGTTACTACGAGCCGGGCTTGCTCGCCAAGGCGATGGGTTTCAACCCCGAGCCGCTGCGGCCGGTTAGCCTGCTGAAAACCGTGCAGCTTTTTCCTGCCGCCCGGCTCGCGCCGCTGAAAAATGACGAAACGAAGCTGCATTTGGAACTGACCAACCGGGGGGGCGGGATCGGCCGGGTGCAAGTGCTGATCGACGGCAAGGAGCTAACCGCCGACGCCCGCGGGCCGGCGGTCAATGCCGGGGCCTCGTCGGCAAGCGTGAGGATCGACCTCGCCGCGGCCGCGCTGGTGCCCGGCGCGGAAAATCGGGTTTCCGTCGTCGTTTGGAATGCCGAGGGGTATCTTGCCAGCCGGGGGCTCGACCTGGTCCTGACCAAACGCGCGGCGGCCGAGGCCCAGCCGCCAGAACTCTATGCCATCGTCGGGGGAACTTCGGACTATGCCTCCCCCGCGCTCCAACTGCGCTTCGCCGCCAAGGATGCCGCCGATACCGCCAGCGCCTTGGAACTGGGGGCGAAGCGGCTGTTTGGCGTTGCGCGGGTGCATGTGACGCTGCTGACCAGCGATCAACCGGCCGAGCGGCGGCCGACGAAGGCGAACTTCGCCGCCGCCTTTGCTGCCGCGCGCCGCGCGCGGCCGGGGGACGTGCTGGTAGTGTATCTGGCGGGGCACGGCATTTCGCTGGCCCGCGGCGAGGATTTGTATTGCTATCTCACCGAGGAGGCTCAGGCCACCGGCAGCGCGGCCTTTGCCGACCCGGCGGTGCTGGCGCAGTCGGCGATTACGAGCGAAGAGCTGGTCGAGTGGATCAAGCAGATTCCCGCCCGCAAGCAAGTGATGCTCCTTGATACTTGCGCGGCCGGCGCGGCGGCGGCCCGGCTGATGGAGCATCGCGATTTAACCGGCGACCAGATTCGGGCTCTCGACCGGCTCAAGGACCGGACCGGGTTTCACGTGCTGATGGGGTGCGCGGCGGACCGGGTGAGCTACGAAGCGAGCCAGTATTCGCAAGGGCTGCTCACCTATTCGCTCCTCCAGGGAATGCGTGGCGCGGCTTTGCGCGACGGCGAATTCATTGACGTGAGCCAACTCTTTCAGTATGCCGCCGACCAGGTGCCGCAACTGGCCCGCAACATTGGCGGCATCCAAAAGCCGCTGGTCATGGCCCCGCGGGGGACCAGTTTCGATGTCGGCCGCCTGCTGCCGGCGGACCGGGGAGCGATTCCGCTCGCGATGGTGAAGCCGCTGGTGCTGCGGCCGCTGCTCGTGAATCCCGACGTGGGGGACGACGATTTGGGGCTGCTCCCGCTGTTGCGGCGGCAAATTAGCGCGGCCAGCTACGCCTCCGGCCGGGGGGGCGATTCTCCCGCGCTCGTCTATGTCGATGCCGACGAGCTTCCTGGGGCGATTCGACCGGCGGGCACGTATCAGGTGGCGGAGACGAAGGTCACGGTGCGACTCAATTTGCGCCGCGAAGGAAAGACGGAAGGGACCTTGGTGGTCGCCGGCCAGACGGACGATCTGGCGGGGTTAGTCGAGCGGATCGTCAAGGAATTGACGGCGGCCATTCAGAAACTGCCGCCGCCGAAGTAAGCTGGGGGCGGTCCGACGCCTGGGACGCGCCGGTGCCAATCTTCGCCCGCTTGCCCGAAAGAACCGCCATGTTTCGCCGCCGTCCTGCTTGGCCCCGCTGGCCCCTCGCCCTCGCGCTGGCCCTGCTGCCGCTGTCGGCCCAAGGGGCGGACATTAACGAGCTGTTCAGCCAGTTCAACGAACAGATGAGCGCAGGGAGCCTGCTGGAGGCCGAGCGGACCGCCCGGCAGATGCTCGATACCGCCCCGACTCCCGCCTGGGAAGCGGCCAGCCGAAACGCCCTGGGCCGGGCGCTTAATGGCCAAGAGCGCTACGCGGAGGCGGCGGAGCAACTCGAGAAAGGGTTGGCGATTCCGCTGGGCTCGACCAACACCAACCGGGGGTGGATTCCGAACAACCTGGCCCACAACTATCGCAAGCAAGGGAAGCTCACCGAAGCCGAGAAGCTGCTCGAGCAGGCGCGGGCCGAGTTCGAGCGGCTCTTTACCGAGCAAAGCGAGGAAGTGGCCACCGTGCAGAGCAATCTGGGGTGGCTGCGGTTCGACCAAGGCAAATTCGCCGCGGCGGCGGAAATTCAAGCGGAAGTGCTCGCCCTCCGCCGCGAGCTGTTTGGCGAGGGCCATTCGCTCGTCGGCAGCAGCCTGAGCGACCTGGGGGCGACGCAAACGAAGCTGCGGCAATTCGCCGAAAGCGAAAAGAACCTGACCGCCGCGCTCGACATCAAGCGCAAAACTGCCGCCGCGAGTCCGCTCGGCGTGGCGGTGGTGCTCGGCAATCTGGCCGACCTGTATCGCGCGCGCGAGCAATTTTCGCTGGCGGAAAAATATGCCCGCCAAGAGCTGGCGATTCGGCAGGCGCTGTTTGGCCGGCAATCGAAGCTGGTGGCCGAAAGCCTGACCGAAATCGCCGGCGACCTCGAAAAACAGGGCAAAGACGCTGCCGCTCAGCCTGTGCGCGACGAAGCCGGCAAGATCGCCGCCACGCTCGCCGCTGGCCCGGCTGTGCCCGAGAATCCCTTTCGCGTTGGCCAACGGGTGGAGGTGTGGGCCGAGCGAGCCAGTGTCATGGCGGGGGCGAATTCGCTGGGCTTCGCCGCACAAGGGACGGCTTTTCGCGTGACGCATGTGAATGGCAAATGGTGCGGCGTGCGGATCGTGGCCGAGGGGGCCGAAAAAAGCGGCTGGATCGACAGCAACCTGCTGACGTTGGCTCCGGTCGCGCTCCCCGCGCCACTCGACCTGACGCACGCCGTCGAATCACGCGCGGGGGGCTTTCGCATCCTGATGCCCGCGGAGCCGGCGCTCGCCCAAGAGACCATCAGTGGCATTCGGCACACTTCGTACACGCTGGAATCGACTTCGTGGCTTCTGGCCGCCGGCTATTTCGACCTGCCGGCGGGGATGGACCTGACGTTCGACGCGGCGGTCGCGGCGTACATCGCCGAGCATCGGGGGAAGGTGCAAAGCGAGGACAAGCTGTCGCTGGCCGATGAATATCCCGGCCGCGAATGGCTCGTCAGTTTGCCCGAAGAGCAGTTCTGCCGGATGCGGCTGTTCGCGGTCAAGTCGCGCCGCTATCAATTGGTGGTCGAGGGTCCGCGCGAGACGGTTTCCTCCGACGAAGCCACCGCGTTCTTCAACTCGTTCGCCTTGATCCCTCCCGCCGCCGCGCCGTAAATCCGAAAAAAATTCCCATGAAAATCGCCGCTATCCGCACCATTCCCTTGGGAGGGGCCACGCACGACCACGGCTGGCCGGGGGGGACCGATCCCAACGTCCAATACAACACGCTCGTCGAAGTGACCAGCGACGAGGGACTCACCGGCATCGGCAGTTGCTATACCACGCGGGCGCTCGTCGAGGGTTCGCTGCAACTATTGCAGGAGCATTTGCTGGGGGAATCGGCCTTGGAGCCGGAGCGGGTCAGCGAAAAGCTGCGGCAAAGCATGTTCTGGCTGGGGCGCGGGGGGAGCGTCGAGCACACCATCAGCGGCCTCGACATCGCCCTGTGGGATTTGTGCGGCAAGGCCCTGAACCAGCCGGTGTCGCGCTTGCTGGGGGGTTGCTATCGCGACCGGATCAAGCCCTATGCCTCGCTATTGTTCGACGACCCGCCGGTGCTGGCCGATAAGCTGCGCGAGCAGGTGGCCCGCGGCTTTCGGGCGATCAAAATGGGGTGGCGGCCGTTTGGCCGCGTCAGCCGCAAGCTGGACGAACTGCTCATCCGGACCGCGCGGGACACCGTCGGCGAGGGCGTGGAACTCATGGTCGATGCCGGGGGGAGCGAACAATTTTGGCCGCACGGCCTATCCTGGGCTCGCGAAACGGCCAAGATGCTCGGGGACTATGGCATCACCTGGTTCGAAGAGGCGCTCCATCCGGACGATGTCGAGGGCTTTGCCGAACTGCGGAAGTCGTCCCCCGTGCTGATTAGCACGGGGGAAGTGCTGGTGCGGCGGCAGGCTTTTCAGCCGTTCATCGACCGGCGGGCGGTCGATATATTGCAGCCCGATGTGACCAAATGCGGCGGCCTTTCCGAAGCTCGCAAGCTGGCCTGGGCCGCGCACGACCGGGGGGTGCTGATCGTGCCCCACGGCTGGAACACCGGGATTGGCGTGGCGGCCGATTTGGCACTTTCAGCGGCCATGCCCGTGGCGCGGTGGGTGGAATATCAGACCGGCGTGCCGTATATAGAGCAAATTCTCGATCCCCCCTTCGTGCTCGATAGCGAGGGGATGCTGCGGGTGCCGACGGGGCCGGGGCTGGGGATCAATCTAAACCGCGACGCCATGGCCCGAATGACCGGGCGCTAGGGGGAGTGTCGGTCCCCAGCGGAAAGATGGTGACGACCGTCTCGCCGCGGGAGTTGGTTTCGTTCTGGCTGACGACGAGCGTCCGTCCATCGGCCGAGAAACGCACCAGGTGGGCGTGCGTCAGCAGGCTGAGATGCGGATTCAGCGGATACAAGAGCCGCAGGGTGGGAACGTGCCACAGTTCGACCGCTCCCAGCGTGGTGGAAATGGCGAGCAGGCGGCCATCGGGAGACCAGGCGATGTCGCGGGCAACTCCCTTGCCGTTGAGAGAGATGGTCTGCTTGTGGAGGCCAGTAGTGGCGTCGATCAGATGCACATGCCAGCCCAGATTCGCGCCGAAGGCCACGGTCTTGCCGTCCGGGCTGAGGCGAACAGCGCCTTGATAGACGGAATCGGCGGTTACCCGCGCGGCCGCGGGGTTTTTCAAATCGACCAGTTCCGCGACCCCATCGTGAAAGGTGACAAGTGCCGGTCCGGTCTGAATTGGAAAATGAAACTGCGCGGGGGGTTCTTTGCAGGGAAGATCGGGCCGCGAACGCGCGCCGGTGACGAGATCGAAAAAGACCACCGCCGAGCCCGCCACGCTGGCGGAGACGGGAATCGCCACCGTGCGGCCGTCCGGAGCGACCTGAAACTGCTGGATCGTCCCCGCCCGCGGCTCGATCTGGCGGAGCAACCGGCCCGATTCGGCATCCCAAACGCCGAGCGCGGTGTTATCGATCAGGCCGATGAGGGACTGGTCGCCGTGCGCGAATTGCAGCGGGCCGGGGGCCGGGTTGGCGTCGCTCAGGGTGACGCGCGTCTGGCCGGTGGTGGCATTCATAATGCGGACCGGGGCCTCGCCGGCGGTGGCGAGCCAGCGACCATCCGCCGAATAGGCGAGCCCCCCCGCCTTGCCGCGGCCGGTGACCAGGTTGCGCCGCCAGTCGGTCGGAATGGACGCCGTTTCCCAGACGCCGACCCAGCCATCACTCGACCCGGCGACAAAGCTTTGCTCCTCCGGCAGCCAGGCCACCGCCATCACCCGGCCGCGCGGCCCTTGCCGCCAACCCATGCGCAAGTCAGACAACGCCGGCGCGCCCAAATCCCAGCGGCACAGCTGCCCATTGCCTCCCGCGAGGAGCAGTGTTCCGCGACGGGAGGACCAGGCCATCGCATGAATCGAATTTCCAGCAGGCAACGGCTCGCGCGGCTGGCCGGCCGCCAGATCGAAGCAAAACACGAGCGAATTGGTGCCCGACGCAAAGACCAGCCCGTCGTCCGTGATGGCTACCTCCTGAAAACTTGATGCGTGGCCGAAATCGCGGGTTTCCAGCAGCTTGCCATCGGCGATGTTCCAGCGGCACAGGATGTGCCGGGCGTGGACGGAGATCAGCTCCTTTTCGCCGGGGACGAAAGCGACATCGTAACTCCCCGCGGGAGGAGTGAATTCCTGCAGCAAGCTCAGGTCGCTCGCGTTCCAGAGCCGGATGCCGCCGTCGTCGCGGGCCGCCGATGCCAGCCGCGTCCCGTCCTCGCTGAGGGCCAGCGAATAGATCGTGCGGCCGTGGGCAAATTGCCGGGTGCGAACCACCTGCCAGGTGCTGGTATCGACGACCTTGATCATTCGATCTTGCCCGGCCGAATAGAGCCGCGAGCCATCCGGCGAAAACACCAGGGCGCGGGCTTCCCCCTCGTGCAGCTGCAGCTCTTTCAGCAGCTTGCCGGAACGGGGATCCCAAACTTTGAGAACCCCCAGCCGGTCGCTGCTGGCGCCGTGCCTGCCAGTGGGCGAAATGGCGACCGCCTGCACTTCGCTGGCATGATGCTTCGCCCGCCAGAGCGGCTCGGCGGGAGTGCTGTGCCGCTCGATGTACTCCCATTCGGGACCGCGCGGATCGACCTCGCCCGACAAGGGCTGACGATAAGCCCCCAGAATGGCCTGCGCTCCGGCGACGTCGTTACGGTCGATTTTGGCCATCGCGTCGGCGACATCGGCCGAGTAAAGCTGCGTCCGCAGCTGCGCCTCGCGCTGCAGCCCCTCTTGCCGCAACTGTTCGGTATCGGCCAGGGCTCGCGACAGCGAGCGTCCGTGCCAGGCCAACAGGCCGATCACCACCAGGCAGGCCGCCACGCAGACGCCAATCAGCGCGGCCCAGGCGGGCCGCCGGCGAACCCACTTGGCGACCGTTTCGTGCGGCAAGGTGGGGCGGGCGCGAACGGGCTTGCTGTCGAGAAAACGCTGCAGGTCGTCAGCCAGCTCGCCGGCCGTCTGATAGCGACTACCGGCGTCTTTGTGAATCGCCTTGCCGATGATCGTTTGCAGGTCGGTCGGCACGTCGCGGCGAAAGCGGGTCAGCGGCGGGGGATCGATCTCGGCGATCTGCTCGAACAGCACCTGCCGGTCGGCCGAGGGAAACGCCTGCCGCAGGGCGATCAGCTCATACAGCGTGATGCCCAGCGAGTAGATGTCGGTCCGCGAATCGACCGCGCCGGGGCGGCCGCGCATTTGCTCGGGGCTCATGTAGCGGAGCGTGCCGAGCAGGTCGCCGGTCAGGGTCAGGTCTCCCTCGCGGGTGGTCGAGGCGAGGCCGAAATCGGCCACCCAGAGTTTGCCATCGTGGTCGAGCAGCAGGTTCGAGGGCTTGATGTCGCGATGCACCACGCCGCATTCGTGAGCATGATCGAGGGCCCGAGCGGCTTGAATGCCCAACTCCGCGACGCGGCGAAAATAGCCCCGCCCCTGGCCGGCGGCGGTCGATAAGGGACAGAGCCGGCCGGTATCGACATCGGGGGCAACGCGCTGCGGCACATCGTAAGGGGCCGCTTGCTCGCCGCGCGTCGGCTGCGAACGGGCTTGCGCCAGCTCCCCAATCACCTCGGCTAGGGTTCGGCCGTCGATGAACTGCATCGCGAAATAGTGCAGCCCCCGTTCGCAACCGACGGCATAAACGGCGACGACGTGCGGATGCGAGATCGTCGCGGCGGTGCGGGCCTCGTTTTTGAAGCGCTGCAGTTGCCGCGAGTCCATCATGGCGGCGAACGGCAGCACCTTGAGGGCCACGCGGCGACCGAGCGAGATCTGTTCCGCCTCGTAAACGATCCCCATGCCACCGCGCCCCGCCTCGCGCAAGAGGCGAAAATCGCCCAAGGTTTGCAACTCGGCGGAACGCGCGGAGGAAGCTCCCTCGGCCTTTGGCGGCAGCGATTCGCCGGGAGCAAGCTCCGCCATCGCTTCGAGCGTGGGGGCTAGTCGCCGCAGTTCGTCCACGTGCGCGGGCCACTCGGTGGCGTAGTGTTCCCAATCGATGGTCTCGCCCGCTTCGATTTTGTCGGCCACTTCGTCCACCAGGCGCGCCAGGACCGACTCCCCCTCGGGCGAGGCGAGCGAAGTCCGTTCCAGGCGATCGCGCGGGCGAATCATGATCGTGTGATGCTTAGGAGAGTCCCAGGGCTTCGCGCAGGCGGCGAAGGGCCCGCAAATGTCGCATTTTCACGGCGGCGACGGTGGTTTCCAGCACTTCGGCTATGTCGTTCATTCGCAGCCCCTCCAAATAGCGCAGCAGCAACACTTCGCGCTGCTCTTCGTCGAGATCCCCCAGCGCCTGCCGGATGCGGGCGAGGCGCTCCTCGCGAATCGCCGCGCCGAGTGGTCCCGTCGCGCTGAGGGCCAGCGATTGGGCCAAGGCATCGACCGAGGCATCGGGCAGTTCCTCTTGCAGCGGCTCTTCGCGGACGACCGTCCGCCGCTTGGCTTTCAGATGCTTGCGCTGCAAATCGGTCAGCCGTTCCCACGTCAGCCGCCGCAGCCACGGATAGAAGCCGATCGGCCGATCGCGACAATACTCCGGCAGCTTCACCGCCGCCGCGAGCAGAGCCTCTTGCACCACGTCCGACGGGTCGAAGCGGGGAGAAAGCCGGGGGTCCATCCGGCACTTCACCATTTGGCGGAGGCGCGTGCGGTAGCGGCCCAGCAAATGATCGGCGGCGCTTTGGTCGCCGGTGCTGGCACGCAAAAGGAGCGCCTCGCGTCCTTCGTCGCTGGAGTCGGACATCCCCGTTTCCCGTTCCCAAGCGGCAAGTTCCGTGTTCCTGTTCCGCCGTTCAACCTAGCCTCCATTGGGGGGGATTGCAATGAAGGAAATGTCCAAGTGCCAAGCACGACGCGGCAAATTGTCTTACCGCGCTGCCACCGGCAGCCACTTCCGCTGGGCAGGGCCGTTGTAAATCGAACGGGGCCGGACAATCCGGTTGTGGTCGAGCTGCTCGATAATGTGGGCCCCCCAACCAACGACCCGGGCGACGACAAACAGCGGCGTGAACAGGTCTTTCGGCAGTCCGAAATAGTGATAAAGCCGGGCGCAGGGCCAATCGACATTCGGCGGAATTTTCTTCTCGGACCAGACAATCGACTCGATGATTTCGGCCATCCGCTCCAGGTCCTGGTGCCCCATTTCGGCCGCGACGAGGGCCGTCAGCTTTTTCAGATAGACCGCCCGTGGGTCGCCGTCTTTGTACACGCGATGGCCGAAGCCCATGATCTTGCGTCTGTCGGCCAGGGCCTTTCGGATCCAGGCCTCAGCCCGGTCCGCGGTGCCGACTTCCTCGAGCACGCCGAGGGCCGCTTCGTTCGCCCCGCCATGTAGCGGCCCCTTCAGCGCGCCAATCGCCGCGGTGATGCCCGAATGCAAGTCGGACAGCGTCGAAACCACGCAGCGGGCCGAAAACGTGCTGGCGTTGAATTCGTGCTCGGCATACAGAATGAGCGACACGTCCATCGCTTGCACTCCCTTGGTAGTGGGCTTTTCGCCGCGCAGCATCCAGAGCAAATTGGCCGGCAGAGAGAGAGTCGGGTCGGCGGCAATCGGCTCGTGGCCGCTCTTCAAACGCTGGCGGGCGGCCACCACCACCGGAATTTGCGCGAGGAGCCGCTCGGTCTTGCGGATATTCGCCGCATGCGAATTGTCGGCCGTTTCCGGATCCCAGTGGGCTAGCAGGCTTGTCGCACTGCGGAGCACATCCATGCTCGGCGTGGCGGCCGGAATGTGCCGCAATGTTGCGATCAGCTCGGCTGGCACGCGCGATGCCCCCGCCAAGCGCTGGCGAAAGGCGGCAGCTTCGGCGGCGGTCGGCAGTTCGCCATGCAAAATCAGATAAGCGACTTCCTCGTAAGTCGAGTTGGCCGCCAGGTCTTCGATCGTGTAGCCGCGATAAGTGAGCCCCGTTTCGACGGTGCTGATGGCGGTTTCGCCCGCGATGACCCCTTCGAGGCCGGGAGAATAGGTTTCAGACATCGGTGTGGAGAGTTGGAGAGTTTTCCGAATGACAAGTGACGAATGACAAATGGCTATGGATGGTCTTTGGCGTGCGCCCGGTCCCGTTCTTCAAAGTACTTGTAATCCAAGAGGTCGTAGAGTTCCTCGCGGGTTTGCATCAGGTCGAGCAGATCCTGCTGCGTGCCGTCGGCGGCAATCAGGTTCAGGGCCGCTTCGCAGGCTTTCATGGCGACGCGCAAGAGCGTGACCGGGTAGAGCACGGCCGAATAGCCCAAGTCGGCCAGCTTTTCGAGGGTGAATAGCGGGCTCTGGCCGAACTCGGTCATGTTCGCCACCAGCGGCGCATCGACCGCCCGGGCAAACTCGGCGAATTCCGCTTCGGTTTGCAGGGCTTCGGGAAAAATCCAGTCGGCACCGGCATCGAGATAGCGTTTGGCCCGGTCGATCGCGTCGGCCAGGTTGGTCACGCCGCGGGCGTCGGTCCGGGCGATAATCACCAGGCTGGGGTCGCTCTTGGCCGCCACTGCAGCCCGCAGCTTGGCGCACATCACGGCCGGCTCCACGAGCGACTTGCCGGCGAGATGCCCGCACCGCTTGGGGAGCTGCTGGTCTTCGAGCTGGATCGCCGCCGCGCCGGCCGCTTCGAGCTCGACCACCGTCCGCTCGACATTGAGCGCCTCGCCGAATCCGGTATCCGCATCGACAATCAGGGGCAGGCCGCAGGTGCGAGTGAGATAAGTCGTCTGCTGCACCAGCTCGCTCAGCGTGAACAGCCCGACATCCGGGAGCCCCAGCGTTCCCGCCGAAAACGCGGCCCCCGAGAGGTACATCGCGTCGTAGCCGGCCCGCTCGATCAGTCGAGCGATCAGCGCGCTGGGCGCGCCGGGGACCTGGATCGTGGAATCAACGACCAGCTCGCGAAGTTCCTGGCCAGGAGTCATGGTGCGATCCAAGAGAAGCGGGGGACGAGCGACTACGCTGGATGATAGGGGTGCCCCGCGCGCGGCGGCAAGTGGCCAGCGCGGCTCAGCGATTCGGCGGCTCAGCGATTCGGCGGCTCAGCGGTTCGGCGGTTCGCGGTTCGGCGCGGGTCTCTGACCCCGCCGTCAACGCGCAGTTTGGCGCGGGTCCAATCTGTGCGGGGTCGGAGACCCGCGCACAACGTGGCGACGGGCGGCGCGGTGCCCAAATCGTGACCAGACTAGTCACGGCTTTGAAAATTTTTTCGCGCGACTTACGGCGAGCGGGGGCGGCGCAAGTGGTTGCGGCACAAGGAGGTGCGCGGATGCGCGGCGACGTAAGTGCCGAAGCGGGCGGAAATCCGCGCGCAAGTTTCTTGACGTGCGCAATTTGTTTACAGATACTTACGTCATTTCTGTTCACTCTCATCCGGGCCCTGCCGAGGACTTGCTTCACGCCTCGCGGAACGGGAACACCTGGGAAGGGAGAAAGAGATGTTCCCAATGCGAACCAGCGCAGTCGCCTGCCAGCTTGCCGCCCAACGAATACCAGCACTTTTGAGGGATAAAACTACCAGGTTTCCAGAAACCCCCGTGTGTGGCCCTATTGGAAACCAATTGCGCGGTTTTGACCCATTCGAGGGGTTGCGGCGTGTCCCGAAGTTCTTGCTGCAAACCGTTCCTTGGCAAGAGGTTATGATGATGCGACCGAGCAGATGTTCTGTTGGCGAAGTGTCGCCCCGAGCGATGGCAGGTTACCAGCAGGGGTCGAATCGTGGAAACCACTCGCAAGTCTTTGCAATACAACAACTTAGCGGCGATTTTGTGGCTAGTTTGTGCGTTTCGAGTGGAAACCAGAATCAATTCGTCCGTAGGTCCGCACCGAGGGTAGAAACCGGGCCCACGAACTCCAAGGGCCACGGCCCAATCGGCCAGTCAAAGGCGATAATGAGGGGTGACTCTCGCTCGCTCGCCAATCACCACCGTGCATGACCAGCCACCCGCTTGCCGCCGCTGCTGCCCCCTGTTCGCGCGGCGGGCTGCGCTGGGGAATCGTCGAAACGATCTGGATTTTCCTGATCTTCTTTCTGGCGGCCGCCACGCCGACGCCCGATGCCGGCGAATCGCACTACTGGGTGAAGGCCAGGCATTCTTGGAATCCCGCCTGGTGCCCCGGCGATTTGTTCCTGGAGTCCCGCGATGCTCATCTGACGTTCGACTGGACCTTCGGCTGGCTGACGCTGATCGGCTCGCTCGACGTGGCGACCTGGATCGCCCGGCTGGTGGCGTGGGGGCTATTGGCTTGGGCCTGGCGACGGCTGTCGTGGGCCATTGTGCCGGTGCCGCTCTGGTCGCTCGTTTCGGCGGGGGTGATGTTGCTGTTGGCTCGGCATCTGCACTTATCGCGCGAGCTGGTGCTGCGTGGCGGGGTTGAGGCGAAGACAGTGGCGTACGTGTTCGTGTTTTTGGCGCTCGAAGCGGTGGCGCGGGGGCGCTGGTCGGCGGCGCTGCTGTTGGCGGGAGGGGCGGGGGCGTTTCACGTGCTGGTGGGAGGTTGGCTGGCGGTGGCGGTCGGCTGCGCGTGTTTCGCCTGGTGCCTGACCAGCAAAGAGCGGCTCGATTATCGGGCGATAAGTCTTGCGGCGGTCGGCGGACTGTTGCTGGCGCTGCCGGGGCTGGTGCCGGCGCTCTTGCTCAATCAGGGGGCCGATGTGGAGACAACGCGCGAGGCGGCGCGGATTTATGTCTTCGAGCGGCTGCCGCACCATTTGGTGTTTCACCGGTTCGAGCCGTGGTTTATCGCCCGGTTTGCCGCACTCGTCGCGGTTTGGGTCGCGCTGGCGATTTGGACGGGGCGCTTTTGCCCGCGGCTTGTTCCGGTGCAGCTGGTGGTGGCGGGGGCGGTGCTGCTGGCGGTGGTGGGAGTTTTGCTCGATCAAGGGGCCGTGCTGAACGAGAGGATGGAATCGCGCGGCTATTTGGAATATCAGCAGCGGGCGGCGACCTGGCTGCGCTACTATTGGTTTCGCCTGGCCGACGTGCTGGTGCCGGTCGGCGCGGCGCTCGCCCTGGTGGCGGGCATTCAGCAGTTGCAAACGTTGCGGCCGCAACTGGCGAATTGGCTGCTCGTGGTGGCGATTGTCGTGGCAGGGGGCGATTTGGTGCTCGTGCGCCGCGAGCGGGGAGAGCAACGGCTTCCCGGCGCGGCACTGCAGCAGCAACAGCGCGACGCGCGGCGCTGGGCCGATTGGCGAGCCGCCTGCCGGTGGATCGAGCGGAACACGCCGCCGGCCGCGAAGTTTTTGACTCCGCGCCAGCAGCAAACCTTCAAGTGGCATGCCCAGCGGGCCGAGGTGGCGACCTGGAAAGACATTCCGCAAGACGCGCGCGGCATCGTCGCCTGGGAGCGGGCACGCAGCGAGGTCTATCCCGCGAGTCTCGCGCATCGCCGGCACGATCTGGGGGCGTTCACCGACGCGGAGCTGGTTGCGCTCGCCCACAAATACGGAGCGACTTACCTCCTGCTCGATCAGTCGATCGCAGGGCGGCCGATCCTGCTGCCGAAGGTGTATCCGCTGGCGGGGGAAACGAACGACAGCTTCACGGTGTTTCGCGTGCCGGCGAGGGTGGGGCCATGAATGCTTGGAATCAGCTCGATGCGCCGGATATGGCCGCCGGGCTCCGGGCCGCGCTAGCCCGCGGCCTGCCGGGGCGCGGTGCCCAGCGCGCGATGGCGCCTGAGCTGGCCTATGGCCGGCACGGGGGACCAGTGCCGCGGGAGGCCCGCCGCGCGGCGGTGCTGCTGGCGCTCAATCGCACTCCGGACGGCTGGGCGATTCCGGCCATTTTGCGGCCCGTCACCATGCGCGCGCACGCCGGCCAGGTGAGCTTACCCGGCGGGATGCGCGAAGCGGGCGAAACCGCGCCCGAGGCCGCGCTGCGCGAATTTGCCGAAGAGCTCGGGGCGGCGACCGAGGGCCTGGAGATCGTCGGCGCGCTGTCGCCGGTGTTTGTGTTCGTCAGCAGTTTCGAGGTGACGCCGCTGGTGGCAATCGCCCACCATCCGCTGGCTCTCGCGCCCAGCCCCGCCGAAGTGGCCGAGGTGGTCTGGCTGCCCGTGGCCCGGCTGGTGGACCCAGGGTGCCGGGGGAGTCATTGGATTCGTCGGGGGGAGTTGGTGTTTCGCGCGCCGCACCTGGCGATTGGGGGGCGCGAGATTTGGGGCGCAACGAGCCTGATCCTGGCCGAGTTCGCCGCACTATTCGGATTGCCTAACGGGAGCGAAGAGCGCGACAATGGGGCGACGAGTCGCGAATCACCACCGGGGAACGGATCATGCTGACGCTGGCGGAAGAAGTGGGACTGGGTGGCTATTATCTGGCCAGTCGCGTGCGCAAGGCGTTCGCCGCCCTGCCGGGCTCGCAAATCACCGAGCTGATCGACGCGATTCGGCAAGATTGTGCCCGCCGGCATTTGGTGTATTTGCACGAGGGGAAGCCCGACGCGATCACGGTGTTTCCGTGGCCGCTGACGGCCTTGCCCGATCAGATCGCGTATATTCATATCGTCACGCAGACCGTGCAAAACGCTCTCAAGCGGCTGCCGGAGCTGTACTTTCAGGACTTCGCGGTGCGCGACATTCTGCGCATTCCGCCTGCCGAGGAAGAGTGGCTGTGGCAGTGCTGGGGGCCGAGCCAGCGCGACAACAACCCGATCTTCGGCCGGCTTGACGCGGTGATCGACTTTACCAGCCCGATGTGGAAGAACTCCCTCCGGTTCATGGAGCCGAATTTGTCGGGCATCGGGGGGCTGCACATGGTTCCCACGGCGGAGCGGATTATTCAGGCCCGCGTGCTGCCGCTTTTGGAGGCCCAAGACGACGAATTGCAGCTCGCGCTCGCGCCGGACATTCGCGAGCTCCTCATGCAGGAGATTCGCGATCATCTGGAGGCGATTGGCCGCCCCGGCCGCAACATCTGCTTCGTCGAGCCAAAGTATGCCGGGTCGGGGATCGACGAACAGGAAGACGTGGCCCGCTACTACTACGACACTTACGGCATGAAGGTGCTGCATGCCGATCCTTCGGAGCTGACGCTGCAAGGGAAGGAGGTGATTTACGCGGGAGAGGTGATCGACCTGGCGTATCGCGATTACAACGTGAGCGATCTGCTCGCCCTCGGCAAATCGGGGGTCGATTTGTCGCCGATGCGGGCGCTCTTCTCGCAAAACCGGATGATCTCGTCGATCGCCGCCGAGCTCGATCAAAAGGCCTGCTGGGAGGTGCTGACCGATCCGCGAATCGCCGAAGAGCACTTTAGCGCCGACGAGCGGCAGATATTTCGCCGGCACGTGCTGTGGACGCGGATCATTTCGGATCGGAAGACGAGCCTGCCCGATGGCAAGGAAGAGAGCCTGCTCGATTTTGTCCGCCGCGAGCGGGAAACGCTGGTGATGAAACCGAATCGCTCGTGCGGCGGCGAGGGAGTGGTGATTGGGCCGGCCCTGACCGAGGGGGAATGGCTGGCGGCGGTCGAGCGGGCACTCGCCGACCCGAATCGGTGGGTGGTGCAAAAGCTGGCGAGCTTGCCGGTGTATGAGTTTCCGGTGGTTGGCCCCGACGGGCGCGTCCACACCGAGCCGTTTCACGTGGTGATGGGTTTCGCGCCGACGCAGTACGGCGTGGCGGTGCTGGGGCGCGCCTCGCAGAAGCAGGTGGTGAATGTCGCCCAGCGCGGCGGAATGTGCGTAGTGTTCACCGGCCGCAGCCCCGGCCGGCTGCACGGACCCGCGACAACGCTGGGGGCGGGGATCTAGCGCCTGCCCAGTGACCGCCCCGTTTCCGTCAAACCAATTTTCTCATTGGATTTCCCCGTAACGAACCGTTATTCTGAGCCATAGATAAACGCCCGCTTGCGCTTGCCCACCCACCAATCGGGAGGAGACCCCGATGCTTACCCTTCGCGATCCGCGTCCTTCGCATCATTGCCAGGGCTTGGCCCGCCGCGACTTCTTGCGGGTCGGGGCGCTCGGCCTAGGCGGAATGCTCGGCCTGCCGCAACTGCTAGCGGCCAAAGAGGGAACGCTCGGGAACCTGCTCAAGGATCGCTCGGTGGTGCTGCTGTTTCTGCAAGGGGGGCCGTCGCACATCGAGCTGTTCGACCCGAAAATGACCGCCCCGGCCGAAATTCGCAGCATCACCGGCGAAACGGCGACCAAGCACGCGGGGATCACGTTCGGCGGCACGTTCGCCAAGATGGGGGCGATTGCCGACAAGCTGACGGTGGTCCGCTCGTATGGCTCGCAAAACAGTGGCCACACCTACGAAGCGGTGACGACCGCCCGCAACCCGCTCAAGGCGGCGATGGGGGCGATCTATGCTCGCGTCGCAGGCAGCAACCATCCCCAAACCGGCATGCCGCGGAATATCCTCGTCCTGCCCGAAGCGGTGCAAGATGGCCTCAAGCTCGGCAGCAATTTTGAGACCGGCGCGCTCCCGACGCTCACGCAGCCGGGCGAGCTCGGCCCGACGTATCAGGCGTTCAATCCAGCCGGCGGGGGCGACCTGAAAAACGACCTGGAGCTGAAGATCGGTGCCGAGCGATTCACCGACCGGCGGCAGCTGCTGGCGAGTCTCGATCAGGTGAAACGCCGCGTGGATGCCAGCGGGATCGTCGAGGGGGCCGGCCGCTTTCAGCAACAGGCGTTTGATGTCATTACCCGCGGCGTCGCCGAGGCGTTCGATCTCTCGAAGGAAGACCCGCGGACGATCGAGGCGTATGACACCACCAAGCTGTTCAACGCTCGCGAAACGCAGCGCTGGTACGACATGGCCCGCTCCAGCAATTTGCTCGGCCGGCAAATGCTGCTCGCCCGCCGCCTGTGCGAGGCGGGTTGCGGCTTTGTCACCGTTTCGGACTGCGGCTGGGACATGCATGCCAACAACAACAGCCCCAAAAACATGGCCGGCATGTATCACCTCGGCTCGCAGGTCGATCATGCAGTGGCCGCGTTCGTGCAGGACGTTCACGAGCGGGGGCTTTCCGACAAAATCCTGCTCATTGTTACTGGCGAGATGGGGCGCTCGCCGCGCCTCAATAACAACGGCGGCCGCGACCACTATGGCGAGCTGACGCCGCTCGTCTTCGCCGGCGGCGGCCTCAACATGGGGCAGGTCATCGGCCAATCCGACCCGCACGCCACCAAAGCCGCGACCACCCCCTATCGACCCGAGCATCTAATGGCCACCGTGCTGCACTCGCTGTTCGATGTCGGCCAGTTGCGGCTGCAAACGAACATTCCCCGCGAGATCGCCAAGCTGGGCGAAGCGGCCCAGCCGATCGATGGGCTGCTGTAGGCACACAAGCCCGAAGCGCCAGCGAGGGCAAAGTCACCCGCAGCGTCAGCCAGGGAATTCGACACTAACCCGCCGCGTCCGCAAGAGAGTTTCCCGTCAGAAGAATTTCCCTCGCTCGCGCTTCGGGCTTGTATCCGTCGCTTTGCCGGCGAACATCAGGAAATACTCCCCCGGTTAATCACGTCAATGAGCTGCCGCAGGCGGCCGAAGTTGCGGCGGTTGAAGTGAAACACCAGCCGCGGCTTGCCGGCCAGATCGGCATCGTCCATTTCGAGCGGCAGGGCGGCCCGCTGCTCGAATTGGCCGCTCGCCAGTAGATCGGTGAAGTTCGCGTTGATCGCCTCGACGAGCAGGGGATGCAACTCCTCGTTGAGCCGAAAGACGAGCTGATTCTTGACGAACCTCATGCTGTGATAGACGCGGAAGAACCGCAGCACTTCCTCGACGGCATCCTCGTGGCGGTCGCAGATTTTGTAGAGGTGCAAGTCCTCGGGCGAGATCATCCGCCCGGCGAGCAGATGATCGCGGACGAAGTTGTCGAGCCCGCGCCAATATTGCCCCCCCGGCGGATCGAGCAGCACCACGGGCACCATGTCGCGCTTGCCGGTTTGCAAGAGCGTGATGACCTCCATCCCTTCGTCGAGCGTGCCGAAGCCGCCGGGAAGGCAAACGACCGCGTCGCACTCCTTCACGAACATCAATTTGCGGGTGAAAAAGTACTTCATGTGGACGAGCTTGGGATCGCCCAGGATGATCGGATTGGCCGACTGCTCGAAGGGGAGCATGATGTTGAGCCCCATCGAGTTTTCTCGCCCCGCGCCCCGGTGCCCCGCCTCCATGATGCCGCTGGCCGCGCCGGTGACGACGAGCCACCCCGCGTCGGCGAAGGCCTTGCCCAGCTTGACCGCCTCGACATACGCCGGCTCGTCGGGGGGAGTGCGGGCCGAACCGAAGATTGTTACCTTCCGCTGCTTGCGATAGGGGGCGAACACCTTGAAGGCGTAGCGCAGCTCGCGCACCGTGCGGCTGAGGACCTTCAGATCGCCGCGGCTCGTGCCGTCGGCGACGAGCTTGTCGGCATATTCCTTGATGGTTTGCACCAGGTCCTCGACCTGATGCCTGCGTTCGGGCTCGCTGAGCGAGCGGTCGAGGGGCGCGTCGTCTTCGCCGGGAAGTGTCGGATGTTCGGGCACGGGCAACCTCCTTGCGGGTTCGGTGGCCGGCGCATTATACGCCATCCCACGGCCGGCCGAACGATGACGTTTGCCCGCTACTTCGCCGTGTCCTCATAGAGCGGCAGATGCCGGTAATAGACTTCGAGCGAGAGCAAGTTCAGCGCGGTGACATAGAGCCGGCCGCCATGCGGACCCCAGCGGTCGGGGACCGCGCCGCGCGGATCCCAACTACCGGCGAGCGGACCCGCCTTGGTCTGGCCATTGACGATCAGCGGGTGCAGGCGGCTGTTCCAGGCTTGCCAGTGCTCGCCTCCCATGTGGAACATCACTTGCGTGCCGTAATACCAATAGTAGGTATCGCGCTGCGGCTCGCGCGGCGTGCCGATGGCGGGGAGATTCTCCTTGAGATAGTCGGCCCCCTTGGCGAGGTTCGGGTTGTCGCGCTTCCAGCCGGTGTAGAGCCGCATGAGCAGGCCGACGGCGGTCATCGTTTTGCTGGCGCTGCGGCCGTGCTTTTGCTCCTCGGTGTCGGGGGCATAGGGGTTGTAGCGATAGAGGTGCGGCTCGGCGGGCGATTGCTGGGCGAGGTCGAGCCACTTGTCGATTTTGGCGTAGGTATCCTTCGGCACGTTCAGGTTCGCGAGCTCGCCGCTCTTGAGGGCCATCATCATCCAGCCGGTGACGGACGTATCGGTGCCGACGCCGGGCGAATAGCGCCAGCCGCCGCGCTCGGCGTGTTGGGCGGCGAGGATGAAGTCGAGCGCCTTTTGGGCGGGCTCCTTGAGGGCCGGATCCTGCGTCATGCCATACGCCTCGCACAAGGCGATGGCGGCGAGGCTGTGGCTATAGAGCCAAACGCTGCGATTGCTGTTGTCGTCGAGCGGCACGAAGAGATCGCCATTTTCCTTTTGCGACTTGACGAGAAAATCGATGCCACCCCGAACGACATCCTTGTATTGATGCTCGCGGTGGTTGTAGCCCGCCCCTTGAAAGGCGAGCACGGCCAGCGCGGTGGCGGCGGTGTCGGTCGCCAGTCCGGCATTTTCGGGGAACGATTGCAGCGACCAGCCGCCATCGGTCATTTGATAGCGGGCGAGGAAGGCGAGCCCCATTTCGATCGCCTCTTCGGTTTGCGGCGGCGGCGTGCCCTTGCCCCCGGCTGGCTCGTCGCCCGTTTTGCGAGCGCCGCGGCTGCTGAAGGCGGTGGTGCTGGCGATGGCCGTGGTGCTGGTGCTGGGAACGCCGCCGGCGGTGTTCTTGACGAAGCGGGCCGACCGCAGATGCACTTGCAGGCTCTCTTGCCGCGCCTGGCGCGTGTTGAGACCCACTTCGGGCGAGAAATCGGCCCCAATGCCGCCGGGGCCTTCGGGCGCTTCGACGTTCACCGCCAGCGCCTCGCCCGTTTGCCGGCTCATGGGGGTATTGCCGACGCCGCCGAGGATGTGATCGATTTCGGCCTGGGCGACCGCCGAGGTGGGGCCGACTTCGGGGATGTCGGCGACGGTCGTCGCGCCGCCGGCCAGCGCGGTGGCGGCGGCCCGCTTGCCCGGTGCGCCGGTGCTGGCGATGGCATCGACCGCCGGGCCGTTGTCTTGACTCGGCGAGCCTTGCCGCCGCCCCGGAGCATCGCCTGCCGCTCCCGGCGCGGAAGCATCGACCACTTCCGGACCGGCGACCGCGCCGACCGGGCCGGTTGTGGCGGGACCCGCCGCTCCTCCCGCCGCGCGAGCCGCGACAAGGCCGGTCGCTTCGAGCGGGGCGCCGCTGGGAGAACCTCCCGACTCTGGTGCGCCGGCGACGGAGATTGTCTCGGCAGTCACATTCGAGGCGAACGTGGCCCCTTGGGCCGCGCGGGCCGGCGCGCCGGTGCCGCCGCCGATGACTGGTTCTCCCGTCGCGCCGTCGGTCGCTTCGGCGCGAGCGACCGCAACCGTGCCGACCGCTTCAGCACCCGCCTGGCCGCCGCTTTCGCCCGGATCGCCGGCCGAAAGGGGCGTGCCTCCGGCCGGGGCGCCCCCGTCGCGCGATTGGCGGGCGGTGGCAATCGCGGTGGCGGTCACATCCGGCGAAGCGCCGGGGGTGCCGCCGTCGCCTGTTTGTCCCATCGGCGACTCGGCCGCCGCGGCGACGACCGGACCGGCAATCGCCAGTTGCGGACCCCCTCCAGCCGCCGCGCGAGCCAGGCGACGGGCCTTTTCTTCTTCGTCTTCGAGGCCCGGGTCGCCGGCCGCCGCTTCGCCGCCACTGCGCCCTTCGGCGGCGTCAGCCCGGCTGAGGGCCGTTTCGGCGACGAGGGCCGAGGTGTTCGCTTCGGCCAGCGGGCCGGTTTCCTTCGCAGCCGAGGGACCGCCCGAGGCGCTCGCCTCGCCGCCAGCTACCGTGCGAACCGCGGAGAGCGCGCTCGGCCCCGGTTCGCTGGCGGCAGGCTGACCACCGGCGGTTCCCATCGGCGCGGCCACCTCGCCAACCTGCGCGCCGGCGAGCGCCATGAGCGGAGCGCCGCCGCTCTGCTGCGCCCGAGCGAGTTGCGGCGACTGGGTTTCAAAATTCAGCTCGGGCTGGCCACCGCCCGAAGCACGGCCAACTCCCGCCTCGGCCACCACCTGCGTCGGACCGAGATCGACTTCACCGCTGCCCTTGGAAGCATTGACGGCGCCGACCTTGGCGCTGGCATCGGCCCGCGTGAGGGCGGCACTGGCGCTCGCGGTCACGTCGGCCACTTGTTCGCCACCTCCCACCGTGGCGACATCGACCGCCTGGGCTTGAATGGTCGAGCTAGGAACTTCGGCCCCGGCACGCGAACGAGCTAGTTGCGAGGGGCTGCTGGGGGAAAGTGCGTCGCCGGCGTTGGTGTTCCGAGTCGCTTCGGCCCGCCGCGCCGCCCCCGATGCCGCCAGGGCCGGGCTATTGCCGCCAGGAAGCGAGCTATCAACGTTCGGCGAGCGCCCCGCGCCGGCCGTCCCCGCTTGCGAGCGGCTGAGGGCCATGCGCGTCGGTTGGGCCGAGGGTTCGCCCGCTCCGGAGGCGGCGATCGCCGTCGAGGGGCTTTCGACCGACGTGGGCGAAGTCGCCGCTTGAGCTTGGGCGATGGCCCGCTGCGGCGTGCCGGTGGCCGTGCTACTCGGATCAATGGTGGGCGAAGGGTTCGTCACCGCTCGCTGCGCCCCGCCGCGAGCAAGCTGGCTCGACGGACTGGCCGAAGGTGCGGAAAGGCTCGGCTGCGTGCGGGTCGCCCCCGAGGCATTGGCTGCCGTCTGCCGCGAGATCGTCGCCGACGACGGGCCAGGATTGGCATTGGCCGCCGTTTGCGGACCGGCATTGGCGGCGACATCTCCCACCGTGGTGACGACGTTCGTGACGGAAGTCGTCGTGCTGCGGCTCGTCGTGGCGACCGAGCCGGCTTGCGACGCGACTACCGGCGAATCGGATGCCGATTGGCCGGTGGTGGCGGTGCGGCGAACGGGGGTCGGCGAATCGCTCGGCTGTGTGGCGGCCGAGGCGATCTGGGCTGGCGTCGGCTCGCCGGTCGATTTGGCGGCCTGCGGACTGGCCGTCGCCTGCCGGCGGGTGGCGACACTCGTGGGCGAGACTTCGCTCGACGAAGTCGGCGCGGCGACGGTCCCCGCGGCGGACTGCGCGGTTTGCGTGGCGGCGGCGAGGCTCGGAGCGGCGGTTGTCTGGCGAGTGAGCGTCGGCGTGGCGGTCGGATTGGCGGTGGCGGTCGGGCTGTCGCGCCCCGCCGCGCGGGCGACTTGCGCCGCGGGCTGCTCGCGCATCGCCGACCGCGGCTCGGCCGAGGGGAGCGCGCTGGGCTGGGCCGAGGTGACTTGTGTGGCGGCCCGCTTGAGCTGCGTCGTTTGCGGAGTCGGCTCGGCCGACGCGGTGGACGACGGGCTCGGCGCGGCGGTCGGCGTCGCGGCCGCGGCCGTGGTGGCGACATCAGGCCGGGTCGTGCTCCGCGGTTGGCGATTGGGAACGGGGGAGGGTGTTTGCGCGACGGCGGTCGGCTGGGCCTCGGCCGGATGCTCCCGGCGCTGTGGCGTGGCTGCCGGGTCGCGGGTTGCTTCGGGAGTCGGTTCGGTGCTGGTGCGGGCGACTTCGGGGCTGGTCGTGGCCCGCTTGATCGAAGTGGTGTTGGCCGGCGTCACTTCGGTCGGCGTGGTTTGCTTCGCGGGCGATGGCGTATCAGCCGCGGCGACCTGCGCGCGGGGAGTGGCGGTCGGCTGGGCGACTTGCCGCTTAAGGGTCGGCGTAGCCGAGACCTCGGGAGTCGGCGAATTCGTCGGCGTCCGCTTGGCGACCTGCGGATTGGCCGCGTCGCTCGTGGTCGTCGGCTCGGTCGGCGAGGGGCGGGCGACGGCGGTCGGCTCGGCGGTCTTGCGCTCGACAGTGGCGGTGCTCGCCTTCGCCTCGACCCCGGCTGCCGGGGCGGGAGTGACCGTCGGCGTTTGCACCAGCTGGCTCGTCTTCACGTCCGAAGGTTTCACCTGCCGGCTGAGCTTGCTCGCTTGCTCGGCCTGCCGCGGGGCGGCTTCGTTGGGCTGCGGCTTTTTAATGACATTCGGCTCGGGGGTCGGCTGCGGCTCGGGAACCGGCACCGGTTGCGGCTCGGGAGGAGACTTTGGCTCCTCGGGGCGCACCTGCTTCACCACCTGATCGGGCTCCGGCAGCGGATCGGGCGTTTTGACCTCGACCGGCTTCTCGAAGTCTTGCCGCGGACGATCCTCGGCCGGCAGCATCTGGCTCGGGTGATATTCGGGAATCAGCTTTTGCGGCCGGCGCTCGACGAACTCCTTGTCCGCCTTCGACACCGCCAGCCGCTTGGCGAAAATGTGGGTCTGAATCATCTGCACGACGAGCAGGATATGCAGGATCGAGCAGACGACGACCGAGAGCTGCATCGAGCGGCGGACGAGGCGATTATCGACGAGGCGAAACGCCAGCATGAACCCGCCGACGACGAGCGGAATCGAGACGAGGCTGGTCCAAGCGCTCGCATACCACGGCACGCCGGAGAACGGGAGATAGGCCGCGCTGAGCCCCATCAAGAACGCACCGAGGACCACCAGCGCGATGTAAATCGGCCAGAGCTGTTCGTCGAAATACTCGCCGCCGGTCTTGTGGACCTTGCGGATCACGCGGCGAATTTTAGCCATGATGGGTCGATCCGTCGGAAGGAATTAGTGGTCGCTGTCGGTGGTCATTGGTCCGTGGTCATTGGTCGTTGGTCCCCTGTCTCCTACTGCCCGTCGCCCGCCAGGGAGGCGGAATAGTCCCGAATGCCGGCTTCGTTGCAAAGTCGCATGGCGGTGGCGACAACGTCCCAAGCGGTGCGCTTGTCGGCCCGAATGACGACGCTTTGGCTCACGGGGTTGTCGATCGCGGCTTGTCTGAGATAGGCCCCGACCTCTTCCTCGGTCATCTGCCGGGCACCGATAAAATACCGCCCCTGCTGATCGATGTTGACAAAAATCTCCTTGGGCTTGGCGGTCAGGGGCATCGCCTCGCTGCCGGCGGGGTGCAGCACGTTCATCTGCTGGTCTTCCTTGGCGAACTGGCTGACCACCATGAAGAAGATCAGCAGGTTGAACACCATGTCGATCATCGGCGTAAGGTCGAGCAGGTTGGCTGCGCGCCCTTTGTTGAGTTGAACGGCCATCGCCTACTGCCTTCCCGCCAGGGCCGGCGTCGGTTTCTCTTGCTTCTCGGCTGGGGCCCCATTTTCATCTCCCGCTTGCCGGTTGAATCGGAGCCGCCCTTCGTATCGCTCCAGTTGCGGCAGCAGGCTGAAGACCAGCTCGTCGATTTCGTGAAAGATCGTCTGGATCTTGCCTTCAAAAAAGTGCGAGAAGAACGCCGCGGGAATCGCCACCGCCAGGCCGGCGAAGGTCGTCACCAGGGCCGTATAAATGCCGCCGGCCAGTTCGAGCGTGCGATCGGCATTGGGCGCGAGGCCCGACAGATTGTGGAACGCGAGGATCATCCCCTGAATCGTGCCGATCAGGCCCAGCATCGTGGCCAACGAAGCCGAAATGTTGAGCCAGCGGACGTTCTTATAGAGCTTGTCGGCTTCGCGCTGGCTCGCGCCGGAAACGGCCGATTCGATCTCGCTCACCGGCCGGCCGACGCGGAGCAGCATCGCGCGAATCACATTCGCCGCGGCCGAGGGATACTCCTGACAGAGCCGATACGCCTTCCGCGGATCGAACGAACCTTGCGGGCCGGCGAGTTCCCCCAGGGCTTTGACCAGCGGCTCGGGAAGCACCCGCTGCCGCCGCAGGCCAAGGAACCGCTCGACCACCATCGTCCCCGACAGCAGCGAAAACGCGAAAATCGGGATCATGAAGATGCCACCCTGCATGGTCAGCTCAAACAGGTTGAGCGACTTCTTCACCGGGGGTGCCGGCACCGCGGGGGCCGCATTCGGATCGCCGATGGGCGCGGCTTCGCCACTGGGGCCGGCGGTTTCCGGCGCTTGCGCCCTCACTGGCGACGGCAAGACGCCGCTGGTCAGAACGTAGAAGATCGCGCCGGCCGAAAGGATCCAGAGGGCCAGGCGCAAATGGGTGGGATGAGGTTTCATGCGATGTCATGGCAGGCGGGACGCCTGCCCCACGGGCTTAGAGTTTTCCCAGGGCCGCCAGGCGCTTGGCGGCTTCGGCGGCCAATTCGTGCGCGGCGTGCTTTTCAGTGACGAACGTGTAGAACCGCTTGGCATCGGCAATCTGCTTGGCCTTGGCGGCGGCATCCTTGGCCGTGGCGATTTGCACTTCGGCGCAGCGCCCCGCCTCGTAGCCGCTTTTGGCTTGCCAGTTTTTCGTTTCCGGCGTGGCCGCTTCGCCTCCAAAGCCAAACATGGCCCGCTGGAATTCGCGGGTCGCTTCGTCGTATTTCTTTTGGCCGAAGTACAACTCTCCCATCATGAAGCGAGCCCGCGCGCCAACCTGATCGCGTGACAGCGTGGCGGCTTGTTCGTAGCTTTGGAGCGCCTCGTCGGGCTGGTTGCTGTTCTCCTGGGCATAGCCGATTTCGTAGTGTGCTTCGGCCACCAGCGGCGACTCGGCGAACTTGGTCGGAATCGTCGTCAGCAGCTTGAGAGCCTCATCCCACAGCTTGAGCTGCCCTGCCGCTTGCCCCCCATGCAGCAGGGTCAGCACTTCGATGGCGGGGGTGCTGGCCTTAGTCTTAAGCGCGGCCTGATAGGCGGGCCACGCCTCTTTGTAGTTTTCCAGGCGAAACAGGCACTCTGCCTTCATGAAGGTGGCGTCGGCCGCCAATGATCCGCTGCCAAAATTCGCGAGCTGATCGTTGAACTGCGCGAGAGCCTGGTCGTATTCCTTCAGCTGATAGTGCGCCCAGCCGAGCTTGTAGTCGGTCCGCTCGACGAGGTCGCCGGTTCCCTTCTTCTTGGCCGAGGCATACGCCTTGGCGGCGGCGGCATAGTCTTTCTTCTCGTACTTATCCTCGCCGACGTGAAACCACGCCTCGGCCGCCAGCGAACTATCGGGATGCTCGGCCGCCAGCCTGGCGAACACCGGCACCGCCTCGGCATGTTTCTCTTGCGATTTGTAAGCCCAGCCGATTTCGTACAAAACGCTGTCGGCAGCGGCATACTTGGCGTCGGCCTTAAGCAGGTCGTCGAGCGTGGTGATCGCTCCGGCAAAGTCATTCAGGGCGACCTGAGCGAGCCCCTTCTCGTAGAGCGCGTCCGACTTGTGCGCCTGATCGGGATTGGTCTTGAGATAGTCGTCGAGGTCGGCAATCGCGGCCTTCGCGTCGCCCGCCTGACGACGGCTCATGGCGCGGCCGAGGAGTCCGTCCGCCTTCAGTTGATGATCGGGAAACTTCGTGAGGAGCGAGGTGAAGCTCTCGACCGCCGGCGGATAATCCTTCAGTTTGAAGTGCGACCAACCCTTGCCATTCAGGGCATACGGCCCGAAGAGGCCATCGACCCACTTGGCGACGACCGCTTCGTATTCGGCGGCGGCGGCCTTGAAATCGCCGGCACCATAGGCGACTTCCCCCGAGCGATAGTGCGCCTCGCCGAGCGACTGGCTTTCGGGATAGTCGGCAATCAGCTTGGCGAAGCTCTGACGGGCTTCGTCCTTTTTGTTTTGCGCGGCTTGGGTACGGCCGAGAATCAGCAGC
>JANRLS010000052.1:0-11088 GCA_033762315.1 Pirellulaceae bacterium
GGTCGATATCCTCACCTATGTCGCCGCCGACCGGCTCGATCTGCCGGCCAGCCAGGTGCTCGGCCTGGGAACACAGCTCGACACGATTCGCTTTCGCAGCTTGATCGCCCAGGAACTGAAGGCCCCGCCGACGCAGGTCAATGCCCTGATTTTGGGCGAGCACGGCGACAGCATGGTGCCAATCTGGTCGAGTGCCGCGATCGGCGGCCTGCCCCTCGATAAGTTCCCCGGCTGGAACGTCCGCCTGGCCGACGAGCTATTCACTCGCACGAAGGGCTCCGGTGCTGAAGTCATCAAGAAGAAAACCGGCGCCGGCTTCGCCGTCGGCATCGCGATTCGGGACGTGATCCACGCGATTGCCCTCGACCAGCGCCGCATTTTGCCCGTTTCGACCGTCCAAAATGGCTGCTACGACATTCGCGACGTGGCGCTGAGCGTTCCCACCGTCGTCGGCCGCGCCGGCTGCGTGGCCCGCCACCCCATCGAGCTGTGGCCGAAAGAGGTTCAGTTGCTGCGCAAAAGCGGACTGGTTTTGCGGCAAACGCTCGAACAAGTGCTGGGGCGGATTGGCCGGACGAAGAAGTAGCCAGTTCAGCCAAAGTCGCGGAGGTTGACGAATCGGACCGTCGGCAATTTCGCCGCCGCCCGCGGAAAGTAACCATCAACGTATCCCAGCCGCGAAAGCTCGGCCAAATCGCCAGTCGGCGGCGTTTGCGACTTGAGCAGCACCAGCTCGTCGGACCCCAGCACTTCCGCCAGCCGCGCCGCGATGGAATCGCTCGTGACCGACCAATCGTGCGGCAGCGGCATCCCCGGTAGCGTGCGCTCGTGGTGGCGAAGGAAATCGCCGGGATCGAAAACGATGCCTGAATCGCCACTGTTGCGCCAGCCATCAAGCTCCCCGATGGTCGAGATCGGAGGACGCCAGCCTACGATTGCCGCGAGCAATTTGGCCGTAACTCCAAGCGCCTCGATACACAGCCAATGAGCCACGGTCTCGCCGATGCTAAAGGTCGCGTCCGCCCGACGAATCGCATCAGCGAGTTCACCACCTCCCGTCACGAGCACGTTCACTGCCGCGGGCTGGCGCTCTAGCCAAACTAGCAGCACGGTCTTGAGCGGCGGCCAATCAAGCAAGCTCCCGCCGACCTTGACGACGCGAACCAAGACACCGTTCATCGGGCGGTCGCCTCTTGCGCCAGCACCGCCAGCGCGTGAGCCGATGCTGACCGCGAAACACCCAACCCCAGTTCCTTGCTCAGCGAAATCACCGCCGGCAGCGTGCCGAGTGATTCGAGCGCCGCCTTTGCCAGAAACTCGCCATGCCCCGAAAACACCACCTTCGCGGGCGGCCCCGGCAACCGGGCGATCACCCTTTTGATGGCCGCCGCCAGAAGCACCGCTTGCGCATCGGCCATACTGCGCGCCACGGCCACCGCGTCGCGATGATTGAACTCTTCGCTGTCGGCGGCAATCGCCCGTCCCAACCGGGTGCGGGCCGCTCCTTTGCTGGCGGGTCGGCCATCGGCCGTGTTGTGGTCCGAAAGATCCTCCGCCAGATCGTCGAGCAAAAGGTAGGCATCGCGCATCGTGGCGAAAAGCTCATGCACGACGGGGCAAGTTTGATTGCGATAGGGGACGCTGGCCGCCACCGCGCAAACCGGGCTTCGTTCCACGCCTGTATAAACCAGTTCCCCAGCCAGCAACCGCTGCGTATCGGTGGTGCCTGTTGCAATCGGCTTGCCATCGACCAGCGGTATCACGTCGCACGTCGTCGAACCGACATCGACTAGCAGTGCCGGCCCCTGGCTGGCATAGCGCCCGGCAAAGCGGGCAAGCGCGTGCCAATTCGAGGCGGCGGCCAGCTGTGGCAGCGACAGGGCCACTTGCGGTGTCACCATCCGACCATCCACCAGATACACCCGCGTGTGCCGATTGTCGGAACCTGTGCCGACGGCATTCAAGATGTATTTGACCCCGGCGGATTTGGTCTCGAAGCAATCGGCAAGTTCCCCCGTCATTGTTACCGCGAGGTGATCCGCCGGCGGTGCTTCGGAAATGGCCGTGCGAATCTGCTGCGCCAGCCGACCCGGTTCGCGCCACAACGCAAACGCATACGACTGGGCAAAGCCGTGCCCATCGGCCGTTTTGAGATTGGCCCCGCCGACATCGAGCGCCAGCCATTTCATGGTGCGTCAGCTTCGCGAAAAGGAGTGATCTGAACCCGTCCGTCGGCAGTGAATTGTACGATTTCGTCGCGCCACGACAAAGCTGGCCGTTCGCCCAGGGCCACCGCCAGCATCGCACCGGCCAGATTTTCGCGGCAAGCGGCGCGCAGGCCAACATACGAAGTCGTCAGCCGCGGGTTGATCTCGATGACGAAGTCGTCGTCGCCATCCGGACTTTGCCCCAGCACCAAATCGACCCCGATATAACCAGTGGTTTGCGGCAAGCAGTTGACAACTCGCAGCGCGAGTGTTCGGGCTCGCTCGTTCAAGGCCGGCGCGAGTGGTGTTCTGCCCCCCAAGTATGAAAAGCGACCCTCCGAAGAGAGTTGCTGCGCGCAAGCCGGCAGCGCCACTGGCCTGCCCGCCCCGCACAGAATCGCGACACTGGCCGACTGGCCAGGCACAAACTGCTCCATTCGCAGCGGTTTATTAGCCTTCATGGTCGTCAGGTCTGCTGGAGTCGAGATCAGCCGCACACCTTGCGACCCGCAGCCATCCACCGGCTTAATGACCACGGGCAGCCGGGCGATTGGCGGCAATTCGCCAAGTTGCCAAAGCGAACCCTGGGGCACGCGCACTCCCCGCTCCGCCAGCCATTCGCCTGTCTTCTGTTTGTCGCTGGAAAGCGTAATTGCCGCACAGCCAGGCGACAGCAGCCGACCTCCCGCCTCGACGACCCATCGCGCCCGATCTAGTAATAGGCCATCCGTTTCCGGCGCGATGAGGATGGTTCCATCCGCACACGCGGCCAGCCTCGAAATCGCCTCCCTCTCGGCCGCCGGCGAATCGACCGCTTGCACCTCGATGTCGCCCCCCATTGCCGCACCGAGTCGCACATCTCGAGTCGTGCAAACTTTAGTCCCGCGAGTGGCTGCTAAGTCGGCAACGAGAGCTCGCAGCATCGCCTCTCCCTCGACGAGGAGCGAACCCGCCGGCACTGCGCCACCGTCCTGCGACCACCCTCCGCCCCCGCTGATGAATTCGTAAACAAAGATTCGCATCCGCACCCTCGATCCACCGATTCGGATTGTCGCTCCCCCCGCCCACGGCTATAATCTCGCAAACTTACGCAGCCTGCCTTGATTCGCGAATTTCTCGCCACGGCGGGCCGGAGAGGGATTTCCGACAATTCTTATGCGCGTGGGCATCGGACACGATACGCATCGCCTCGGCCAGGGGGGGCCGCTGCGAATTGGCGGAATCGACATCCCGCACGACAAGCACCTCGTCGGCCATAGCGATGCCGATGTGCTGCTGCACGCCATCACCGATGCACTGCTCGGCGCGGCCGCGCTGGAGGATATCGGCGAAATGTTTCCTGACACGGCCCCCGAGAACCGCGGCCGCGACTCCGCCGAGATGCTCCGCCACGCCCATCAGCGAGTTTGCGCCGCGGGCTTCGCCATCCTCAATCTCGATTGCATCGTGTTTGCCCAGCGACCCAAACTGAGTCCCTATAAAAATCAACTTCGCCAAAGCATCGCCCGAATACTGTTGCTCGACGCCTCGCAGATCGGCCTGAAGGCCAAGACCGGCGAGCACGTGGGCGAAATCGGCCGCGAAGAGACCATGATGGCCCAGTGCGTGGCGCTGTTGTCGTCCTCGGCCGTTGCCCCGTAACTTCCTCACCACCCACCCGCGCATCGACATGACCATCCGCGTCTATAACACCCTCTCCAAGCAAAAAGAGCCCTTCGAGACGGTCGTCCCCGGCAAGGTCGGCATCTATTTGTGCGGGCCGACCGTGTATAAGGAAAGCCACATCGGCCACATGGTGGGGCCGGTCATCTTCGACACCATCAAGCGCTATCTCGTCTATAACGGCTACGAGGTGAAGTGGGTCGTCAACATCACCGATGTCGATGACAAGCTGATCGGCCAGCAGCACGAACGCGGCATCCCGATGAGCGACATCGCCGAGGAGATGACGATCGACTATCTGAACAACCTACGGGCGCTGGGGGTCGATCAAGTCGATTTCATGCCCAAGGCCACCGAGCACATGACCGGGATCATCGAGTTCACGCAGTCGCTCATCGACAAGGGCTTTGCCTATGCCAGCGGCGGAGACGTGTTTTTCGACGTGACGAAAGACTCCGGCTATGGCAAACTCAGCAACCGCCGAGCCGACGAGCAGCAAGGCGAGGGTGGAGGTGCCGCCTCGAAGAAGCGCAACAGCGGCGATTTCGCTTTGTGGAAATCGGCCAAGCCGGGCGAGCCCGCTTGGAATAGCCCGTGGGGTCCGGGGCGTCCCGGCTGGCACATCGAATGTTCCGCCATGAGTCGGGCGCTGTTGGGCGAGACGTTTGATATTCACGGGGGTGGCCTCGACCTGATGTTCCCCCACCACGAGAACGAACTGGCCCAAAGCGAATGCTGCCACGGCCGGCCGATGGTGAAGTATTGGCTGCATAACGGCCTGCTCCGCAAAGGGGAAGCCGCCGGCAAGATCGGCGGCAAGTCGGACCGGGCCGCTGAAACTCCACCCGCCGCCGATGCCGGGGGCAAGCTGAGCCGCAGCGGCGGCGCGGGGGGTCTCGCCGACGAGATTGCCCGTCTCTCGGGCGAGCGGATTCGATTCTTCCTGCTGCGAACCCATTACCGCAGCACGGTCATCTTTGGCGAAGATGGCCTCGAAGAGGCCGCGAAGTCGCTGGAGTCGTTCTACGGCTATTTCGAGCGGTTTCACAAAATCGCCAAGCAGCGGTTCTTCAATCTGGCCGCCGCCAAAACGCGCAAGGAAGGCGACCTCGCACCAGCGGACGAACCGCTACTCAAAACCGCTCAGCAGATTCGGGCTAATTTTCTGGACCGAATGGACGACGATTTCAATACCGGCGGAGCGATCGCCGAGCTCTTTGATTTCGTCCGCGAGCTCAACAAATTCGCCAACGAGCACGACCTCGACCGCTTCGCCGCCGCCAAGCCCGAGGAGTTCAAGCAGGTCTTTGCCGATCCGCGCGTGAAAACGCTCGTCAAGGCAACGACCGTCCTTCGCGAGTTGAGCCTGGTTTTGGGGCTCTTTCGTTCGACTCCCGCCAAACGGGGCGGCGGAGACAATCTCACCCCCAAGCTGATGGACTTGTTCATCGCCTTGCGGGCGGAAGCGCGGGCCAAGAAAGATTTTGCCACCGGCGACCGGATCCGCAACGGATTGACCGAAGTCGGCGTGACACTCGAAGACAAAAAGGGAGTCACCGAGTGGAAGATCGGAGGCACGCCATGAGCGGCGCGGGGCGCATCCTCGGCGTCGATCCGGGCCTCAATATCACGGGCTATGCGGTGATTGAGCGCGCTCCACGGGGCATCGCTCTCGTCGAAGCGGGGCTGATTCGGGGCCGCTCGCGCGGGGATTTGGCTGCTCGCCTGGCCGAGGTTCACGCGGGCCTCGCCGAAGTCATCGCCGGGTTTTCTCCCGCCGTCGTCGCGATCGAAGAGCTATATTCCCACTACGAGCGTCCGCGAACAGCGATTTTAATGGGGCACGCCCGCGGCGTGATTTGCCTCGCCGCCGCGCAAGCGTCGCTTCCGGTGGTCAGCTACGCGGCGACCCAAGTCAAACGAATGCTGACGGGTAATGGCCGGGCACCAAAGTCGCAGGTGCAACAGGCGATTTGCCGGGAGTTTTCGCTGGCAGCCCCCCCCGAACCTCCCGATGTCGCTGACGCGATGGCGATTGCCCTCTGCCACCTCCACTTGGGCCGCGAGCTTTCGCGGGCTGTCTGATTCGTCGCCTTGCCACGCACTTCATCCCACCGAGCATCGTGTGATAACAAAGATTTCCGGCCAGTTGGCACAGCTCGACGACGACTCGGCCACCTTGCGCATCGACGCCTTCGAGTATCAGGTATTCGTCGCCGACTTCACGCGCCGGCAACTGGCCCCTCAGGCGGGACAGCCAATCAGTCTGCATACGATCTACTACCACGATGGCGATCCGTCGCGAGGCCGAGTCACGCCCCGGCTCGTGGGGTTTTTGTCCGAAGTCGAACGCGAGTTTTTCGAGATGTTTTGCTCGGTCGATGGGGTGGGGGCGAAGAAAGCCCTGCGGGCAATGGTCCGGCCCGTGCAAGACATCGCCGTGATGATCGAAGAGCAAGACGTGAAGGGACTTTCGTCGCTGCCAGGGGTCGGCGCGGCGACCGCCGAGCGGATCATCGCCAAGTTGCGGCGGAAGATGTCGAAGTTCGCGCTCCTGGTCGCCAGGCAGACGCCCTACGAAGCCGAGGTCAAGCGCGACGTCGTCGAAGAGGCGTTCAACGCCCTGCGAACCCTCGGCCACTCCGATGCCGATGCTCGCCGGCTGCTGGATGGCGTGCTCAAAACCAAACGCAAATTCGCCGATGTCGAATCGCTGCTGCACGCCATCTATCAGCAAAGCCACGGCCGCGCGGAGGATGCCTGATCCGGCCCTCGGCTGAGCGAGGCCGCTTATTCGGCGACTCCCGGGGCGGACTGCGAATCGTTCCGCTGGCTCTGCATGTTCCGGTTCAAAAGGCCCCGCGATTCCATCTGCAGCGCCCGCGAGGTGCGGCTTACGTCGCGGCTCGACGGCAGCGACATCTGGGCGCTGGCCGCTTGCACGTTGCCATCGGAGGTCGCGCCCTCGACGTACGGGACATAGCGCACGCCGTCTTCGGCATAGAATTCTTCGTCGCGCTGTTCCGGCGGCGTCCGGTCGTATTCTTCAAACGACCGCAGCGCCTCGCGGGCGCGGGAGTGCGTCGGATCGGCACCAATCGCCATCTGAAAGCATTGCTTCGCCTTGTCGGCTTGATCCTTGGCGGCATAGACAAAGGCCAGGTTGAAGTAGGCGTCGGCATCGCTTCCGGCAGCCTTGAAGTTCTCGAGCGCCAGGTCGTAGCGACCCAAGTGGCCCGCCACCAGGCCCAGGTTGTTTCGGTACCGCGGATTTTTAGGATCAATGGTGCTCGCCTTCAAAAGCGCGCTCTCCGCCTTCACGAGCTGCCCCTGCAGGAAATAGCAGTAGCCTAAATCCGCCAGAAATTCCGGATTGCGGGGTTCGCGAGACAGGGCTTCCAGAAACAACCCTTCCGCCTCGGTATGTCGCCGCTGGCGGTCGGCCACGACCCCCAGCCGATGCGCCACTTCACCATTCGCGGGAAACGCGCTTCGCAGGTCTTCATACACGCGCCGCGCCTGGTCAAGGCTCCCCGCTTGTTCCAAGTTGCGGCCGCGGATTAGCTCCATCGCCAGTCGCGAATCGTCGCTTTCCACTTCCTTGTCGCGACGAACCTTCGCTTGAGCCGGCTTTGGCGTCGCGGCTGCCGGCGGCGCTTCAGCGGTCGGCGCATCGCGAACCGTCGCCCACGGCGAAGGCAAACTGGCACCCGCGAGCGGATTCCGCCACGACAGCCCGGCACAACCCGAGCTGACGAGCGCCGTGCCGAGCAAAGCCACAGTGCCAAGCGTTCCCAAGTTGATTCGCATCGGGTTCACCATCCGTAGTGGAAGTCCTGTTTAGCGATACACGCCGCCGTAGCCGCCGAAGCGGCGTCCGACGCCGCCGCTGAAGGTGCCGTTCATGATGCCGCCGTAGTAGGTGGCTTCGGCTTCCTGCTGGGTGTAGCTCTGGGGGAAGGCGTCGGCGACGATAATCCGCTCTTGCACGTTCACCGCCCCCATGCGGGCGAGCTGCTCGACGATCGTCCGCCGCCGGGCCTGATCGAGCTCGGGCCGGGCGTTGTGCGGGCTCTGCTCGATCACGACCGGAAACGGCACATGCTCCAGCCGCAGCGCGACCTGCTCCAGGTGCTGCTTGGCGGCGGGGCCGAGCTCGGCCGTGTTCCCCTTGAATTCGTGGTCAAAGAAGATGAAATCGGCCGCCTCGGCATTCGTCTCCTGGGCTTCCCAGAACGAATCCGTGACCTGGCCAATCGGGAACGGCCGGTCGTAGCCCGGTCCGCGCCGCGCCGCCTTGCGGGCCGCATGACCACCCCCAAACCAGCCGCCGTCGCAGGCTCCATCATCACACGTCTGGCAGCCGGCGGCGCAGGCGAAGAGCAGCGTTATGAGCAGTGAAATCCGTTTCATGGGTCCGTCCAGAGTTCAAGGTTCAAGGTTCAAAGTTCCAAGTTGCAAGGTTCTAACTTGGAACCTTGAACTGTGAACTGGGAACTTGGTCATTACTGTCCATGTCCAAAGGGTCCGCTGGTCATGGCGGGGCCGCCCCCTTGATACCGCTTCCGCAGGTGGGGCCAGACGGTGGTGCGGTGATCGCGGGTCGGCGTCCCCTCGATGTCGCCGTGCAGGAAGAATTCCCCGCCGGTCGGCTCGGTCACGTCGAAGCCCGGCAGCGGCGGCACCTCTTCGGGATCCAGCGGCTGCACCAGCTCGGGCGTGACGAGAATAATCAGCTCGGTTTCGTTCCGCGAGGCATTCCGGCGGCCGAGAATCTTGGCCAAAAACGGAATGTCTCCCGCCGTCGTCGCCTTGAAGTTGTCTTCCAAGAGGCCGGCGATGGCCAGTGTCTGACCTTCGCGCATTTCGACGGTGGTCGTCGCCATCCGGACATTCAGCCCCGGCGTGCCGCCGACGGCGAGCCCCGTGTTGATCTGGCTGAATTCGGGCGACACTTGCAGCCGCACCCGGTCCTTATCGACGATCGTCGGCAGGAAGCTGATGATCGCCCCGAAGGCCCGGAAGTCGGTGGTGACGGCATTCAGGCCGACGCTGCCGACGATCGTCGGCACGGCGAATTCGCCGCCGGCGACGAACGTGGCCGGCCGGCCGCTGAGCGTCACCAGGGTCGGTTCCGAGAGGAGCCGGGCCACGCCCCGCTCTTGCAGATAGCGGATGCCGAGGGTCACGTCGTCCCCCGAGATATTGGCCAGCACCGACGATCCGGCGGTCGGCGTGATCAGCGTCCCGATGAAGAGCTTGGTGCCGTTGGCCAGGTCGCCGAAGTCGATGTTGGCATTCAGGCCGACTCCAAAGCTGCGGGCCGCGGTCCGGTTCAGCTCGGCGATCTTCACCTTCAGCGCCACCTGCTGGATGCCGGGGACGCGGAGCATGTTGACGAGCTGATATTGCGGCTGATTGCGCAGGCCGGTGGCGGCGGCGGGGATTACGCCGGCGACCGGTCCATCGCCGACCCCCCCCCAGCCTCCCGCGCCGAGCCCCGCCCCTTGGGCGCGGAGCATCGTCATGATCTGGGCGGCCTCTTCGGAATCGCGCACCTGCCCCTTCACCAGCAGCTTGTCGGCCACCGGGACGAGGCGAATCTTGCTGTCGGGAAAGGCTTCGTTGATCAGGTCTTCGAGCATCTGAAAGCGGAACTCAGCCTCTTTCAGCACCTGGGCATCGGGCTCGACCTTGACGAGGTACGTCAGCGGCGGCGTGGCGGGGTCGTCGAACCAGAAGGTGACGTGCGTGCTTCCCTGCGAGCGGCCGATGAGCGAGATTTCGCGCGGCGTGAACTGCACCACATCGACCACCGTTTCATCGACCACTGCCGTGCGGTAGATGTCGGTCTTGGTCCGCATGAGCAGCGAGCGGCGGACCGAAACCGTGACCGAACCCGCTTCGGGGATCGCCTCGAACGGGCTTCCCGCCGGCAGCGGATTGAATTCCACGGCGGGATTCGCGGCCGGCGGCAGCGGCTGCGGCGCGGCGGGCTGGGCCAAAAACACCGGCTCGTTGATGCTGGTCTTGGCGACGGGAGCAGCGCTCGGCCTGGTCGGCACGGCGACGGGCGCGGTCTGCACCGCGAACTCCACCGGCTGGTTCAACGTGGCCGCCGGCTGGGCGGGCTTGGGGAGTTCCGCGGGCATGGAACCCTTGTTCGGAGTCACCGGCGGCTGCGGAGCTTCGGCCGGTTTGGCGACCCGCGCCGGTTGCGGCGCGGGGGGGCTGGGGGGCACGATCTTGAACGGATTCGTCGTCCCCTCGCCGCCATTCCCGTCGCGCAACACTTCCTTCACCTCCGCCAGCCACTGCCCATGGCTCGGCGGCAGCTTGGTGGTGACGGTCTTCTGTGGGCGGGGCAAATCGGCGGCCGAGACGACCGGCGCGAGGGCCGGTGTCTGCTCCGCCACACGCAGCGGCAGCGGACGAGCTTCCACCAGCGGCGATTTCTCGGCCGGTTTACTGGCGGCAGGAGCGACGGTGCTCGTGGCGGGCGCGATCGTCACCGGAGGAACCGCGCGGAGCGGATTCGATTGCTTCGCCTGGCGGAGCGCGGCCGCTTCGGCGGGAGTCAGGATCGGCGCGCCGTCGCCGGCTGGAACATTCGCCGACGCCGGGACGATCCCGCCGCTCGGCTCGATCGCCTCCAAGCGCGTCGCCCGCAGCGCGGGGGCACTGCGTTGCGGCGCCGCGGCGCGTTGCGACGCGGCGCTCGACGCGGGGGCTTCGGCCACGGCATTTCGGGACGCCTGGTATTGATTCAGGATGACGGTGGGTGTCGGCTCGCCGCCGAACAGCGCCTGCCCCGCCAGAAAGCTGGCCGCGCACAGGCCGGCAGCCCACACCCGGCGGTCGTGCCGTGCCCCGAGCGCGCGGCGGCTAAATAGCGATCCCAGCATGTTGTCCCCCCTCGTTCGCGATGCCCGATTCGTGGAGACCGGCGAGACCGGTTCCAACCTCCACCCTAGTTGCCCACACCCAGCCTGTCACGCCGCGCCCTCGCGGCGGCAGGCGCATCCCCCCGGCTGGCGGCGATTCACCCGCGCCGGAACCGTTCACTCGGACCCGGCACCTTCGCGGGGGCCAATCTCCCCCGCGCCGGCGTGCTTCGACGCGCTTCGTCCGCGCATCCCACACCACGCCCTGCCAAACTCCATCGTCCCCCCGCTCCGCACCTATTGAGAAAATGTGCCGGTAATTCCCGTGATGCTGG
>JANRLS010000053.1:0-33874 GCA_033762315.1 Pirellulaceae bacterium
CAATGTAGTCCGCCGCTCCGCGGCAGGACCGTCTTACATTCGCCCGCAATCTCCATCTCTACACCCCCAGCTACCATTCACCCGTGCAGTTCCAATTCTTCGATCCCGAGGCGGACATCGCGGTTAGTGCCCGGCGGTTACCTCATTGGGAACAGGCACGAGCGACCTACTTCATCACCTTTCGCACCGCCGATTCGCTGCCGGAATCGGTCCTGCGGGCCTGGCGGCAAGAGCGCGACCGCTGGCTCCGACAACACCATATCGATCCGCTCGCCGACAATTGGCAAGACCAACTGCGCGGCTTGCCAGCGGCAGCCCAGCACGAGTTCAGCAACCGCTTCACGCGTCATTGGCAGGAGCTGCTCGATAGCGGTCACGGCGAATGTGTGCTCCGCCGGCCGGAACTATCGCAAATCGTCGCCCGCAGCCTGCTGCATGCCGACGGCGACCGCTACGACCTAGGCGATTTCGTCGTCATGCCGAATCACGTGCACTTGCTGGTCATGTTCGCCGGCCTGCGCGTGATGAAATTGCAGTGCCGCTCTTGGAAGAAATTCACGGCGGGAGAAATCAACCTCCGGCTGGGTCGGCGGGGAGCCTTCTGGCAAGGGGAGAGCTTCGATCATCTCGTGCGCAGCGAAGTGCAATTTGAATACTTGCGAAGCTACATCCGCGAGAATCCCGCCAAGGCTGGATTGCGGGTGGGGGAGTTTCACTATTATCGACGGAAGGACTAAGTCTGCGCAGCGCTGCCGGGAACAAACCTCGCCGCGGGAGCGATTCGCCGCCGCCGTCCTGCCGCGGAGCGGCGGACTACATTCATCGTTGCGATGACCAAACGCCAAACTAGTTCGCGGCCAGTTGAGCTAATTCGCCTCGTCGATCCTCGACCTCCTCGTTGGCAAGTCAGCCTCAGGTCATTGTTCGGTTGCTTGGCATGCGTCGGAATCGGCCTGGGATGGTGGCGAATGTTTGGGGCAACTTGGAACGATTACCTTCCCGCGATTGGCACTTGGCCATTGCTCGGGTGTGTGCTGGGGGTGCTATTGCGGCAAGCGACGCAGCCCGAAAGGCAAAGTTTGGGTTGGCTGTTGGCACTGGCGGCAATCCTGGGCGCCATCGATTCCGCGATGCGGGCGATTGAGGTTACGGACTTTCGATTTCTACCCGACTCTAGCCGATACCGAATTCACCCCAACGAATACAATGAGTTGAAATCTGCCCTGTTCGCAAGCTGGGGGTGGTCGGTGGCGTTGCCACAATTGATCGCCTGGTCGATCGTACCCCTCGCGCGGGGTTGGTCACGGCCAAGTCTGAGCGCTGAGGCCCTTGTCATTGTCGTCGTGAATCTCGATGTTGCGCTCCTCCTCACCGGGTGTGTGCGAATTGGGTGGTGCATGTTGCTCCTCACTAACTAGTGCCATGACTTCACGACGGGCGAGCTTGAGAGGCTGCCTCGGTGAAGGGATTCATGGAGAGGCAAACTCGGTGACCACATTCTTAACGGGTACTATCGCTCAATCGTCGCGCTGGCAGATCAGCCTGCGGTCGCTGTTGGTGCTGACGGCGATGACGGCGCTAGTTTTGGCGTGGTGGCGCGAGTTTGGTGAACGGTTTGCGGATTTGGTCACCAGCCGCTGGATCACGGTGGCGACAATCGTCCTGCCGTTCGTTGCGGCCGGTTGGGAGTTGCGATTGCGTCGCTTCCTACCGGAAGTACTCAAGCTGTGCGTCGTGCTGGCGGCGCTCAATACGGTCTGGAGCTTCGAGAAATCCTTAGCGGCTCCGATTGGCTGCTCCCTCCAAAGCAAGGACTGGATCGGCGAGGTTCGAGTGGGTTTGTGGGCCTCGCTTATCTGGTCGTTTTTGCTCCCGGCCGCGCTCGCGCTCGTGGCATCGCTCCTGGCGTTCAACCAGAAATCGAGTCACTTTGTTCGTCATTTCGCCATCATTTCGATAATCGCCGTCAACTTGCTCCTGATATACTACGGCGTGACACTTTTCATGGAAACAACGATGGTCGGCTTTGGCCAATGGCGGAGCTCGCTCTACGACTTTCTCCTTCGCTTTGATTCCCACCCATGAAGTTCCCCCACCACCTCTCCACTCCCCTCCCCTCTTCCCGCCGCGCCTTCCTCCGTCAGCCGGGCTGTGGCTTTGGCGCGGTGGCGCTCGCGGCGCTGTTGGCGGATCAGCAGATTGAAGGGGCGGAGGGGGCGAACGATCCGCTGGCGGTGCGGCCGGCACACTTCAAGGCGAAGGCCAAGAACGTCATTTTTCTCTATATGGACGGCGGGCCGAGCCAGGTCGATACGTTCGATCCCAAACCCCGCCTCGATAAGGACAACGGCAAGCCGTTCGGCGTGAAAATCGAGCCGACGCAGTTCAACAACAACGGCAACACGCTGGCCAGCCCGTGGAAATTCCGGCAGCACGGCGAATCGGGCATTCCGGTCAGCGAACTGTTTCCAAACGTCGCCAAGCATGCCGATAAGCTGGCGGTCATCCGCTCGATGACCAGCCAGTTTCCAGAACACACCTCGGCCAACTACTTTTTACACACCGGCACCGGCATTCAAGGGCGGCCGAGCATGGGGGCCTGGTTCGCCTATGGCCTGGGGAGCGAGTGCCGCGATTTGCCGGGTTTCGTCGTCATCAACGGCGGCCTCGTTCCGCCCGGCGGGCTCGACAACTTCAACAGCGGATTTTTGCCGGCCAGTTATCAGGGCTCGATCTTCACCGCGGCCAACCCGCCGGTCGCGAACATCGTCCGCGGCGAAGGAACCGACCGCTTGCAGCGGAACAAGCTCGACCTCTTGAAGCAGCTCGACGCTCAAGTAAGCCAGCGGCTGGGGAAGGTCGATGCGGTCGAGTCGGCCATCGCCAATTACGAGCTTGCCTACCGGATGCAAACGGTTGTCCCCGGCTTGATGGATATGCAGGACGAAACCGAGGCGACGCAGAAGCTGTACGGCCTGGACGCCACGACCAAGGGGACCGCCGGCTTTGCCCGGCAATGCCTGCTGGCCCGCCGGCTGGTTGAGCGGGGCGTAAGGTTCATCGAGCTGACCTGCCCCAGCGTCGGCCACGACCGCTGGGACCAGCACAGCAACCTGAAGGCCGGCCACGAGGACAACGCCCGCGCCGTCGATCAACCGATTGCGGCCTTGCTGGAAGATCTGCAGCAGCGGGGCCTCTTGGAGGAAACGCTGGTTGTCTGGTCCGGCGAGTTCGGCCGCACGCCGTTCGCCCAAGGCGCGAACGGCCGCGATCACAACCCGTTCGGCTTCAGCCTCTGGCTCGCCGGCGGCGGAGCCAAAGGAGGGACCATTTACGGCCAGACCGACGAATTCGGCTACAAGGCGATCGAAAACAAAGCCGAGATTCACGACCTGCACGCGACGATGCTGCACCTGTTGGGCCTGGACCACACCCAGGTGACCTTCCGCTTCTCCGGGCGCGACATGCGCCTGACCGACGTGCATGGCCACGTGATTCACGAAATCATCGCCTGAGCCGGTCCCCGCGCGGCTAGAATGCCTGGATGAGCGACGCTCAGTACATCCACGGCACCGCCCCGGACGAACAGCGCCGCCTGGCCGAACTGAATCGGCTGACGAATCCGGCCTTTCTCGACTTTCTGGAGCTGCGGCCCGGCGACCGCGTGCTGGAGGTCGGCAGCGGGCTGGGAATTCTGGCCGGAGAGGTGGCGCGGCGGGTTCCGCAGGGAAGGGTCCTCGGGGTCGAGCTTTCCACCGAGCAACTCGCCCAGGCCCAGCCGGCGGCCAATTTGTCGTTCCTCCAAGGTGATGCGCACCATCTGCCATTGGAAAGTGATTCGTTCGACGTTGTCTATTGCCGCTATTTGCTGGAGCACGTGGCCGATCCGCCCCGCGTGCTGGCCGAGATGCGGCGCGTTTTGCGGCCTGGCGGGCAGATTTTCCTCCAGGAAAACAACATCCTGATTCACGACCTGTGGCCAGCCTGCCCGCGTTTTGCCGCCATTTGGCAGAAATTCGCCGCGCTGCAAACCCGCCTGGGAGGTGACGCCCTCATCGGCAAGAAGCTGTTTGCCCTGCTGCGGCAGGCCGGTTTTGCGGAAATTCGGCTGTCGCTGGCCAGCGAGACGCATGCCGCCGGGGAAGCAGGATTCGCCGCGTGGGTCGAAAATCTGATCGGCAACGTCGCCAGCGGCCGCGCGGCACTAGTTTTGCATGGCTTGGCCAGCGAGGCGGAGATCGACGGGGCGATGGCCGAACTGCGGGCTTTCCGCTCGCTTCCCGATGCCGCCGCTTACTTTTACTGGAATCGGGCGGCAGCCGTGAAGTCATAGCGGCCTGACGGCAAGCCACCCGCCGTTGCGATCGACTTTGGAAACGCGCCCCATCTCATCGCACGAGAATGCTTTCACGAGGAGCACAGCATGCAATCTCATCTCTGGCATTGGTCGCTAGTAACGGTTTCGCTGGTGGCTGGCTGCAGCACGCTGGCGGCCGCGGCAGAATCTTTCCCCGACCTGGTGCGCCGGCTGCAAGAGGAGAAGCCCGCCTTTGCCGAGCGGCAGCAAAAACTGCTCGCGCAACGCTACGACCTGGCCGACAAGCCGGCGGCAGGCGTCGCCATGACCCGCGGCAAGCCGATTCAAGAAGGGGTGCGGATCAAGCTGCCGATGGGGGCAACCTGGGAAAAGCTGGCGGCAATGTCTCCCGACGAAATCAACGAGCGGATGCTCTGGCCCGCCGGTTTCTACCCGCTGCCGCACCCGCACCACGAAGCGGGGGGGATGATCTTTCCCAAGATGCTGATCGACGAAACCAAGAGGGTGGCCGACCGGGACGTATCGCGGTTCGACCTCGATTTCGACTTACCTCAGCACCTGCTGCCGGAGTTTCCGGCGGCAATCTTTCTGACCACGCGGCCCGATCTGGGGGACGTCTCGCAGGGGCAACTGGTGACGGTGACGAACTTCCACGGCCTGTTCAAAGACATTCTCAATCCCAAGCAACTCGAGGGACTGCGACTGTTGGTGACTCCCTTCCCACAGCAACAATTCAACGCCACCGATGACCGCCGCAGCCTGAAGCCCCATCTTGGCGTGGCCTGCTTCGATTGCCACGCCAACGGCCACACCAATGCCGCGACCCACACCGTGGGCGACATTCGTCCGAACGAGCATCGCCACCGGATCGACACGCCAACACTGCGCGGCCTGAATATCCAACGGCTGTTTGGCTCGCAGCGGGCGCTGAAAACGGTCGAAGATTTCACCGAGTTTGAGCAGCGGGCGGCGTACTTCGACGGAATCCCGGCCGACGCGACACTCAAGGGAACCAATGTCTTGGAACGCGGCAGCCAGGTCCATTTCATGGCCGAATTTCAGGCGATTCTCGACTTCCCCCCCGCGCCCAAGCTCAATGTCTTCGGCAAGCTTGATCCGGCGTTGGCCACCGAAAGCGAACTCCGCGGCCAGGAGCTATTTTTCGGCAAGGCGCAGTGTGCGGTGTGCCATCCCGCGCCGTACTACACCGACAACTCGATGCACAATCTGAAGGTCGAACGGTTCTTCAAAGAAACGATGATCAACGGCCGCAAAGCCTCGGCCGACGGCCCGATCAAGACCTTCCCGCTGCGCGGCATCAAGGAATCGCCCCCCTATCTGCACGACGACCGGTTGCTGACGCTGGACGATACCGTCGAGTTTTTCAACTTGGTGCTCGGTCTCAAATTGACCACAGCCGAAAAGCAAGACCTAGTCGCGTTCATGCGGGCGCTGTGAGCGCTCAATTCGCGGAGGGGTGATTTCGCGTTCCGCGTTGATTGGCCATTATGGAACCACGGGGAATCGCCCCGTGGCAGGTCAGTGCGCGCCATCAGCGGAATTCAACCATGACCCTCTCTCGGTGCTTCCCGGTCACGATTTCCATCGGCCTTTTGGGTCTCGTCCTGACCCCTCTTCTGGCCCAAGCTGCCGATAAGCCGGCCCGCCCGAACGTCATCGTCATTCTCAGCGATGACCAGGGCTACGGCGATTTCTCGCGGCATGGCAATCCAGTGCTCAAAACGCCGAACCTCGACAAGCTCGCCATCGAGAGCGTCCGGCTGACCGATTTTCACGTCGCGCCGATGTGTACGCCGACGCGCGGGCAACTGCTGACCGGCCTCGACGCCTGCCGCAGTGGGGCAACCTCGGTCTCTGCCGGCCGCTCGTTCATCCGGCCGGGCGTTCCCACGATGCCCGAAATTTTCGCCCAGAGCGGCTATCAAACGGCGATTTTCGGCAAGTGGCACTTGGGAGATAGTTATCCGAATTTGCCGCACCAGCGGGGCTTTGGCGAGGCGGTGTATCACCTCGGCTGGGGCATCACCTCCATGGCCGACACCTGGCAGAACGACAACTTCGACGGGCGATTTTTCCACAACGGCGTGCTGCAGCCCTATCCCGGCTATTGCACCGATGTCTGGTTCAACCTGACCATCGACTGGATCAAGCAGCGGCAAGCGGCCGGCGAACCGTTCTTCGTTTATCTGCCGACGAACGCCCCGCACGGGCCGCACTGGGTGCCCGCCAAATATAAGGCGCTCTACGAGAATTCGGGTGGTCCGGCGGCGTTTTTCGGAATGCTGGCCAACCTCGACGAAAACATGGGCCGGCTGGATGAGTTTCTGAAGTCGAGCGGCCTCGCCGAGAACACGATTGTGATTTACTTCCACGACAACGGGGGCACGGCAGGCGTCAAGCTGTTCAATGCCGGGATGCGGGGGATGAAGACGACGTACTACGAAGGGGGGCATCGAGCGGCGTGCTTTGTGCGCTGGCCGGCCGGCAAGCTGGGGGAACCGCGCGACGTGGACGAGCTTTGCCAGGTGCAGGATTTGCTGCCGACGCTGATCGACCTGTGCGGCCTCAAGGGACCAGGGGCGGAGCGCTTCGACGGCCTGAGCCTGGCACCCGCGCTGCGCGGCCAGGTGAAGCGGTCGTCCGACCGGATGCTCGTCGTGCAATATGGCCAGAAGCCCGAGAAGTTCGATAGTGCCGTGCTGTGGCACAAGTGGCGGCTGGTGAAGGGGACGGAGCTTTATGATTTGCGGAGCGATCCGGGGCAGCTGACCGACGTGTCGGCGGCGAATTTGGAGGTGCTGCAAAAGATGCGAGCGCACTACGAGAATTGGTGGACCAAGGTCGAGCCGCTGCTGGCCGATCCGGTGCCCATCGTTTTGGGGGCGGACGAAGCCAATCCGGTGACGCTGACCGCCGCCGATTGGTGGAACGTCTATTGCGACAACATGCAGAACCTGCGAGCCGGCAAAGAGACGAACTCCGTGTGGAACGTGCAAATCGCCCAGGATGGCGAGTATGAGTTCGCGCTCCGCCGCTGGCCGCGCGAAGCCGATGCGGCGATCGCGGCGGGCGTGCCGGCGTTTCAGGCGGTCGATGGAATGCTGCCCGCCGGCAAGGCATTGCCGATTGCCAGCATTCGGCTCAAGGTGGGCGAGCACCTCGATCAGACGAAGATCGTCGCCGACGCGAAAGAAGTGAAGTTCACCGTGAAGCTGAAAGCCGGCGAGAAATTCCCCTTGCAGTCGTTTTGCCTGGATGCGGCTGGGAAGGAGCTATGCGGGGCTTATTTTTGTTACGTGACGCGAAAGTAAACCGAAAGTAGGACGAAGCCATGCTTCGTCGCGTAGCCGCGGCTTATTGACGAAAAAAAACGGGGCGGCCGGCACCTGCCAGCCGCCCCGCTCGCACTTTCAGAATTCAAATCTTCAGAATTCGGTGGTCCGCCGGCGAACTACTTCGCCTTGCCCATGAATTCTTCGAGGGTCAAAAAGCCGTCGCTGTTCTTGTCCTTCTTCTTGAAGGTCTCTTCGGCCTTGGTCGCCTTGTCCCCTTCGCGCTTGCCTTTGAATTCGGCCAGGCTCACTTTGCCATCCTTGTCGGCATCGAGCTTCTTGAAGGTTTCGGCCGGGTCGGGCTTCTTCTTCTCTTCAGCGAAGGCCGGCACGCACAGGCCAAAGGCCAAAACAACCAACAGCAGCTTCTTCATCGCATACCCCTTGAAATGGTGGTGGCAAGTTTGCAGGGCGAATACCCATTGCGAGAAGTTTGATGCGCGTCCCGGCCCGTTTATGCGCTTTGGGTAAAATTTTCGTGCGAATCGATCAGCAAACGCTTATATTTCGGGTCGAAAGCACGTTCTTCACCCGCGAGGTGGCCACATGTTGAGATCGATTTTGGCGGCGTTTTCGCTGGTTGTCGTCGGCCTGTCCCAGGCGGCTGAACCCGCGCCCGACGTTGCATCTTTGGAAAGAGCCCTGGCCGCGGTAGCCGCGAAGATCGCCCCCCCCGAAGCCGAACGCGAGGCGCTCCGCCAGTCGCTGGGCAATTCGCTGCGCGAGGAAATACGAGCCGCGAACCAGCGGAGCACCGCCGAGTGGCGCAAGCTCGCCTCGGCCGACGACTGGCAGCGCTTTGCCCGCGAGAAAATCGCCGCGCTGCGGGCCTCGCTCCGCCTGCCGCCGCGGGCTGCCAAGCCGCAAGTGATGGAAACCGGCCGCATTCAGGGCGAGGGCTTCACGATCCGCAACTTGTGCTATGTCTCGCGGCCGGGACTCGTCGTTACCGCCAATCTGTACGTTCCCGATCCGCCGCGAGAATCCATGCCGGGGATCCTCCTGTCTCACAGCCACCACAACCCCAAGTGGGAAGGGGAATTGCAAGACATGGGAATGACCTGGGCCCGCGCCGGCTGCTGCGTGCTCTCTCCCGATCATTTGGGGCACGGCGAACGGCGGCAGCATCCGTTCGCCTCTGCCGCCGATTACGACAAAGAATTTCCCGTCAGCCGGCAGGACTATCACTTTCGCTACGACACCAGCCTGCAGCTTTATCTCGTGGGCGAAAGCCTGATGGGCTGGCTGGTTCACGATTTAATGACCGGCGTCGATGTGCTCCTGGCCGAGCCGGGGATCGATCCGCAGCGCATCGCCATTTTGGGGGCCGTGGCCGGCGGCGGCGATCCGGCAGCCGCGACCGCTGCGGTCGATGAGCGAATCACGTGCGTCGTGCCGTTCAACTTTGGCGGCCCGCAGCCTGAGACGCGCCTCTCGGCCGGCGACGATCCGGAACTCGCCTTCAACTATGCCGGCGGGGGCAGTTGGGAATCGACCCGCAACCTCGCCCGCTCGGCCAGCGACGGCTTTTTGCCCTGGGTGATCGTCGGCAGCGTCGCCCCGCGTTATCTGATTCACGCCCACGAATTCCAGTGGAACGGCGACCGCGATCCGGTTTGGAAGCGGTACCAGCAAATCTACCAGTGGCACGGCCAGCCTGATCGCCTCGCCGTCACGCACGGCTTTGGCACGCTGACGAGCAAAGACCCGGTCGGCTCGCACTGCAACAACATCGGGCCGGTGCATCGCAAGGCGATCCACGAAGCGTTCCGCAAGTGGTTCGCCATCGATGTGAATCCCGATGCCGAAACCAAAAATCGCCGCACCCGCGAGGAACTGATCTGCCTGACCCCCGCCGCCCGCGAAAAGCTCCAGCCGCAAATGCTGCACGCGAATTTGGCGAAGCAGGCCAAGGTGAAATTAGAGCTGGCCCACAACGAAGCGGTGGGATCGCCGGCTCGCCGCGCGGCCATCGCCAAGAGCTGGAGCGCGACGCCGCCAACCGATTTGACGACCAATTTCGCGCAGACGGGTACCGCGCTGCTGCCGTTCGAAGAGGATAGTCTGCTGGTTTGGCGAAAAGTGACCATCGACATTGGTCTCACCGCGGAGAATCGCTTGCCTGGCGTCCGTGCCACCGTCTTGCTGCGGAAGAAACCGGACAACGAAGAGAGCCCCCTGTTCATCGCCATCGCCTCGGACGGCGCGGCGGGGTTTCTGGAGCATCGCCGGCCGGAAATTGCCGATCTGCTGGCCCGTGGGGCGGCGGTGGCGCTCGTCGATCTGCCGGGTATCGGCACGATGTCGAGCGGCGATGACCACGGAGCTGGAAGCGCCGAAACCTCGTATGCCGCGACCGGCCTGATGCTCGGCAAACCGCATTTGGAGATGCAATTGCGGCATCTGCGGTGGGCTTTGCAGGCATTGACAATGCAGACAATCATCGACAAGAAGCGAGTTTACCTCTGGGGGGATTCCTTCGCCCAGCCACTCGCCACGGATGCCCCGTTCAACTATCCCCGCCGGATCGACCGCCCTGCCGAAGCCGAGCCGGCGGGACCACTGCTGGCCTTGCTCGCGACCCTAGGCAACGAGCAAATCGCGGGCGTTTATACGCACGGCGGGCTAGTGAGCTTTGCCAGCGTGCTCGACAGCCCGTTCGTGCAGGTGCCGCACGCTTGCATCGTGCCGGGTATCTTGGAAGCGGGAGATTTGCCCGATTTGGTCGCGTGTCTCGCGCCGCGGCCGGTCGTGCTCGAAGGGTTGGTCGATGGGCGGAACCGGCTGGTGGCCGATGATGCCGCGGCGAAGGCGTATGAAATCGCCGCAAGTCCGACGCTCGTGATTCGCGGCGAGCGGACGGGGCCGATTTCGCTGTTGGTGAAGGGGGGGCCTTAGCTCGTCGCCTGCTTCAATCAGGCCGCGGGAATCTCGGCGTGCTCCGCCAATCGCGAAATGGCCGCGAACTCCGGCTCCAGCCGCAATTGGCCGGCATCGAACAGGGAGTGCAGGATCGTCGAAATGAGATGCTTGGGATTGCTCGGCTCGGTGGCGGGTTCGCCGCCGTCGCGCGTCGATTGGCCGATGACGCGCCCCGCCGGCAGCCCGCCCCCGGCAAGCACCAGCGGGGCGAGCTTGGCCCAGTGATCGCGGCCGCCGCGATTGTTCAATTTGGGGGTCCGCCCCATTTCGCCACTGATAACGAGCAGGATTTTGTCCGCCAGGCCGCGGGCCTCGCAATCCTCCAAAAAGGCGGCGACCGCGTGGTCGAGAGCCGGGATGCACGCTTCCGCGCCGTCGTAGGCCCCGAGGTTGTTGCCGTCGCCGTGCCAATCCCAAACGCCGTCGTAGCCGTCGTGAATCGTCACGAAGCCGCACCCCGCTTCGCACAGGCGGCGGGCCAAGAGAAGCTGCTTGCCCAGGGCTTTGGCATGACCGGTGTACATCCCCGCCTGGCCGCGCTTTGCCTGCCGCCAGCCATCGGAGCGGACATACTGAGCCGTGTCGTAGCGGTCGAGCGTCGTTTTGTCCTCCAGCGACAGATCGAGCGCCTTGGCGACGCCCCCGCTGAGCAGCACCTGATAAGCCTGCTTCTGCAGGTGGTCGAGAGCGGCATCGTCAATCTGTTCGGTCAGGGCATCGATCTGGGCGGCCAGCTCGGCCCGGTCGGCTAGCCGCTCGCTCGGCAGATTGAGCTTCAGATTGCGCTGCAACTGCCCCCCCGCGCCGGGAATGAACGGCGCGTGGGCGGCTCCGAGCGCGCCGGTGGCCGAGATATCGCCGCGAGCCTTCCCCTTCAGCACCTTGGAATCGACCGAATCGGCGAACACGACGCTATTCGTCGGCATCCCGGTGTCCGGGCGAGTCGCGCCGACGACGCGCGAATAGAGGCAACCGATGTTCGCCTGCAGCGACGACGGGCTGACGATCGGCTCGATATTGTGCCCGCCGTTGTTGGTCTGAAACGAACGGACGACGGTGAGCTTATCGGCCAGCTTGGCGAGTTGGGGGAGCTTCGACCCGAACCGCACGCCGGGGACCGAGGTTTCGGTGACGCCCGTCACCGTGCGGAGCGAATCGGGCAATTCGGGCTTGGGATCGAACGTTTCGAACTGGCTCGGCCCCCCTTGGAGAAAAAGGTAAATCACCGAGCGCCCCGTCACCAGCGGCGGCGACTGCGCCCCCGCGGCCGGCCGGCCCAAGAGGGAGGCCAGCGAGAGGCCCGCGAACCCCAGGCTGCCCAAAGTGAGAAACTCGCGCCGAGCGAGGCCGCGCTGCGTGGTGAGGGTGAGCATGGGGAGATGATCCTGTGGGAAGTTTATGGCCATCGCCGCGTCGGTCGCGACAAACGGCTAGTGGTTAAACAGGAATTCCTTGGTGTTCACGAGGGTCCAAATCACGTCTTCGTACGCCTCTTGCCCATTCTTGGGCTTATTTTCGACATAAGCGACGAACGCCGCCAGCTCCGCCGGGCGCGGCTCACGGGCGAGGGCGACAAGGTACAAATCGCGAATCCGCTCGGCATGGGGGCGCTTATCGTTGCCCAACGTTTGCGACCGCTTGCCCGCCAGCTTGCCGAGCATGTCGGTGCTGTTGAACAGGTGCAGGCACTGGGCGAGCGTGGCATCGCCGGAACGCTCGCACTCGCAGGCGCTGGCGGCATCCGGGCGGCCAAAGACGCTCAGGAAATAGTTATCGAACAGATTATCGGGGAGCTCGACGGCGCGGGTCTCCGGCGAAACCCCCTTAAAAGACGTTTTCGCGAGCGTCACCGCGTCGATCGCGTCGAGCAGCACCTCGGCATGCAGGCGGCGAGGGACAAATCGCGAAAAATTCTGCCGGTCGTCGGCATTGTAGGCATTGGGCGTCGAGCTGAGCTGATAAGCCCGCGAATGGCAGATCGTGCGGACCAGGTCTTTCAGATCGAACCGATGCTCGACGAAATGCCGGGCGAGCGCGCCCAGTAGCTCGGGATTGCTCGGCGGATTGGTCATCCGCAGATCGTCCTCGGGATCGACCAGGCCCCGGCCGAAGAAGTGCTTCCAATAGCGATTGACGAGCGCTCGGGCAAAAAACGGATTCGCCGGATCGGCCATCCAGTCGGCCAGCTTTTCGCGGGCATCGTCGTTCTTGTCGATGGCAAGCGGTGGGGAACCCAGCCCCGCCGGCGGCACGGCCAGCCCCGTCCGCGGATGCACGGCCGTCGGCGTATTCGCCTTGAGCAGCACCCGAAACGGCTCGCCGGGGGTATCGGGTTCGTTCTTTTTGGCGTTTCCCTTTTTGCCCGCTTTGGCCTCCCGAATGTCGAGCTGCGAAAAGAACGCCGCGAAGCCGTAGTAGTCTTGCTGACTCCACTTCTCGAACGGGTGATGATGGCAGCGGGCACAGCCGATGCGCTGGCCAAGGAAGAGCTGGGCGGCGTCTTCGAGCTGCGCGGTTTGGTCCTTCACTTCGCGATACCAAATGACCGGCGGAGACTTCACTTCTTCCCCTTGGGCGGTCAGCACTTCGCGAACGAATTGGTCGTAAGGCTTGTTCGTGGCGAGACTCTCGACGATCCACTCGTGAAACGCGAACGTCGGCTCGGGCTTGTCGCTCGCGCTGCGGCGGCGGTTGCGGAGAATGGCGCTCCATTTGTTGGCGAAGTAGGTCGCGTAGTCGTCGCTGCCGAGCAGCCGGTCGATGAGGGCGGAGCGTTTGTTCGCGTCGGCGTCGGCGGCGAAGGCTTCGACCTCGTCGCGCGTCGGCAGGCGGCCGGCGATGTCGATGGTGGCGCGGCGGAGGAAGGTGAGGTCGTCGCCCACCGGAGACGGGGGCAAGCCCAAGTCGCGCAGGCGCTCGAATACCAGCTCGTCGATGAAATTCGCCGCGGGGGGAAGCTGCTCGACGGGCTCTCCGCGCGGAATCGTGGCCTGAAACACCGCCACTTGCGATTGAAAGCGGGCCATGACCGCCGCTCCGCCCACGAGATTTTTCGTGGTGACGAGGCCCGTCGCCGACACGGCACTCATTTCGGGCTGAACCGGGTCGAACTGCGTCATCCGCGTGACATCGGCCGCGGTGCCGTCCGAAAAATGGGCGATTACCGCCAATTGCTGGCTGCTGTCGCGAGGAAGCAGGCGGGCGGCGGGAAAGACTTCGATTCGCGCCACGACCGGCGCGTCGGCAGGACCATAAGGTGCCCCTTGCTCGATCCAGCGGCGGATGACCCGGTAATAAGGAGAATCGGCGGCAAACCGCTCGCCGCCGCCATGTGGTGTCAGGCCGGCCGCTTTGCGCAAGAGCAGGCTATGCTCGGGCGCGGAGGGAAAAATCCGCCGACCGCGACCCTCTTGCACAAGATACTGATAGTCGTCCGCGGGCTCGAAACCGAGCAGCGACAGGCGAAAGCCGTTCTGCCCCTCGGCTTTGCCGTGGCAGCCGCCGGCATTGCAGCCGAACTTGGTGAAGACGGGGACGACCTGGTTGGGAAAGCTGACGGGCAAGTCAGTGGCCAGGTGCGAAACGACGATTTCCACCGGGGCCGAGGTTTTTCCGCCGAATGTGGCGTCAATCGTGGCGTTTCCCTCCGCCAGCGGAGTGACATGGCCGGTGGGGTCGATCGCGACGATCCCCGCCGGCTGGGCGCGATAAGTGGCGCGCGACGAGAGGTCGCGAAACTTGCCGAGGGTGTCGGTTCCGGTCACGATCAATTGCCGAGCGGCGTCGCGGCCGGCCAGCGTCAGCGGCTGGCCGGGGACGGCCAACTCGATGATGATCGCGCGGAGAGATCCCGGCTCGGCGGCGAGCGCGGCGGTGCCGTTTCCCGACGGCGCGCTGCCCAGCACCACCGCGCTGGCAATCGCGACAGCAACCAGCGGGGTGCGCATGGCGGAAATCCTGAGCGGGGGGTGGCGGGAACAACCGGGGGCAGCGGGCGGGAAACCGTATTCTGACAGGTCGGCGGGCGAAGGTCAAAATGAATTCAGGGGCGGAAGCGGGAGTTCTCCCAAATTGGCTAGCCTCCCCTGTTTGTCGGCGAATAGGCTGGGCACCCCAGGAAGGTGGGTAGTTTCTCTTGGCACAAAGGTCGCTTGCGGTTATCACTCGCGACGCCCGCCGGCAAATCACTAGAGATACTCCATGCGTCGTTCGGTCGTATTCCTGGTTTCGCAGTTTCCGCGGTTGTCGGAAACTTTTGTCGTCGGCCAGGCGGCTGGCGTCGTGCGTCGGGGGCACGAATTGCGGATCCTGGTCTTTAGCGATCGTCCGAAAACGATTGGCAAGACCCATGCCGCGGTCGAGCAATATGACTTGCTCGGGCGAACCTCGTATCTGGGAAAGCTGCCGCGTGGCTCTCGCCAACGGATGTTCGGCATCACTCGCCAACTGGCGAGGCACCCTGGTTCCTGGTCGCTGCTTTGTCGCTCGCTGGTGACACCTGGGCATCGGCCCTGGCCGCAGGGTTATTTGCGGGCGACGTCGATTCCCGACATCGGTACGCCCGACATCATTCATTGCCAGTTTGGGCCGCTGGGGCTCGATGCGCTGATGCTCCGCGACTTGCTGGGCTGGAATGCGCCCCTCGTCTGCTCGTTTCGCGGCTGGGATGCCAGTTCGTTCATCCAGCGGCACGGCGACCGGGTGTATGCCGAACTGTTCCGGCGGGGGGATTTTTTTCTCCCGAATTGCGAACACTTCCGCGGGCGGATCGTCGGCCTCGGCTGCGACCCCGGCAAGACCGCGGTCCTCGCTTCCGGAATCGATTGCCAACTGTTCTCGCCCAGCTCGGGACAGCGATCCGGCGACCCGTGTTTGCGATTGACCACCGTCGGCCGGCTCGTCGAGAAGAAGGGAATCGAATTCGGGCTGAGGATGGTGGCCACCCTGGTGGCTCGAGGAATTCCGGTGCGGTATCGGATCGTGGGAGAGGGGGAGCTGCGGCCGGCCCTGCAAGCCCTGATTGGCCAGCTGAAAATCGCCGAACACGCCCAGTTGCTGGGGGAGATGAACCAGACCGAACTGCTGGAAGTGCTGCGCACGACCGAGGTTTTCGTGGCCCCCAATGTCCGCGCCCGCGATGGCAACGAAGACGCCCCGATCAACGTGCTCAAAGAGGCGATGGCGATGGAAATCCCCGTGCTTGCGTCGCGGCATGGCGGCATCGTCGAGCTGGTCGAGGATGGAGTCAGCGGCCGGCTGGCTCGCGAAGGGGACCCGGACGATTTGACCGCGAAGATGCTCCAGTTACTCGCCGATCGCCAGCAATGGCCCGCGATGGGTCGAGCCGGTCGGAGGCAAGTCCTGGAAAAATTCGAACTAGAAACGCTCAACGACCAGTTGCTCGACTACTACGAGCAGGCCATCGCCGGCTATCACGCGGCGAAAGGGCGGATGCGCGTGGCCTGAAGGCGTCGGTCCACCCTCCGCTCTCGGGCGGAAAAAGAGGGAGTTTGTGTCATGTTTTCGAGTGTTTCCCCGATTCCGCGGGCCACGATTCTGATTTCGCCTCGCGAGCAGTTTTCCCAGGCCCGAGCTTCGCTCGAAAGCATTCTCGCGCATCGCGACGAGCCCGTGGACATCGTGTATGTCGATGCCGGTTCGCCGCCGAAACTGCGCGACTGGCTGGCTCGAAAAGCCCGCGAGCACGATTTCACGCTGCTTCGCACCGACCTGTGCCTCTCGCCCAACAAGGCCCGCAATTTGGGGCTGGCGCAGGTTCGCACGCCGTACGTGGCCTTCGTCGATAACGACGTGCTGGTCACGCCCGGCTGGCTGGAGAAGCTGGTCGAATGCGCCCAGAGCACCGGGGCCGATGTCGTCAGTCCGCTTGTTTGCGAGGGGGATCCGCGCGCTCAGATCGTCCACTGCGCCGGCGGAGAAACGGGGGTCAAGACGGAAGTGAGGAAGGGAGTGGTCAGCCGGCGATTCATCGAGAAAATCCATCATCAGGGGCATCCGGTGAGCGAAGTGCGCCCCCAACTTCGACGCCAGCCAACGGGCCTCGCGGAGTTTCATTGCATGCTGGTGCGGACCAGCGTATTCGAGCGGATCGGGCCGCTCGACGAAGGGCAGCTCAATACCAAGGAGCATTGCGATTTGTGCTTGCAAGTCGAGCGCACGGGAGGACGGGTCTGGCTCGAGCCGGATAGTTTGGTGACCTACGACTATCGCGGGCGGCGACTTTCCGACTTGCCGTTTTTCATGCTGCGGTGGAGCGACCAGTGGGAGCTCGACAGCCTCGAGAATCTGCGTCGCAAATATGAACTGACCGCCGACGATGAATATTACAAGACGCGGGTCAACAAACGAGGTTGGCGACGGCGGCACAAGATTTGGAGGCCGCTGGTGACCAGGCTGTGCCTGGGCCGCCGCGTCCGTTGGCTCGAGGATCTGCTCGTCCGGATCGACTGCCTCTATAACCGCCGACTCACCGACCACTATGCCCGCGAAGTGCGGACCCTGCGGCCGCAAGTGGTTCACCGGCCGGTGGGCGTTGTCTCGCCGGTGCGTCAGGCCGCCTAAGGGGAATGGCTCACGGAACGCTGGTTGGTCGCTTGCACAGACCAGCAAGCGGACGCGCAAGCGATCGCTAGGAGCGCCAAACCGTGACCAGCCTAGTCACGGCAGGGCAAAACTTTCCGCGCGACTTACGGCGACGAGGAATCGCGTAACTCATTGTTTAGCCGAGGCTTGCGTCATTCGGACTCGACGTAAGTGCCGCTGGCCGCGAAATCGCGCGCGTCAGTTCCTTGACGCGCGCAGGTCTTCGTGAGAGGATAACGTCATGTCTGTTCACATGCATTGGTGTTTGTGAACACAAAGCGGATATCGCCGCGCGGCCGCGGAAGTTGGGCGGTCGGGGACCGCCGGCGGCGGGGAGGGTCGCCGGGAGATCGTGGTCGAAATACTTGTCGCGAAGTTGGAAGAATAGTACCCATGCATAGTGTTATGTTGAACAAATCGCTGAAGGCTCAAGGGAGGATTCACCTCCCTTGGGCAGGCCCGCCGGCAGCGGGCGAGCGGGCTTATGAAAACCCTAGTAACTATAGTAAGCCGACGGCAATTCGCCCCAAAATAAGCGGCGTAAAGACGGGGCGGAGAACGACTTACGGCGTGGTCGGCTGGGGGAGACTTCGTCGCGGCAATTAGCTTATTGACCGGCGGCTGGCCGCGGGGACAAGGGGGCGGAAAGGGGCGCTAAGTGCAAGCGGTCAGGTAGCCAAACGACCATGGTGAATTTCATTCGCTCGCTAGCTGCGGGTGCCGGTTGACCAGGCTTTGCTGGAAGGCGGCGCGAGAACGATAGCGCCCGACACGAACGTCGGCCAGGCCGCGCTCGATACCCGCGATCGCCGCGCGGCGATCCGCGAGAGCGGCGAGTGCCTCGGTCATTAGCGCGCTTTCCGAGCGATACTTCCCCACCGCAATTTCCTGAGCGATGAGCTTGCGAATTTTGGGAGAGACCTTGAGCATGGCCACGACGGAAACCTCATTTGTGAGATTCATTTTTCCGGGATGGTAACCGCAAAGTCGAATTCGTCAACGCGCGCGAGGTTCACCGTCGGTGAACGGGACGTCGCCAACTAGTCTGTCGCCGGGCGGTCACTCCACGTTCAGCCCCTCCAGGTCAAGCAGCCTCGCACCGTGAATCACCGTAATAATGAATACGATGTTCGACGCTTCCTCGAAGCGGTAAATGACCCGATAGTTGCCCTGGATCACTTGGCGATATCGATGGTGGTCGTCCTCCTCGACGAAACCACCGCTTTTGGGAAACGGACAGAGCCGGTCGGTCCGCTTCACGATTCTCTGCACGACTCGGCGCGCCGCCGCGGGATGATCTTTCGCGATGTAAGCCTCGATCGCATCGAGATCGTCCAGGGATCGGCGCGACCAGACGATCCGCGTCATTGACCGTACCGCCTCAAGACTTCCTCGTGGGACACGCCGGGCTGTTCCCGCAGCGAACGCTCGCCGGCTTCGATCTTCTCGAGGACGTAGAGCTTGTTCAGCAGGGCATCCAAATCAACATCGTCCGGCATCGCCTCGACGACTTGCAGCACGGTTTCCTTTTGCATGAGCAGAACCTCGCGTACGCGGGAAGCATTCGGTAGGGGACCCGTCGAGGCAGGCGAAACCTATGCCCTGCCTTGAATGCGGCAGGCGGGACGCCTGGCCCATAAGACGATTCTACCTGACGCAAATCGGGGTACAAGAAACAGTTTCGCCGCGGGGCTGTGGCGCGCTCGCGGCAGGGGCGAGCGCGGTGCCAGCACCGCGGCGAAATTTTGAATCCTGAGATCGGAGCTAGGCGCTCTTGCTGACCGCTTCGGTGATGGGGAAGAGGGGCTTGCGGCCAAGGACGACATCTTGATCGATGACGTACTTGCTGCCCTTCGGCTGGTCGGGCAGCTCGAACATGATGTCGGTCATCACTTGCTCGACGATCGACCGCAGGCCGCGGGCACCGGTCCGCTTTTCGAGCGCCTTGCCGGCGATGGCATGCAAGGCGTCGGCCGAGAAATCGAGATGGCAATCCTCCATTTCAAACAGCGTTTGATACTGCCGCAGCAGGGCGTTTTTCGGCTCGGTAAGGACGCGGACGAGGCCCGAGTGGTCGAGCGGGGCGAGGGACGAAATCACCGGCAAGCGGCCGACGAGTTCGGGGATCATGCCGTATTCGAGGATGTCCTCGGTTTGCACCAGGGGCAGCAGCTCGGTCAGGTCCTGCTCGTTGCGCATGCCGCACGAGGAGCCGAAGCCCATCGTTTTGCGGCCCATGCGTTTGCGGATGATGTCCTCGATGCCGACGAACGTGCCGCCGCAGATGAAGAGGATGTTGGTGGTGTCCATCTGGATGTACTGCTGCTCGGGATGCTTGCGGCCCCCTTGCGGCGGAACATTGGCGACGGTGCCTTCGAGCATTTTGAGGAGGGCTTGCTGCACCCCTTCGCCGGAAACGTCGCGGGTGATGCTGACGTTGTGGCTGGTCTTGCCGATCTTGTCGATCTCGTCGATGTAGAGCACGCCGCGTTGGGCGGCTTCGAGGTCGAAATCGGCGGCGTGCAGCAGCTTGAGGAGCAGGTTTTCGACGTCTTCGCCGACGTAGCCCGCTTCGGTCAGGGTCGTCGCGTCGCCGATGGCGAAGGGAACATTCAGGATGCGGGCCAGCGTCCGGGCGAGCAAGGTTTTGCCCGAGCCGGTGGGGCCGATCATCAGGATATTCGACTTCTCGATATCGACGTCGGAGCCTTCAAAGCCGAGCGAGAGGCGTTTGTAGTGGTTGTGGACGGCGACGGCGAGCACTTTTTTGCTGTGCTGCTGGCCGATGACGTAGCCGTCGAGCTGGGCGACGATTTCGCGCGGCGTGGGGATGCGGTTGAAGAGGGGCTTGGCGCTGCCGCGGCGGCGTTGCTCTTGTTCGAGGATGGACTGGCAGAGGTCGATACATTCGCCGCAGATGTAAACGTCGCCTGGTCCTTCGACGAGGGGTCCGACATCGCGATAGCTTTTGCGACAGAACGAACAGAAGGCGTTTTTCTTCGTGGTGCTGGCTCCACGACGCCCTGTGTTCAGGTCTTTTCCTCCGGGCATGATGTTTCCTTTCGGCCGGCCGTGGCGGGGTTGCCGCCAGCGAGTGGTGAGGTTCGTGGTGTTGCTCGATGGCCGCCGGTCCGTTTCCGTTCCGGGGAGCCTGCCGGGTCATCCCTGTCCGCAATCTGGTCGAGCCGACGACAGTTCTATGACAGCATCGGTGTTGTCGGCCTCCCAGGCCAAGTTGCGACGGCGGCGACCACACAGCCCGCTTGCCGGGAAACCCCGGCTTGCACGCTACAAACGGCATGGCCGGACGAAATCGTCACGACACTAGCCGCTGCGCTAAGGTTTGCGTTGCTCGCGTTTTCCGTCGCGCTGGAGCTTGTCTCCCAGCACCGATTTTATTGTTCGGTATTCCTTCTCGCTGATGTCACCTTCGCGGTGCATTTCGTGGAACTTCGAGAGCATCTCGCTGGTGGGGTGGGTGCCCCCAGCCGCACCACCGCGAAACCTTTGCACGACCGCGACGCCGACGACGATCATGCCGGCGAGGATCGCCAGCCCGGTGAAGAGCTGGAGGAGCGTATCCGCCGAGATCGAATTCATCGCCAGCCCGCCGCCGAGGCAAGATTTCGCGGATGCGAAAGCTCCCCTCATTATGCAGGTTTTGCGGGAACCGTCCAGAAAATCGCCCCGCCGTGGTTTGTTTCTCGTGCCCCCGCAAAGGTTTGCGGAAAATCGAGCCGATGGGGACAAACCAGGCGACCGCGAAACTTTCCCTGTCCCGCCGCGAAAGACCGCGCGAGCCGAAATCCGACATCCTTGATCCGGAACGCCATTTGTGGCGATGCCCCCTCTCGATGAGCAGGCCGCGACTTTGGCGAGTGCGGCCCGTGGAGTGGCAGGTTGGATAGAGGTGCTACGGGGCTGGCCGCGGGAAGGTTCGGGAGGAGCGAAAATTCATGGTGCTGGCGTGTTAAGTGTTTGCAATAGCAAGACTTGCGATGATTCCGCATGGCTTTTCCTGGGGCGGCTTACCCAACCTGGCCCTGGTTCGCCTATAAACTTGGTTGCTCGTCTGACTGTCATTCCAGGGGAGATTGCCATGCCTGCTACTGCCGACGCGATGCTGAGGCGCGTGCTGGATCGCTGTATAGTCGCGGTCATTCGGGCCGAAAGTCCGGAGCTGCTCGTCGATGTGGCCGAGGCGCTGCTGGCGGGGGGGGTCGAGGTGATGGAAGTCACCTTTACGGTTCCCAGGGCGACTCAGGTGCTCGAAAAAGTGGCCGACAAGCTCGGCGACCGCGTTTTGCTGGGTGCCGGGACGGTGCTCGACCCCGAAACCGCGCGGGCGGCCCTGCTAGCGGGGGCGCAGTTCCTGGTTTCGCCGACCGTCAACGTGGAAGTCATCGAGATGTGTCGCCGCTATAGCAAGCTGGTCATGCCCGGAGCGTTCACCCCGACGGAAGTGGTCACCGCCTGGCAAGCAGGGGCCGACATTGTCAAGGTTTTTCCCTCGGAAATTACCGGACCGAAGTACCTGAAGGCCCTGCACGCCCCATTGCCACACATTCGACTGATGCCAACCGGGGGGGTGAATCTCGATACGGCGACCGAGTTTCTGAAGTGCGGAGCGTGTGCCTTGGGGGTTGGCAGTTCGCTGGTGGACCCGAAACTGGTCGCGGCGGGAGAGCTAAAAAAGATCGAATCGCTGGCTGGACAGTATGTCTCGCTGGTGAATAATTTCCGGCGGAATCCGTAAAGGAGTGATTTTCCTTTTGCGTTTTTTCGCTGGGGAGTTTAGCGTGTAGAGGAAGAGGAACAGGGGCTGTTTTTCTCTGCCGAGGAACGAGGGGTCGAACAATGTCTCGAATTGGTTGGTTGGTGATGCCGCGCGCGGCGGGGCTGTTGGCCGCGGCGGGTTTCGTGGTCGGTGCCCTGCTGGCAAACAATTTGCAAGCTCAAAACGGCAACTGCAACTTTGGCGGTGGCAACCGCGTGGGTGGGGTGACGATCGACGCACAAGGGGCGCTCTCGTCGCCCGACGAGTCGATGCGGAAAGATATCGTTGCCGCGATGCGGACTCGGCATAACGAGCCGCGCAAGGAGCTGAACCTGCCGGTCGAAATGCGGCGCGTTTCGCTCCGCCGGCTGGATGAAGCTTTGGCGGCAGCCAAGGAGGGGACGGCGGAGAAAGTGGCCGACGAGCTGCGCTTTTTGGCCGGCATTCAGCGGATTCAGTATGTGCTGGTCTATCCCGACGAGAACGATATCGTGCTAGCCGGTCCGGGGGAAGGTTGGAAAGTCGATGAGGGAACGAACATCATCGGCGTCACCACCGGCCGCCCCGTGATTCGGCTGGAGGATTTGCTGATTGCCCTCCGCTCCGCCGAAGAGGCTCGTCAGGGTGGCATCAGCTGCTCGATCGACCCGACCCCCGAAGGACGCCGCAATCTGGAAGCCTTCCTGGCCAAGCAGCGGACGTTCAATCCGGCCGTGCTGGTGGGCGTGAAGGAAGCGCTCGGTCCGCAAGAGATCACTTTGAAGGGTGTTCCGCCGACAAGCCACTTTGCCCGGATTCTGGTGTCGAGCGATTTCCACATGAAGCGGATCGCGATGAAGCTCGATCCTTCGCCTCTGAAGGAATTGCCCAGCTTCATCGACATGCTGAAGACTGAGAATTCCAAAGTGACCGACCTGATGCCCCGCTGGTGGATGGCCTGCAACTATCTGCCGGTCGGTCGCTCGGCCGATGGACTGGGGTTCGAGATTCGTGGTCGCGGCGTGAAGGTGCTGACCGAGGACGAAGCGGTGGACGGGGGCGCGGTCCGCGGCACCGGCAAGGCGAATCCCGTGGCGCAGAAGTGGGCCGACCTGATGACCGAGCACTACGACGAGCTCTCGCTGCGCGAGCCGGCGTTTGGGGAACTGCGGAACATCATGGACCTGTGTGTGGTTTCGGCCCTGATCGCCAAGGAGGGGTTGCTGGAGAAGGCCGGTTGCCAACTGCCGACCCTGATGGGAGCGAACAGCCCGCTGGGGGTGATCGAGTATCCCGCCCCGAAGACGGTGGAGACGCAGACCAGCTCGCTCAAGCGCGGGCGGGAGTACATCATCACCGCGTCGGGTGGAGTCGATATCAACTCCTGGGAGGTGGCCGACAAAACCGAGATTCGCCCCGAAGTTGCCGCGGTCCACGCCAAGGCCAAACCCGCCAAAGACCTGCAAACCGTCTGGGCCAACTAGTTCGTTTGCCCTACCGACAACTTGACCGTTCACTCAGCCGGGAGCAAACTTGCTCCCGGCTTTGTTTCTTGGTCCGTTGATTTTCATCAGCTTTCATGTCCAACATTGCGTCCGCGCCGGCTGCCCGTCTTGCCGATCTCTCCCCAGCCCAGTGGAAAAGTGGTATCGCGGCCTGGCTCGGCTGGCTGTTCGACGGCCTGGACATGCACCTCTATACGCTGATCGCCGCGCCGTTCGTGGCGCAGCTGCTCAACGTCGAACCGAAACATCCCGATGTCGGCTGGTATAGCTCGTGGATTCAGGCCGCCTTCATGCTGGGGTGGGCGCTTGGTGGCGGGTTGTTTGGCCTCTTGGGCGATCGCATCGGCCGCAGCCGAGCGCTGGTGCTGACGATTCTGACCTATGCCATCTTCACCGGGGCGGGCTTTCTCGCCCAAACCTGGTGGCACCTGTTGATCTTTCGTTTTCTCTCGGCACTGGGAATCGGCGGTGAATGGGCCGTTGGAGCAGCGCTCTTGGCCGAAACCTGGCCGAAGGGATGGCGACACTATCTGGCGGCGGTGCTGCAATCGGCGGTGAATATCGGTATCCTGCTGGCGGGCGTGGCGGGGTGGGCGCTTGCCGGTTTCGAGCCTCGGTATGTGTTTCTGGTCGGACTCGCTCCCGCCTTGATCGTGCTCTGGATTCGCCGGGCAGTTCCCGAAACGGAGGATTGGCACGCGGCGAAAGCACAAGCCGGCGAGCGGACGCCGGGCATTTTCGACCTGTTCTCGCCGGACATCGTTCGAACGACTTTGCTGACGATGGCCGTATGTGCCTTGTCGCTTACGGCCCACTGGGCGTTCATGTTCTGGTCGGCGCAGCACCTCCGGCAGCTGCCGGAGGTGAAGACGCTAGCTGCCGGCGGGCAAACGCAGATCGTCAGCACCGCCGTAATGGTGATGATGATTTCGTCGATCGTCGGCAACTTCGTCTTTGCCGCGATTGCCCGGCGAGTTGGCTATCGCGGGGCGATCGCGCTCGGAGCCTTTCTGTATTTTGGGACGCTGGTTTTCGCTTATTGGCAACCCCGGCCGCTGGCGGTGCTTTGGCCGGCATTCGTCGCTGCGGGAATCTGCTCCGGCTATTTTGCCCTGTTTACGATGTATCTTCCGCCGCTCTTTCCGACCTTAGTGCGCACGACCGGCGCCGGGTTTTGCTACAACATCGGCCGGATCGCCGCCGCGGCCGGCACCGTGTTTTTCGGCCTCCTCAGCCCGATCGGCGACCAACGACTGGCCCTCTTTTCGGCGGGCGTGCTGTTTTTGCCGGCCGCCCTCATCGCCCTCGCCATGCCCGAGGGGGAGCGAAACTGAACCAGTCGGCGATATACTTGTCTTATGAGCCAGCTTGAGCCCCGAATCGTTCGCGGCCGGATGCACGGCCAGACGATCCTCCTCGACGAAGACCTCGGCCTGCCCGATGGCACGCAGGTTTTCGTCACCGTCGAAGCCGTGCCGACAGCGCCGCTTTCCGACGAGGACCGGGCCATTTTGGAGCATGTCTATCAAGAGCGGGGCTGCGGCGTGGAACGGGATTGTTGAACCATGCAGAAAACCACCAAGGGCATTATCAACGGAAACACCATCCAGTTGAGGGAAAACCTGGGCTGGCGCGACGGTGACGAGGTCGAACTGGTCGTTACCCGTTCCGTGCCCTCCGGCAAGGGGGGCGACGGGTGGAAGAGATGCGCCGGACTGTTGGCGTCGCAGTGGAGTGAGAGCGACGACCAAATCCTGGCCGAGCTGGCGCGCGAAAGGCAGTAAGCCACCCGGCCCGAGATCGATAGGCTGGCCCCTTAAAATCAAGGAAGCACCATGCGTTTCACCAAGATGCACGGCATCGGCAACGACTATGTCTATGTCAATTGTTTTGATGTGCCGGTGCCCAAAGACCCGGCCGAACTTGCCCGGCGGATCGCGGACCGGCACTTTGGCGTGGGGGGCGACGGGCTGATTCTGATTTGCCCCAGCGACAACGGGGCCGATGCCCGGATGCGGATGTTCAACGCCGACGGCAGTGAGTCGGAAATGTGCGGCAACGGCCTGCGGTGCGTCGCCAAGTATGTCCACGATCACGGCATCCAGCGGGCCGAGTCTCTCCGCATCCAAACCGGCCGTGGCATCCTGGCCGTCGATCTCGAAGTGAAGGCCGGCAAGGCCGAGCGGGTCCGCGTCAACATGGGGCAGCCGATTCTGGAAGCGGCCAAGATTCCGACGAAGCTTGCCGGCAATCCACCGCTCGACGTGCCGCTGACTGTCGAAGGTCGCACGCTGCAAGTGACCTGCGTTTCGATGGGGAATCCGCACTGCGTGATCTATGTCGAAAAGGCGACCGACGAGCTGGTGCTGGGCCTGGGGCCGAAGATCGAGCATCATCCCGTGTTCCCCGCCCGTGTGAATGTCGAGTTCATCGAAGTCATCTCTCCCACCGAAGTTCGCCAGCGAACCTGGGAGCGCGGCAGCGGCGAAACGCTCGCCTGCGGCACCGGGGCGAGTGCCGTGTGTGTTGCCGGCGTGCTGACCGGTCGCACCGAGCGGCGGATCGTCAATCATCTGCTCGGCGGCGATTTGGAACTGGAATGGCGCGAGTCGGACGGCTGTGTGTATAAAACCGGCCCGGCGACGGAAGTCTTCAGCGGAGAATGGCCGAGCTGAGAATGACCAAATCCATCCCCGTCCTTTCCGTCTCTCAGCTCACCCAGCTCATCCAGGGGACGCTCGAAGAAACATTCCACTCGCTCTGGATCAGCGGCGAAGTTTCGCAAGTCTCGCGGCATCAGTCGGGGCATGTCTATTTCACGCTCAAGGACGACAAGGCCAAGATTAGCGCGGTCATTTGGCGGAGCACGGCGCAGACGCTGCGCTTTCGGCTGGAGGAGGGGGAGCAGGTGATTTGCCAGGGGGGACTCTCCGTCTATCCTCCCCGCGGCGGCTATCAGCTGGTGGTCCAGCGAATTGAGCCGCAGGGGCTGGGGCCTTTGCAGCTTGCCTTCAAGCAACTGCAAGAGCGGCTGGCGGCGGAAGGGCTATTCGACGCGATTCACAAGCGGACGCTGCCGAAGTTCCCGCGGCGCGTCGGTTTCGTGACCAGCCCGACCGGCGCGGCGGTTCACGACTTCCTGCAAGTCGCCGCCCGCCGCGGCAAGGGGGTGCGAATCCTCGTGATTCCGACCCGCGTGCAGGGGGAAGGGGCCGCCGCCGAGATTGCCCGTGCGATTGCCACCGCCAACCGCATCCAGCCGCCGCTTGATGTGCTAGTCGTTGGCCGCGGCGGCGGCAGCTTGGAAGACCTTTGGAGCTTCAACGAAGAGCCGGTGGTGCGGGCGATTTTCGCCTCGGAAATACCGGTTGTTTCAGCCGTCGGACACGAAGTGGACGTGACGCTGGCCGATCTGGTGGCCGATGTTCGGGCCCTGACTCCCAGCGAAGCTGCCGAGCGGGTGATTCCCTCGGCTGCCGAGCTTTCCGCGCGCCTCGCTCAGCATCAGCGGCGGATGGTCGCGATGTTGCGTTCGCGCGTGGTTGCCGCCCGCCGCCACGTCGAACAGCTCGCCAGCCGCCGCCTCCTGCGCGAGCCGCGGACGCTGATCCACGACCGCGCCCGGCGGCTCGACGAGCTCGATTCGCAGGCGACCGCCGCGATTCGCCGCCGGCTCTCGTCGGCTCGCGACCGCCTTGCCGCGACCACCGCCCGGCTCGAATCGCTTAGCCCCTTGGCGGTGCTCAGCCGGGGGTATAGTGTGACGACGAAGTTGGACACGAACGACGTGCTGCGCAGCGCGGCGACCGTCGCGGTGGGCGAGCTCTTGAAAACGCGGCTGGCCGAAGGAGAACTCGTGAGCCGTGTTGTCAATTCGCAGGTCGCTCGACCATAATCGCGTGATGTCGTCACCGGAACAACCTTCCTTCGAGCATTCCCTGTCGCAGCTCGAGACCATCGTTCAGGCCCTCGAAGATGGCGAGCTGAGCTTGGCAGATGCCTTGGCCCGCTATGAGCAAGGGATTAAGCATTTGCAGCAATGCTACCGGTTGCTCAACGAGGCGGAGCACAAAATCGAGCTGCTGACGGCAGTTAGCGACGACGGCACCCCCCAGACGCAGCCACTGGCGGCGGAGGCCGCCCCGCTCGAGGAATCGGTCGGACGGCGGTCCACTCGCAAAGTCCCCCGCCCCAAGCAAAGGCTCATCAACGACGATGACGACATGGACGGCTAGGGGATGCCGATTTAGAATTGAGGCGCAAGGCATTTCCCCGCACCGACGTAAAACTCGCCATGCCTGTCGCCCTCGCCGCGCCCGACTTCGCCGAACTGACCCGCCGACTGCGGCGCGAGGTTGATGCGGCCCTGGAGGAATATGCGACCTATGGCGACGATTGCCCCCCGCACCTGGCCGAGGCGATTCGCCATAGCCTGCTCGCCCCGTGCAAACGGCTGCGCCCGCTGCTAGTGTTAATGTCTTGCCAGGCTTGCGGTTACGATCATCGGAACGCCCTGCCGGCGGCCTGCGCGGTCGAGATGATCCACACCTATTCCCTGATTCACGACGACCTCCCCGCGATGGACGACGACGACCTGCGCCGCGGTCGCCCCAGTTGCCATGCCCAATTCGGCGAGGCGACGGCGATCCTGGCCGGCGACGCCCTGCTCGCCCAGGCGTTCGAGGTGCTCGCCACCGGCTTGCCCGCCTCCATTGCAGCCCGCTGCTGCGGCGAATTGGCGGTCGCGGCCGGGGCCTGCAATCTCGTCGGCGGCCAAGAAGACGACCTGCAAGGGGAATTTTCCGGTCTGGGCTACGAACAACTAGAACGGATTCATCGCCGCAAAACCGGCGCGATAATCCGTGTTTCGCTGAGGCTCGGCGCACTTGTCGCCGGGGCCGACGACGAAAAGCTGGCCGCGCTCGATACTTACGGCGAAAACCTCGGCCTGGCGTTTCAGATCGTCGATGACCTGCTCGACCTTTCCGGCAACGAAGCGAGCCTGGGCAAGCGAACCGGCAAGGATTCCGGGCACGGCAAGCTCACGTTTCCCGCCGTCCTGGGAGAGGCCGAAAGCCGTCGCCGCGCCGGCGAATTGGCGGCCGCCGCCAGCGACTCCCTCGCCCCGTTCGGCTCGCCCGCCGCCGGACTCGAAGCCCTGGCCCGCTACGTCGTCGAGCGAGACCATTAACCCACCTAGCCATGCATCCACTGCTCAGCAAACTCGAATCGGCCCACGACCTGGGTGGCATGTCCAATGTCGAGCTGGCGCAGCTCGCCGTTGAAATTCGCGACGTGCTCACGAACCTGCTCGCCGAGCGGACGGCCCATTTCGCCTCCAACTTGGGAGTCGTCGAGCTGTGCCTCGCCCTCCACAGCGTCTTCGACTTCCGCACCGACCGCCTCATTTGGGACACCGGCCACCAAATCTATCCGCACAAGCTGGTCACCGGCCGCTACGGTCAGTTCCGTACGATCCGCACCAAAGGGGGCTTGATGGGTTATCCCAACCCAGCCGAAAGCCCCTACGACCTCTTCATGACCGGCCACGCCGGCAGCAGTGTCAGCACCATCAGCGGCCTCCGCAGCGGCGACGAGCTCCTCGGCCAAACGGGACGCAAATCGGTTGCCGTCATCGGCGATGGGGCCTTCCCCAGCGGCATCGTGTTCGAAGCGCTGAACAACATCGGCGGCATGAAGCAAGACCTGCTCGTGGTGCTGAACGACAACAAAATGTCGATCTGCCCGCGGGTCGGCGGTGTCGCCAGCTATCTCGACCGCCTCCGCACCAGCCCGTTCTATTCCGGCCTTAAGAGCGAAGTCATTCGCGTCCTTGAAAATGTCCCCCTACTCGGCGACCCGGTCGAACGTTTCCTCGCCCAACTGAAAGAAGGGGTCAAAGCCGGCCTGCATGGCGGGATGATGTTCGAGGATTTGGGCTTCCGCTATCTCGGACCGATCGACGGCCACAATCTCCCCGTCCTGCGGAAGTATCTGCAGATGGTGAAAAACCAAAAGGGGCCGATCCTGCTGCATGTCGTCACCGAGAAGGGGCACGGCTTTACTCCCGCCGCCGCCGACCCGGTCTATTTCCATACGCCGCCGGCTTTCACGCAGGAAAACGGCAATCCGGTGCCCAAAAAGTCGGGCGGAGCGCCTCCCTATACGCAACTGGTCAGCGAGGCGATTTACGACCAGATGCTGAAAAACCCCCGCGTCACCGTGCTCACCGCCGCGATGTGCCAGGGCAATAAGCTCGAGAAAATTCGGGACGATATCGCCGAGCGATTCTTCGACACGGGCATTTGCGAGTCGCACGCGGTCGCCTTCGCCGGCGGCCAGGCCAAGGCGGGATTGCGCCCCATCGTCGATATCTACAGCACCTTCTTGCAGCGCTCTTACGACCAGATTTTTCAGGAAGTGACGCTGCAAAATCTCCCCGTCGTCTTCACGCTCGACCGCGCCGGCCTCACCGGCCCCGATGGTCCGACCCATCACGGCACCTACGATATCGCCTACTTGCGCTGCCTGCCGAACCTCGTCGTCATGGGCCCCGGCGACGCCTGGGATGTCGTGCCGATGCTCGATTTCGCCCTGCGGCAAGCCGGCCCGGTTTCGCTTCGCTATCCCAAGGCGAACGCGGTCGATGTTTCGACTTTGAACCTAGAACCTGGAGCTTTGCCCCCTCCCCAGGCCCGCCAACCGATCGAGCTCGGCAAGGCCGAAGTCCTGCGACCTGGCCGCGACGGGCTCATCCTTTGCTTCGGCACCCTCCTGGCCGATTGCCTGAAGGCGTCCGATTCGCTCGCCGCCGAGGGATTGGAGGTCGGCGTCGCCAATGCTCGCTTCGCCAAGCCGCTCGACGGAGAACTGATCGAGCGGGTGCTGCGCGACGGCGGCTTCCTCGTCACCGTCGAAGAAGGGTGCCTCCCCGGCGGTTTCGGCAGCGCGGTCCTCGAAGCGGCCAGCGACCTCGGCCTCGATACCAGCCGAATCAAGCGGCTGGGCCTTCCCGACCGGTTTGTCGAGCACGGCGAACGAGGGGAACTGCTCGCCGATCTGGGCCTTGATCCCGCCGGCATTGCCGCCACTTGTCGCGACTTGGCCGAGCGGTTGGCGACTCCCTAGCGGTGCCGCGAGCGGCCCATATTCCGGCTTGACCACGCTTCGCAAGCAGCCTATTTTCCGCCGATGCTCATCACGGCGGCCATCTGCACCTACAACCGCTATCCGCAACTGTCGGACGCGCTCGCTTCGCTGCGCGGGCAATCGCTGCCGGCCCGAGACTATCAGATTCTGGTGGTGGACAACTCTCCCGACCGCGAGCTAGCGCGTCGGTTCGCGGCCGACAACGCCGGATCCAACTGCCGCTTCGTAGGGGTCGATCAGCCGGGCCTGTCACGCGCGCGGAACGTGGCCATCGCCCAATCGGAGACTCCTTATCTGGCCTTCCTCGACGACGACGCCCTGGCCTCCGCCGATTGGCTCGCGCGGATCGTCGAAACCTTCGCCACCGTGGCGGACGAAGTAGCGGCTGTTGGCGGACCGGCCGATCCGATTTGGGAAGCGCCGCGTCCCCCTTGGCTGCACGACGACCTCTTGGGCTATGTCGGCCTGCTCGATTGGGGCCCCGAACCGCGCGCCGCGGACGAGAACCATTGGCTGATCGGCACGAACGTCTGCTATCGGCGAGCGGCTCTCGAACGGGTCGGTGGCTTTCGTCTCGATCTGGGCCGCCGCGGCGAGCTGCTCGTCAGCAACGAAGAGCTGGAGCTGCAAGCGCGGCTGCGGGCCGCCGGCTTGCGGGCCTGGTACTCCCCCGAAATTCGGGTTCGCCATCGTGTTCCCGCCGAGCGGCTGACGCGCGATTGGCTGCGGCGCAGGGTCTTCTGGCAGGCCATTTCCGAAGCGATCGAAAACCCGCCCCCCGGCGAAAACACCGCGCGGCCCAGCAAGTGGTTTTCGGGCGAAACCAACAGCCCCCGCCGCTTTGCCGAGGAATGCCGACGCCTGAAGCGGACCCTTCGCCGGCTGACGCGGGGAAAACGCGCGGCCTGACGCGGGATCAGCTTCTCTCCAATCGCCATCTCTCACGCGGCTGCCGCCCGGCGCGGCAAGAACGAGTGCGCTCGCGGCTGTCCCAGCAAATCGAGCAGCGTGGGCGTCAAATGGAGCGCCTCGCGCTGCCCCAAGTCTTGAGCGGCGATCCCCGGCCCCGCCAGATAGGCAAAACCCCGGTCGGTATGTCCTCCCGTGCGGCGAAAAGGGACTGGACCCACCAGGCCCAATCGCGGATGAACGAAGGCGTCCACCGCCGGATGCCAGGTGAGGACCAAATCGGCATCGGGCCCGGCGGGATCAAGCGGATCGCGCCAACGCGGCCGCTCGACCCCCGCCAGCACCGGCCCACCCGTCCGGGCATCGCGGCACTCCTCCAGCAGCTTTATCACCCAGTCGCAAGTCGCCCGATATTCTTCGATGGGCACCACGCCCTCCCCCTCGCGCCCTTGCAGGTTGATCCGGACGCGGCCGTCGTAAAACACCGGAAGGGCGAACGCCTTCATCCGTGGCCAATGCTCCCGATACCAGCAGGTCGTTTGCCAGTTCAGTGGCCACCGCGGCTCGGCGATCTGTTCCGGTGGCAGGTCGGTCTCGGGGGGAATCGGCACCGCAAGCTCTTCGATCGGGCGGCCATGGTGCCTTCTCAGGCCGAGCGCTCGTTTCCACGCGGTCAGCCAGCGGCGAGCCGGCTGAACGTTGAAATGCTCCTTCATCCAGGCGGTCCACTTCTGCCGCGAGCCAGGCAACACCGGCGGGGAGCCTCGCCAGCGCCAGACCGCGGCATTCGTGCTCGACAGCAGTCCCCGGCCAAAGTGGGCGCGGTGCAACAGCTCCGGCAAGAGGGCCATCGAAGGGACGTCGTAGTGGTTCATCTCCATTCCATGGACCGAAGTTACGACGAGGGTCGTCTCGGCGGGCAGGGCTTGCTGCAGCGCCCCAACAGCCCGGTCCAGCTCGCGATAGACCTCCTCCAGCCGTCGCTTGGCGAGCGCTGCCGTGGGGGTGTGCGCGAGGGGATGATCGCCACCGAGGCCATGCCAGAAAATCTCGCCGGCCGAATGGGCTTCGGACAGCACCGTCAGGAAGAGGTTCCAGTCGGGCTCCCTCTCCAGCAGCCAGCGAGCGACTTTGACCCGCCTGCGCAGCCCGGTGAGCAGCGCGTCGGCCAGCACGTTGATCGATTCGGCATGGTGCCAGGCGCAGCTGAAGTCGTTGTGAAAGGCCGGATGGACCCCGCAGCGGGCGTCGATCTCACGGAGCAGCCCCGCCGGCCGGGAGGCCCGCGGATAACCGGCATCGTGTCCTCCCCAGATGACCTGGATTCCCGGCGTATCGTGCCACAGCGACAAGTAAGGGACATCGAGCGCGACGAGCTTCGCCCGCGGAACTTGCGCGTAAAACGGGGCCTTTTTCCGCGAGCCGAGCTGAAAGCTCGCGTAGGTCGCCGGCTCGAAGAGCGCGGCGCTGGCGAAGTCGGCCTCGCCGGTGAGGAAGGTCTCCCAAACCCGGCCGGAGCGCCACGTCGCCTCGCTATGCAAGCGGCAATGCGCGCTCCGCTGCTTGAGCCTGGCCAGCGTGGGCAACTGGCCGGCGGCCATCATCCGCTCAATCAGTTCCGGCTCGGCGGCATCGAGTCCAATCATCGCCACGCGCTGCATCGGGATCACCATCGGAAAGGGGTTCGCCGGTCGATTTCAGGCGGCGCGGCGGACGCGCGGCCGGCTCCGCCATTGGTCCAGGCGAGCCTTCATTTCGCGCCACACCGGCTCCTCGGCAAGATGCTCGCGGGCAAAGCGCAGGGCCGCTTGCTCCCAGTGCTCGCGCTCCTGGGGATTTCGCAAGAGCCGGATGATGGGGCCGACGAAATCCGCTGGCCGCTCGGCGACTTGAAACGCCGAGTTGACCCCCGCGGCCAGCCCCTGCGCGGCGATCGGCGTGCCGACGACCGCTTTGCCGTGGGCCAGGGCCTCGACCATTTTGATCTTGAGGCCGCTCCCCACGGCCATCGGGCAAATCATCACCGCCGGACCGGCGTAGATATCCTTGACTTGGGGCACGATCCCGCGGAGGACAATGCGGTCGTCTTGCTGGGCCGCCGCGACAACTCCCGGCGACTGCGACACCCCCCCGGCAACTTGCAATTTCGTCTCCGGGCAACTCGCCCGAATCGCCGGCCAGGCATCGCGCACGAAATGCAGCAGGCTGTCTTCGTTGACGACATACCGGCTGCCGACGAAGCACAGGTCGCTCGAAGTGCAGGGGGACGACCGACAGTCCTCGGCGTGCCCCACCAAAACGACGCGGTTTTCCGGCACCAACCGCGACAGTATTTGTTGTTCGTCGGGCTGGATGGCGA
>JANRLS010000054.1:0-17754 GCA_033762315.1 Pirellulaceae bacterium
TCGGCGGGACTGGCCCCGGCCAAGCGCAGCTTGTACGCTAAACCCAGCTTTTCTTGGCGGTCGCGGCCCAGGCTTCCCTTTGCCCCGCGATCCTGTTTTCCAGGCATGTTTTTTCCGTGAGGTGACACCGGTGCCCAAGCAAGTCAACGTCGCACTCGTCGGTCTTGGTTTTGGTTCGGAGTTCATTCCGATCTATCAGGCCCATCCGAACGCCAACATCCACGCCATTTGTCAGCGGAACGAGGCCAAGCTGCACAAGGTGGGGGACACCTTCGGCATTCCCCAGCGATACACGAGCTACGACGACGTGCTGGCCGATCCCAAGGTTGATTTCGTCCACATCAACAGCCCGATTCCCGACCACGCCCCGATGTCGATCGCGGCTCTCAAGGCGGGCAAGCACGTCATGTGTACGGTGCCGATGGCGACGACGATCAAGGAGTGCGACAAAATCTGTCAGCTCGTCGCCGACACGGGGCTCACCTACATGATGGCCGAAACGGTCGTCTATAGCCGCGAATTCCTGTTCATCAAGGAAATGTTCAAGAAGGGGGAACTCGGTAAGATTCAGCACCTGGCCGCCTCGCACCCGCAAGACATGGACGGCTGGCCCGACTATTGGCAGAAGATGATCCCGATGCACTACGCCACGCACGTCGTCAGCCCGTGCCTCGGCCTCGTCGGCAAGCCGGCCGAGTATGTCAGTTGCTTTGGCAGCGGGACGGTGCGGAGGGACCTCGCGAAGAAGTCGGGCAATTCGCATGCAGTCGAAAGCTGTCACATCAAGATCAAGGACAGCGACGTGGTGGCTCACATCTGGCGGTTCCTCTACGACGTGGCGCGGCAATATCGCGAGAGCTTCGACGTGTATGGCACCAAGCGGAGCTTTGAATGGACGCTGGTCGAGCATGAGCCGCACATCATCCACACGGCGAAGAAGCCTGAGCCGGAGATTCCCAGCAAAGTGACCGTTCCAGACTTCGCCCACCTCTTGCCGGAGCCGATCCGCAAGTTCACGCAACCGGCCGAGATTCACGACGCGGAGCACCTCTCGTTCATTCAGGGTGGGGGCCACGGCGGCTCGCATCCGCACATGGTGCATGAGATGGTGACCTCCCTCGTGAAGAAGCGCGACCCCTGGCCCAACGCCACGACCGCCGCTAACTGGACGTGCGTCGGCATCTGCGCCCATCAGTCGGCCGAGAAGGGGGGGAAGATCGTGAAGCTGCCGGGATTTACGCTGGGATAGAATCGAGTTTCCTGGGAACCGCCGCCTACGCGACCATAATCAACAGCCGGAGGCAAACCTGCCTCCGGAATCCGTGCGGAGCAGCAGTCATGCGCAAGTTATTCGTCGTCGCCGTCATCGCCATCATCGCCAGCCTGGCCGCCACCATTTCCGCTGCCGAGCCAGTCCCGCTCAAGCTCCTCTTCCTCGGCGACAGTGGCCATCACCAGCCGGCGGCCAGATTCGCGCAGCTGGCACCGGTGCTCAAGGAGCGGGGGATCGAGCTGACTTATACCGATAAGCTCGCGGATCTGAACCGGGAAAACCTGGGCAAATACGCGGGGCTGGTGATCTACGCCAACCACACGAGCATCAAGCCCGAACAAGAGACGGCTTTGCTCGACTATGTCTCGGGGGGCAAGGGGCTGATCGCGCTGCACTGTGCATCGGCCTGCTTTGGAAATTCCGCCAAGTACATCGAACTGGTCGGGGCCCAGTTTCAGCGGCATGGGACGGGGACTTTTCGCACGATTCTGGCAAATGGCGAGGCGGGGCACGCCATTCTTCGCGGTTTCGGCGGCTTTGAGAGCTGGGACGAGACTTACGTCCATACCCGGCATAACGACAAGGACCGGACGATCCTCGAATGGCGCAGCGAAGCCGGCAAAAAGGAACCCTGGACCTGGGTCCGTACGCCTGGCCAGGGGCGCGTCTTCTATACCGCATGGGGGCACGACCTGCGGACCTGGGGGAATGCCGGCTTTCAGAACCTGGTCGAGCGCGGCATCCGCTGGGCGGTTGGTGCCGATCCTGCGGCGGTGCCGGCATTTCGCGATGCGACCGCCGATGATTCGCCCGCCATGACGGCGAAACGCACGGATGTGAAGCCCTTCGAGTACAAAACGGCCCACGTTCCGTTCTATCCGCCGGGTGGCGCTCGCAAGGGGGACGGCGAGTGGAACAAAATGCAGCAGCCCCTCGCGCCGGCGGAATCGCAGAAGCACTACGTCACCCCCGTCGGCTTCGAGATGCGACTGTTCGCCACCGAGCCCGATCTCGGCGGCAAGCCCATCGCCATGACCTGGGACGAGCGGGGCCGTCTCTGGGTCGCCGAAACGGTTGATTATCCCAACGAGCTCCAGCCGCCGGGAAAAGGGCGCGACCGCATCCGCATTTGCGAAGACACCGACGGCGACGGACGGGCCGATAAGTTCACCGTCTTTGCCGATAAGCTGAGCATCCCCACCAGCCTGTTGCCTGTGCGCAGCGGCCTCGTCGTCCATGCCGCTCCGGATACGCTCTTTCTGCGCGACACCAACGGCGACGATGTGGCCGACGAGCGGCACGTCCTGTTCACCGGCTGGGGAACTCGCGACACCCATGCCGGCCCGAGCAACTTGCGGTATGGCCTCGACAACTGGATCTACGGCATCGTCGGCTATTCGGGCTTCAGCGGCACGGTTGCCGAAGAGAAGCTGCAGTTTGGGCAGGGGTTTTATCGGTTCTGGCTGGGGGCGGGTTCTCCGCCAAAGGTCGAGAAGCTCGAGTTCCTGCGCAGCATGGGCAACAATTCGTGGGGCGTGGGCTTCAGCGAAGAGGGGTTGCTCTTCGGCTCGACCGCCAACGGTAATCCGAGCGTCTTTTTGGCCATTCCGAACCGGTATTACGAGTCGGTTCGGGGCTGGTCGGCGTCGGTCTTGCCGACGATCGCCGACAGCAACCAGTTTCACGCGGTCACCGAGAACGTCCGCCAGGTCGATTGGCACGGGGGCTTCACCGCGGCTGCCGGGCACGCCCTCTACACGGCCCGCACCTATCCCAAAGAGTATTGGAACCGGACCGCCTTCGTGTGCGAGCCGACGGGGCATCTCGTCGCCACCTTCACGCTCACGAAGGAAGGTGCCGGCTTCCGCTCGAGAAACGCCTGGAACCTCGCGGCCAGCGACGACGAATGGTCGGCCCCGGTGGTCGCCGAAGTCGGCCCGGATGGCAATGTCTGGATCAGCGACTGGTATAACTTCATCGTCCAGCATAACCCCACGCCCGCCGGCTTCGAGAACGGCCCCGGCAACGCCTACGAAACCAATCTCCGCGACAAAAAGCACGGCCGCATCTATCGGCTGGTGTTCATGGGGCAGGCGTCTCGCCTGCCAAGTAAACCAGCCGACATGGCAGGCGGGACGCCTGCCCCACGGGAAGCCAGCCAGCTTGTGGCGCTGCTCAAATCCGACAACATGTTCTGGCGGCTTACGGCACAAAGGCTTTTAATCGAGCGCGGCAAGACAGACGTCGTGCCCGATCTTCAAGCGATTGTGAAGGACCAATCCGTCGATGAAATCGGCTTAAACGCCCCGGCCATGCACGCCCTCTGGACGCTGGCTGGGCTAGGCGGACTGGACGTGGACACCACGGCTCAGGCTCTCAAGCATCCATCCGCCGGCGTGCGGCGCAGCGCCGCCCAGATTTTCGAAAGCAGCCCGCAACCGCTGGCTATTCGGCTCGAAAGCGTGACCCATATCCTGCAAAGCGGCATTCACAAGGATCGTGACTCGCAGGTTCGTCTGGAGGGACTGTTGGCACTGTCTCGGGTTTTCCCCGCTCGGGAAGCAGCCGAGGGGGCGCTGGAGGCTTTGGCCGACCCCGTGGTGCAGGCCGATGCGACGCTCCTCGATGCGACCACCTCTGCGGCGGCTGCTCATGGCGAGTTATTTCTGACGGCTGCGGCCAATTCGCAGGCAAAATCGTTAAGCAGTCCTGTCGCACTCGAGCGCATCGCCATCGTCGCTGGCCACGTCGCTCGCGGCGAGGTGGCCGATCCCCGCCCGATCCTTGCCGCGCTGCAATCCGCCCAGCCGGCAATTGCCGAGGCGACCATTATCGGCCTGGTTCGCGGCTGGCCGCGCGGGCGCAAGCCGCAGCTTACGCCGGAACTGGAAAGCACGCTGAGCGAACTCTTCGCCAAGCTGCCGCCGACCGCCAAATCGCAACTCGTTTCGCTCGCTCTGCGCTGGGGGAGCCAGGAACTCGGCAAACGGGTTGCCGAGATTTCCGCCGGCTTTATGGCGGATGCCCAAAAGGAAGAGCTCGACGACACAGCGCGTCTGACCGCGGCCAATCAATATGTCGATCTCCTCAAAGCCGACCCGGCGGCAGGCAAGCTACTCGATCTGATTACGCCCCGCACTTCGCCCGAACTGGCTCGCGGCCTGGTCGAGGCGCTGGGCCGTAGCGAATCGGAAGAAATCGGCCAGGCGCTCGCCGCGCGGCTGGGCAAGCTTACGCCCGCCGTGCGCATCGCCGCACTACGCGTTTTGCTCAGTCGCGGCGATTGGACGGCGGCCCTGCTGGATGCGATCCAAAGCCAGAGCGTGCCGCTGGCCGATTTATCGCTCGATCAGAAACAAGCCCTGGCGAGCCATCCCGACAAGCGAATCGCCGACCGGGCGAAAAAGCTGCTCGCGGCCGGCGGCGGCTTGCCTAATCCCGACCGGCAAAAGGTGCTCGACGAGCTGCTGCCGCTAACCGAACAGACCGGCGACCCAGCCGCTGGCAAGCTGGTCTTCAAAAACCAGTGCGCGAAATGCCATGTGCATTCGGGCGAAGGGGCCAAAATCGGCCCGGACCTCACCGGCATGGCGGTCCATCCGAAAAAGGAACTGCTCGTTCACCTGCTCGACCCGAGTCGCGGCGTCGAGGGAAACTTTCGCGTCTATACGGTCCTGACCGCCGATGGCGTGGTTCTCAGCGGCCTCCTGGCGTCCGAAACCAAAACCTCCATCGAGCTGATCGATAGCGAGGCGAAACGGCACATCGTCCTGCGCGACGACATCGAGAACCTGCAAGCCTCGCCGAAATCGCTGATGCCCGAAGGCTTCGAAAAGCAAGTCAAGCCGCAAGAAATCGTCGATTTGCTCGAATTCCTCACGCAGCGCGGCCGGTTCGTGCCGCTGGATTTGAGCAAAGTCGCCACGATCAGCAGCTTGCGCGGCATGTTCTATGACGAAAATGCCGCCGCGGAACGGCTTGTTTTCGCCGACTGGGGGCCGAAGACGTTCGCCGGCGTGCCGTTTCAATTGGTCGATCCGCGCGAGGGGAAAGCGGCCAACGTGATTTTGCTGCACGGGCCGCAGGGCAAGCTTCCGCCGAACATGCCGAAGTCGGTATCGCTCCCATGCCACGGTCCGGCCAAGGCGATTCACCTGCTGTCGGGGGTCGCCGGGTGGGCGTATCCGTTGGGGCAAAAGGGCTCGGTCAGTCTGATCGTGCGGCTTGTCTATGCCGATCGCCAGATCGAGGACCACCCGCTCAAAAACGGGGAGCATTTTGCCGATTACATCCGGCATGTCGATGTGCCGGGGAGCCAGTTCGCGTATGACCTGGCGGGCCGGCAGCTACGTTACCTGACGGTGAGTCCCGCCCGCGGGGAGCCGCTGGCGGCGATTGAACTGGTCAAAGGGGAGGACCGGACCGCGCCGGTGGTGATGGCGGTGACGGTTGAATCGCGGTAGCCGCGGGGGTGGGGCGGCCGTTTTGACCAAGGCCGCCCCGTGACCTATGTATTGAGGGGAGCTTTGCGCGGCGGCTGTCGCGCGGGCGGCGCTCTCCGTATCCCCTGGCGGTGGTTTGGCCCATGGAAGATGCACTTCGCGATGCCCCGGCAGATTGGCGGCCGCGCTTGGCCTCCGCCGCCAAGGCGCAGCGCGAGCGGGCCCGCGAGCTTTTGCAAGCCCGACAGCGCCGACTGAACGAATTGGAAGGGGAACTGGCTCGGCAGCTGGATGCTTTGGCCGGCGAACTCGCCGAGGACCGCACTCTCGCCGAAGCGGCTGCCGCGAGCGTGCAGGCTCGGAGCGCGGCCCTAGCCGAGCGCGACGAGCGACTGGCCGAATCGAGCCGGCAGCTGTCGGCCCAGCAAACAGCCCTGACGGCCCGGCACGAAGAACTGAAGTCGCGCGGCGAGCAACTGGCCCGCCGCGAAGAGGAATTGGCCCGGCGCGAAGAGGAATTGGCCCGGCGCGACGCGGAACTGGCTCGCCGCGATGAGGAACTGGCCGCCCGCGGCAGTGCCTTGCTTGCCGAACAGGCGAGCCTGACCGCGGCCGAGCGCGAGCTGGCCGCCAAGAGCGCGACGATCGCCGCGCGAGACGCCGAGCTCACCTTGCGCGACGCGGAACTGACGCACCGCTCGTCGGAAACGGCGCGGCAAGAGGTGGAGGTCGCGCGGCGAGTCGATGAACTGGAAATCGAGCGTTCGGAACTCGCCGCCCAGCAGGCCGCGGCCGAGCGCGATCGCGCGGAACAAGCAATCGAAGCCCAGCGACTGGCCGAGCGAGCCCTCGAACTGGCCGCCGAACGCGAGAAACTGATCGCGGAGCGCGCAGCGCTCTTCGCCGACCGCCGCGCCCTGGGGGCCGAACGCGATCAGCTAACCGAGCGCGAAAGGCAAACGCAGCGGCAGCGGCGGCACATTGCCCAGCAACTGCGGGCACGGCGAACGGAGCTGACCGCCGAGGCGGAATTGCACCGGGCCGAGGCGCTTGCCAGCGCGGCCGGCGAGGAACTGGCCCTGCAAATGCGGCTGTCGGAATTGCAGGGCAAATACGACAAGCTCCGCGACGAGCTGGCCCACCGCGAGCAGGCCCAGGCGGGGGCGTCCCGCGAGCTGGTCGAACTGGAACGGCAACTGGCGGCCAGAACGAACGAACTGGTCCAGCAGCGGACCCTTCTCGATCAGGCCGAGGCCCGCGCGGCGCGCCTCGAAGCCGACGGAAACCGCGGTGCCAGCGACCTCCAGGCACGGCTCGACCAGACGCACCGCGACCTCGCGTCCACCCGGTCGGAGGTGGCGACGCTTCGGTCCGATCTCGACATCGCCCGTGCCGGCCGGGCCGACGAAGCGGCCATGTCGGCGGAACTGGGGCGACTGCGGATCGAGTGCAAGCAATTGGCCGCCGACCTGGAGAAGGCGCGCAAGCAAACGGGCGAAGCGAGCGGCGGGCCAAGCAGCCAGGAATTCGACGACCTGCGGCGGCGCTGCGAGCTGGCAGTGCAGGATGTGCGCGAGCTGAAGACGAAAAATGCCGACCTGACCGAGCAGCTCGCCAAGGCCAAGCGCGCGCCGGCCGCCGCCGCCCCGGCCGCCAGCGGCGGCGGAGCGCTCGACTGGGAAGCGCAAAAGCGCCGGCTGCTGGAGCAGCTCGAAAGCGACTTCGACGAAACCGACGAGGCGGCGAAGAAGGAAAAGCTCACCGTGCAGGGGGCGATCAAGATCACCGACGACGTGGTCGCCGAGAAGGAGCGGGAGCTCGAGGAGCTGCGGCAACTGCTGCAAAACCAGTCGCAAAACGTGGGAGAGGTCGCGGTCGGCGCGGCGGCGCTCGCCCAAATGCTCGACCACGACGACGTCATCCAGCAGCACCGCGAGAGCGTGAAGCAACTGGAGGAGAACCTCCGCGAGCAGCTGAAAAAGGCCGAGCTTGACATCTCGCTGGAGCGAGCCAAGCTCGCTCGCGAACGCCAAGAGATTGAAGAGCAGGCCCGCGAACTGGCCGAACAGCTGGCGGAGCGGCAAATCTCGAATATCGCGGGCGACAAAGGGAAAAAGCAGCCCCCCGCCCGCGGCAAATGGCTCGCCCGCCTCGGCCTGGGAGACAGCAAGGAAGGTTAGTCGAGAAAATCCCCCTCTTCGAGCCGCTGGGGAACGTACTCCTCGGTGACGTAGCTGATGTCCTTGCTGATCAGCGATTCGACTTCCAGCTTGAAGCCGTTGGCGAGCATCAGGTCGATTTCCTTTTGCCAGGGCTTCTTCTTCTCGAACCAGGGATAGGCGGCGATCTGCTTGGCCCGCTTGATGTCCTGATCGTTGAGCTTGATCTGGACGCTGGGGGTCAGCTCGCAGCGCTCGTAGTCGCTGCTGCGTAGGCCGAGGTACCGGACGGCGGGGATGGCCATCCGCTTCGATTCGTAGGCCAGGTTGATCGACCCTTGCTTGAGCACGCTGTAGATGTAGTAGCCCCACGGGTCGTTATCGAGCACGCAATAGATCGGTAGCCCCTCTTCGTGGTGCAGCCGATTCAAGAGCCGCCGGACGCCGCGCGGAGGCTGGCCGCCGCCATGCGTGAGGATGCAGTTGTGCTTGACCCAGAATTTGTCTTCATTGAAGCGCCGCCAGACGGTGTCTTTTTCGACGTGCAGAATGAACTTCGCTTTGCAGTTCTTGAACTGCACCACCTCCGGCTCGACGATCGAGGGAATCGTGTAGCCGCCGCTCCCCATGCGGGTGCAATCGATTTCGTCGCCGCTATCGACGAGGGTGATGTTGCCCACCATCGAGCCGGCGTTCTTGGCATAGAGGTGCAGCTCTTCGCGCATGGAGTTGAGCAGCACCTCAACATCCTCGATCATCCCGTCGGTTTCGCTTTGCTCGTCGAAGGTTTCCTCCTTGGTCCCTTCGATTGTGTGCTTGAGCATGTAGTACAGTCCCCGCAGGCTCGTCGTTTTGCCTTGCTCGATCAGCCGTTTGGCCCCGCTGCCGACGAGGAGCGTCTGCATGTAGGCCTTGGCCTGCGACAGATTGAAAAGCTCGCGGCGGTTGGTGCCGCTTCCCATTTCGATGATTTTTTGCGACTGGTTGAACTTGACGTTCGACAAGCTGCGGCTGGGGACATCCAGATGCGGCGCGCGGCTGCGTTCGGCGAACGACGCGACCTCGCTCGCCAGCTCGCGGAGGCTTTTCAGGGTTTTTTTGTCTTTGTCAGTGAGCACCGCGGCTTTGGCGGCTTCTTTGCTCTTCGTCTTCTTGGCCATAGTGGGGATCAGCAGTAAGGGGGACGGTGGATTTCGCGGCAGGTGCAAAGCGAGTACGGGTGGAGCAAAGCGACTAGGGATGCGGCGTATCGGGCTGTTCCACAATCAGCACGTTCTCCCCAAAATCCTCTTCGGCCGCTTCGATCTTCTTGCCGCGGTCGTCGAGCCTCGTGTCGGCTTCGACGGTCTTCCGCTTGGCGACGTGGAGCAGCTTCTCGTAGAGGGCGGTTTTTTTCTTCTCGTCGTACTCCTCGATGACGCCGACCGCTTCGGCGACTTCCCCCAGGTAGCGGAGAAAGATGGAGCGCCGCTCGCCTTCCTGCCGCACTTTGATCTTGCGGTTCAGAAACATTCCCAGCTTGCGGCCGACGGCTTGCAGGCCGAGGCGCAGCTCTTTCTGGATTTCGGGATACCCGGCAATCGCCTCTTTCGATTCGCTGGTGAAGGGCACCCAAACGCTCGCCATGTGAACCATGATCGTCACGGGGCCTTGCGGCAGGTTGCCGCGCGATTGCGAGAGGCCATACGACCGCCAGTTATTGGCGATCACCGCTTGCGTGATCGCGCAGGCCGCGGGCTGAAACTGCAGCGGCACCCGGTTGGCATAGCGCAGCACTTGCATCGATTGCCCTTCGCTCAGGTTCACGTTGCGCATGGCGGCGTGCAGTTGGCCGATTTCTTCCTTCTTCAGCTTGGCCGGGCTTTGCCGCGTCCCCATTTGGGCTTCGGTCATGATCTTGTCGGCCGCTTCGCTGCCGATGCCGTCGAAGGTGTTCATCAGGAACTGGCGGAGCGTGCGGGCATCGGTTTCGCCAAGCAGTTCGGTAAGCGCCTCGAGCGAGACCTTTTGTGCGCTCGATACGCCGCCATAGGCCAGGCCGACCTCGATGAGGAACGGATTGCCCCGATACACGGCGGGCGGGCGAGTCGCCGCGCAATAGAATTCGCCGGGAACCACCTGATGCAGCCCCTTCAGGATCAGCTGCTCGCCGATGGGAACGAGGCAGTCGGTGGCGGGAGGGCTGATCCGCGTGTTCTGAATCGCCTGATACAGGGCATCGGCTTCCTGCCGGCCGATGCGGCGGGGATTCGAGCGCGTGGTAATTTTAGCGGCGTCGCAAATTTTCTTGGCGACGCTGGAACTAACGCGCGAAAACGACTCCGTGAGGAACGCTGAGGTCGTTCCGGCGGTCGTATCTTTCAGCATCGTCACCAGCCGGCCCAGCTCGACGCCATAGGGATGGGGCTTGATTTCCTTAGGCTCGGGGGGCAGATCGCGGGTCGAGCGCTGGTAGGAGACCTCGTTCCCCTCGGCATCCTTGTAGTGCAGGGTGACGTGCGGGTTGGCGATGGCGGTTTCTTCGAGATACTCGCCAACGCTGCCGCGGCCGCCGATGAATCGCCCCTCCAGCTCGATGGTGACGCGGGTGCCGCTCTTCACTTCTTGCGGCTCTTTGCCCTCGGCAGCCGGATAGTGGCTGACCCAGTCGATGCCTTGCTTTTGCATCTGCTGGTGCCCCTTCTCGCCGGCGGCGATGTCTTCGCCTTCTCCCTTGCCGTTGATGATCTCCGGCATGTTCCGCTTGGTGTCGATTTGCAGCTCGAAATAGTGGGCCGGCTTTTTGGGCGAGAGCTTGCTGATGATCCGCACCGGCTTGCCGGTGGTGAGCATGCCATACATGCCGGCGGCCGAGATGCCGATCCCTTGCTGGCCGCGGCTCATCCGGAGGCGGTGGAATTTGCTGCCATAGAGCAGCTTGCCGAAGATCAGCGGGATTTGCTTTTTGACGATCCCCGGGCCGTTGTCTTGCACGCTGACCTTGAAGCGGTTGTTGCCGGTGGCTTCGATGGTGACCCAGATTTCAGGGACGATGCCCGCCTCTTCGCAGGCGTCGAGCGAGTTATCGACCGCCTCCTTGACGGTGGTCAGCAGGGCCTTGCGGGGGTTATCAAAACCCAGGAGGTGCCGATTCTTGGCGAAAAACTCGCTGACGGAGATGTCTCGCTGCTTCGTCGCCATCGACTCGGCGGTGGCACGGCGCTTGGTGGCGGGGCGGTCGGCATCGTCGGCCGGAGGCTCGTCGTGGTCGCCGACCGCGGCCTCGCCACCGGATCGCGCGGCCGAGCCATTGGCCTTTTCCGGGTGCGCGTGGCCGTTCGCACCGTGGCCGTTCGATTTGGCGGCAGCTTCGGCGGAATCGTCAAAATCGAGCGCTTTTTGACTCGAACCCAAGCGAGAGGACTTCGCGGCGGACAACGTAGGCACTCCTTTACCCGAGGCGCACACTGGTCGCCTCCGGCTCCCCGTAAAGCGATGTGAAACTGTGCGAATTATAGCGGGCAGGCGGGCCGAGTCCCAGCCGGATTTGACGGTACTATCGACACTAGCGGCACGCCGCGAGCAACTGCTTTGGCGGGCAGACAATGCCTTTCAGGCGGGCGTGGAATCATCCGAATAAGCGATGTAGCGGTTGTGATTGGCGCAGCCGATTCGCTGCCCGCCTCGACCTGGAGAAGCCCGAGATGATTCGCAAACTGCGCTGGTATGCTCTGGCCCTCACCCTGGCCGCCGGCACCGGTTGGGCCATCGCCCAAGAGCCGGAACCGACCCTGGCCGCCCCCGAAATGCTCCCTCCCACGACCACGCTGGACGGCGCGCCCGCGGCCGCCGCGCCGATCGAGGGGACGGTAAAGGGAGATGGCGAATACGCTCCCGATGGAAATTGCCCCGATGGAAATTGCCGGCCGGGACACGGCCACGCCGGCAAGGGGCACGGCAAGCTGCTCCATCGCGAGGCGCCGTATGGCTTCTATCCGGACGGAATCACGAACTATGCCTGGAAGGTGCCCGCCGGGATGTATGCCGGGGCGGGGGGCTGCCGGACGTGCAGCAACGGGCAATGCCAATATCGCTTCTATGGCCAGCCGGACCTGTTTTACAACTACTACGCCTGGCCAAGCTGCACGGGGTGGGGAGCCGAGTTGTACCTCTCGCCGCGCCCCGTGCCGCCGCACGTCGGCCACACCTACATCACCTATCAGCCGCTGATGCCGCACGAATTTTTGTACGCCCATCACCGGACGTACCACCGCTATTACAACGGCGGGCAGGGGCTGAACCGAACCAGCGTCCACTATGGTGCGCCGATTTTCCGGCGCTAAGCGGCCACCCAGCGCATCGAATTCCCCCAGGATTTGGAGACGTAACACGTGAAATCGCTACGCAAACTGCTCGTCGCGGCAACGCTGCTCGGCGCGGTTCTGGCAATCGCCCCCTCCACTTGGGCGGGGGGGCCGCATCATGGGCACAAGGCGAACCGGGCTGACCGCATCGCCCGCTACTACGCCGCTCAGCGGCCGTGGCACGGCAACTATTCCTACACGCCGTGGGGAACGCCCGTCGCCCTGGTGGTGCCGCCGACCGCCAAGATGCACACCAGCTATGCCTGGGGGGTGTCGCAGTCGGAGATGGTGCCGATTTATCACCAATTCTTCCGCGACTATCCCGGCCCGGCCGCCGACGGCAGCGGAGCCGGTTTCCAGCCGACCCCGTATTGGCCGAGCCATACCGATCAGTTCGGGGTGTATCCGGTGCGGGGTCCGTGGTAGCTCGCTGGCAGATTTCGGATTTCGGACTGCGGATTTGTTCGGATCTTGCTGCTTGGTTCTTGGAAATTCTTCCGTTGGCTTGAGTCCCTCTGAAGTCAACTTGAGTTCGATAGCGAAGTCGAATTGAGTGCGCTAAGGCTGGTCGCTACAGCTTAACATCTGTTGCAAGTCTATCTACAGCAATGACTTGCGACGATTGCTTGAACTGAAGATCGGCTTGGCATGGAAGGTGCATAAAGAGTTTGATATTGACCACCCCGGCCTCGCACGCAGGATCGCGACCCATGACCTTCCAAGAATGCCTCGAACACCTCTTCCTGCTTGGTTTGGCATTCGGCCTGGTGGGAACGGTGTATGCCTGGCTGGCGAAACCAGCCAAGGTGGTCAACCCGTTCAACGCCGTGGGCGAAAAGTTCACGCTGCGTTGGGTGACGGAATCGCTCAAGCGGCTGCGATAGTTAGCAGAACAGAAACTCGAGGCGGCCCGTGCCGATCACCGCATCGACGGCGGATTGCCAGCGACGGCGGCCGGTGGTTTCCAGGTCTTCGAGGTCGGGCAGTTCGACGAGGCCGGCGAGCACGCCGCTCGATCCGCCGCGGGTGGTTCCGCCGCCGCTCGTCGCGCTCGAGCCGCTCGGGCGAGCGTACGGATCGGCCGCGGCCATGTTGACCGTGTACCCCAGGTCGGCTAGCGAGGCGATGGTGATCCGGCTCAAGGGAAGCGAGTTGCCGGGGCCCACCCAGCCGGTCATGATTTCGCTGGCAAAGACCGTTTCTCGCCAGTGCGCATTGCGCGTGCCGGCACCGCCGGTCGCTTCGACGGGCACACCCGCGGCACTGGTGCCGAAGAGGGCGTTGTATTCGGCGGTGGCGCGCGGGCCGGTATAGATCGGGTTGCTGCCGCTGGTGCCGGAGAGAAGCCCCTTGGTGGACCACAGCGTGCCGATTCCGAGGATGTGCCCCATTTCGTGCAGGATGACGCCGAGCAAGGTGCCGTTGGCCCGCATCGAAGCCATGTCGGCCGAGTCGAACTGCATGACGCCGTGATACGGGAGCGAACTGCCGCTGCGGAAGCGATCGGGACCGGCCTGGCCGAGCACGTTTCCCGTCCCATCGATGGCGACCGCGCTGGCATCGATCAGCAAATCATCCACCACGATGCCGTTATACGTGGCGTTCGGCAAATCGCCGGTGATGACCTGCTCCCAGCGGGCGGCGGCTTGCTCGAAGATCGCCTGGTCGGCCGCCGAGAGGTTGGTGTAGCGGATTTGGATATCGAAGCCGCCGGTGGAAGGAGTGGTCGGCGTGGTCGGGGTCGTCGGCGTGGTCGGCACGCCGGGAACCACGGAGAGCGAATAGTTCGGGTTCAGCGCGCCACGATAACCATAAACCCGCAGGCGATAGGTTCCCGCCGCCAAACCATTCAGCGAGATCTGCTCGCTGCCGGTGGTGCCGCTGGACGACCCCACGCGCGTTCCCACGCTATTGTAGAGTTCCAGGTCGAGATCGCCCGCCGAGGCGGTGAAGTTGATGCCCACGTAGTTCGCGCTCGTTCCCGCGCCGTTCATGGTGAAGGTGTACCAGTCGGCGCTGTCGGCCAGGACGAGGTTGTTCACCGTGCGGGTGGTTGTCAGCGTGCCGAGATTGCTGGCGGTGCCTTGCGTGTCGTTGTTTTCGTAGGAATCGTCGGTTGGCGTGGGCGTGGTGGGGGTGGTCGGAGTGGTGACCGCAGCGCGGTTGATCGCCAGCGCGTACGACGGATTCGTCACGCCGCGGTAGCCATAGGCCCGGATGAAGTAGGTGCCCGCCGCGAGTCCGCTGAGCGAGATTGTCTCGCTGTTCGAGACTCCGTTCGCGTTACGCAGCACCTGGCCGCTCGCGCTATACAGCTGCAGATCGAGATCCCCTTGCGAGTGGGTGAAGGTCATCACCACGCTGTCGGTCGAGCCGCCGGCAGCGGGAAGCGTGAACTTGTACCAATCGACGGCGTCGGCCATGACGAGGCCGGTGACGTTTTTGTTGGCGGTGATCGAGCCCAGGTCGCGAGCCGCGGACTGCGTGTCGTTTTGCTCATAGGCGTCGTCGGTCAAGGCAGCGGCACTGGCGGTGCGCGGAACGGCTCCCGTGACACTGGCGAGCAGGCTCCGGTCTTCCAGCCGTTCGACCAGGAGCTGGCGAGAACGCTTGCGAGAACCTTTGGTAAGCGCCGGACGCGCACGAAACCCCGCCAGAAAACCGCGCATGGAAATCCCTCGCCAGGAGTCGTGTGATCCCTTGTCCGACTGACATGCTGCCCGGCGAGCCACCCTGGCCCGCGGGCAGAAACTCCAGCGGCTATCGATAAGGGCCGCTTCTTGTCCCGCCGCATCATCGCGGTTTGCCGCCATCTGGGCAAGCGAAACGAACGCGATTTTCGCTTGGCGTCATGCCGTCGCGGCATCACCGCCACTACATCCTTTCGGGCGGTGTCTAATCCGCCGCCGGGGGTTCGATGACGCGCATGCTCCGCCACGCCCCCTGTAAAAACCGCAAGCAATACACGACCCCCAGCGTCGAAATCCAACCCGTCAGCACCCACCACCACCCCCACAATTGCCAGCCGTTCTGTTTCCAGGCGTACTGCACTTCGAGCGTGGTGCCGATGAATAGCGCGACCGCCGAGACGACGATGGCGTTGCCGAGCACGAACCAGGTGTCGCCTGCTCCCTTGAGGGCGCCGACGAACACGATTTGCAAAGCATCGAACAGGCAGTAGAGCGCGACGAAGCGCAGCAAGATCAGCGTCAGCTCGCGAATCGGGGCGAACTCGTGGGGATCGGCCTGGGCGGCGTGCGCGAGCAGAAAAAACTCTGGAATCCCCAGATAGAGTATCGCGAAGATGCCGGCGTAGATCAGCGCGAGGACGACCCCGGTCCAGGTGGCGCGCGCGGCGAGCTCGGGCCGGTCTTCGCCCAGCTTTTGACCCACGAGCGTGCTCACGCCGATGCTGATTCCAATCAGCGGCACGAACGCGACCGAGTTGACGTTGAACGCCAGGTTCGTGGCGGCCGCTTCGTTTTCGCCGATGGCCGAAACATGCTTAATCAGCAGCGCGAACGCTCCCCCCTCGACGAGCAGCGGCAGCGCGCCGGGTACGCCAAAGCGCAGCATCCGGCTGAAGATAGTCCAGTCGAACCGCTGGCTGGCGAAACCGAACTTTTCGCGGTCGGCCGAGCGGCGGAGCAGAATCCAATAGACCAGCACCACGGACCAATTGGCGATGGCGGTGGCGAGCCCCGCCCCGGCAATGCCCAGCTCCGGCAAGCCAAATTTGCCGAAGATGAGTAGATAGTCGAGCACGATGTTCACGATCGACCCGGCCACATCGACGAACATCACCACGCGGGTGAGGCCGCGGCCGGTGTAAAAGCTGGCCATCGCCGCCGAGATGACGAGCGGCCCCGCTCCGAGCGTCAGCGTTTGGAAATAGAGCACCTCTTGGCGGATAATCTCGTCGGTTGCCCCCGCCCCGGAGAAAAGCCAGGGAGCGAGCGGAATCGCGAGCAGCAGCAGCGGCGTCACCAACCAGCCAAACCAGATCCCCTGCTGGACGGCGAGGCCAATCCGCTCCGGCCGGCCGGCACCGTAATACTGGGCCACGAAGGTGTTGACGAACGAGGCGATTCCCTGCGGAAAGCAGATCAGCACCCAGAAAAACATGCCGGCCGGCAGGGCGGCGGCCATCGCCGGCTTGGAATACCAGGTGAGGAACATCCGGTCGATGAACCACATGATCGACCAGAACGCGGTTTGCACCACCAGCGGCAGCGCGATGGCGAGCACCTCGCGGCCGCCGCACGGGCGCGACCACCAAGAAGTGGGCTCGGCGGCGATCGGCCCGCTGGCGGGTTCGGTCTCGGTGGTGGTCACAATTTCGGCCGACATAAGCGTGGAATGGCGCGGGAAGACTGGCAGCATAACCGGGCGCGGCACGCCCGCCGACCACCGGACAACCGCCGCCGTCCGCGGGTTCGCGGAAGAAACCCGCCATTGCCCACGGCGGCAATCCGGGTAGTCTGGAGCGATGCTATCCGATTGGGCGGCTTACGGGTTTTTGGCGGCGGCGCTGGTGCTGCCGCTGGCGGCGCTCGCGGTGGGCCTTGCGCTCGCCGTCGTGCGCAGCAAGCTGACGCCGCTGCAATGCGTGCTGTGGGGGGTGGCCTATCTGCTGGTGAGGCTCTTGTGGCGGGCCAGTTGGTCGGGGGCGCTAGCGGTTCCGCCCGGCCGCGGGTCGATTCTGGTTAGCAATCATCGCAGTAGCGTCGATCCGTTCTTCTTGCAAACCGCGGCCGACCGCCCGATTCATTGGATGGTGGCCCGCGAATTTTGCCAAAGCCGGGCCTTCGGCTGGTTTTTGCGGGCGTGCGAGGTGATTCCCGTTGGCCGCGGCGGCATCGATACGGCCGCCACCAAGGAGGCGTTGCGGATCGTCTCGGCCGGGGGACTCGTGGGCATGTTTCCCGAAGGGCGGATCAACATGACGGACGACCTCCTGCTGCCGGGCAGGCCCGGCGCGGCGTGGCTCGCCCTGCGGACCCGAGCCATCGTCATTCCGTGCTACATCGCTGGCTCCCCTTATCGCGGCACGCCGTGGAGTCCATTCCTGACGCCGGCCCGCGTACAAGTGCGGTTCGGCCTGCCGCTTGATCTGACTGCGTATCACGGCCGCGAAAACGAACCCGGTGTCGTCGAAGAAGTGATGCGCAAGTGCCTGATCGCGATCGCCGAACTGGCGGGGCAGCCCGCTTATGAACCGAAGCTGGCCGGCCGCTCGTGGAAGCCGAGCGAAGAGGAACTGGCCGCGCTCTCAGCCGCCAGCGCGGCCAGGCGGCACTGAATCGGTACGGCAGGGGATAGGGACTCCGCCCGAGAAACGATGTCCGTTGTTTCGCCAGGTGTGGGGTTGCAGCGCGGTAGCGACAACCCGCCGCGATTTCACTGGGTTTTGCTGACGCAGAACGCCAGCCACCCGAGCGCCAAGCGGCTTTCGCCGGTGCTACCCAACCCTATCCCCCCTTCTTCGGTCCCTTCGGGCGCGGTGGGGGTTGCGGACCGTCGAGCAAGCCGCCGAG
>JANRLS010000055.1:0-34761 GCA_033762315.1 Pirellulaceae bacterium
GCCTTTCAGCGGCCGGTGGCGATTCCCGGCGTGAAGCTGGCCGATTTCCTCCGCCATGCCACGACCAACGTCCGCCACCCCGACCGCAAAGAGGGTGAAGAGTTGATGCCGATGAAGGAGTTTCGCGGCGAGCTGAAAGCCAAGATGGAACAACTGCGGATGGACCGCGAGTTCGCCCGCCGCTATGTGAACGACGGCTTTTCCGGCGGCGAAATGAAGCGGGCCGAAATCCTGCAGCTCGCCATGCTTCAGCCGAAAATCGCGATCCTTGACGAAACCGACAGCGGCCTCGATGCCGATGCGGTGCGCCTCGCCAGCCAGTCGATCGCCGAGATCGGCCGCGAGAAGATGGGCCTCTTGATCATCACGCACCACGACAAGCTACTGGAGCATAACCCGCCCGACTTCACCCACGTGATGCTCGGCGGCCGGATTGTCGAAAGTGGCCGCGGGATGGAGCTCGCCAACGAACTGCACGGCCAGGGCTACGACCGCATCCGCAAAGCGTATCCGCAAGAGGCCGAAGAGAATCAATTGATGACTGCAAAGGAAGAGCCGCAGGTTGCGACCTCGGCCTGACCCCTTACCAAGCAAGACTTCCATGTCCACCGATATCCTCAGCCCGCCCCTCTCGGCCGATCCAGTCGGCGAGATCAACAAGTACGACTTTCGTACCGTCAGCAAGCCGGTGTTCCGCGCTCGCAAGGGGCTCGATGCCGAAATCGTCAATCAGATTTCGGACATGAAGGACGAGCCGGACTGGATGCGGCAGTTTCGCCTGCAAGCGCTCGAAACCTTCTTCAGCAAGCCGCTGCCGAAGTGGGGAGGAGACGTTGCGCTCGACTTTCAGGACATCTACTACTACCTCAAGCCGGCTGATCACCAGGGCAAAACCTGGGACGACGTGCCGGAAGAGATCAAAAAGACCTTCGATCGGCTGGGGATTCCCGAGGCCGAGCGAAAGTTCCTCTCCGGCGTGAAGGCCCAGTTCGAGAGCGAAGTGGTTTATGGCTCGCTGAAGGAAGATCTCGCCGCCAAGGGAGTCATCTTCACCGACACCGATACGGCGGTTCGCGAGCATTCGGACCTGGTGCGCGAGTATTTCGCCACGGTGATTCCGCCGCACGACAACAAATTCGCCGCATTGAACTCGGCCGTCTGGTCTGGTGGGTCGTTCATCTACATCCCCAAGGGAGTGAAGATCGACTTCCCCTTGCAGGCCTATTTCCGCATCAATGCCGAGCGGATGGGGCAGTTCGAGCGGACGCTGATCATCGTCGATGAAGGCGCGAGCGTGCATTACGTCGAGGGTTGCACAGCCCCGATGTACTCTTCGGAAAGTTTGCACTCGGCGGTCGTCGAGATCGTCGTCAAACGAAATGCCCGTTGCCGGTATACGACGATCCAGAACTGGGCCAACAACATCTACAACCTCGTCACCAAGCGGGCGATGGCTTACGGCGACGCCACGATGGAGTGGATCGACGGCAACCTCGGCAGCCGGCTGACAATGAAATACCCGGCGGTCTATATGATGGAGCCGGGTGCTCGCGGCGAGATCCTTTCCATCGCCTTCGCCGGTGCCGGCCAGCATCAAGATGCGGGGGCCAAGCTGGTGCATTGCGCTCCGAATACATCGGGCCAGATCATTAGCAAGAGCATCAGCAAGAACGGCGGCCGAGCCAGCTATCGCGGGCTGGTGAAGGTCGAGAAGGGGGCCAAGGACGTAAAGACGAACGTCGTTTGCGACGCCCTGATTCTCGATGCCAAAAGCCGCAGCGATACCTATCCCTACATCGAGATCGCCGAGCAGGACGTTTCGGTCGGCCACGAGGCGAGCGTTTCGCGAATCGGCGAAGAGCAACTCTTTTATCTGATGAGCCGCGGCCTTTCGGAGGACGAAGCAAGCGCCATGATCGTAAATGGCTTCATCGAGCCGCTCGTCAAGGAATTGCCGATGGAATACGCCGTCGAGATGAACCGGCTGATTCAGTTGCAGATGGAAGGGAGCGTGGGGTAGCCCGCTTTCGCTTCCATGTCCACCCTCGCCACTAAAACCGGCTTCGATCAGCAATCGTTCGAGGCGTTCCTGCTTGGCCGCAACGAGCCTGCCTGGCTCAGCGACCAGCGCCGCGAACATTGGCAAACGTTCTGCGAGCAGGACTGGCCCCAGCGGAGCGACGAAGAGTGGATTCGCACCGACATTCGGCTCTTCAAGCTGAACCAGTTCGGTTTGCCTCTCGACACACTAACCCGAAACGTAAGCGGGGGGATATCTCCTTCGTCCCTCCTCACCGAGGGGGTCGAGCTCGCCGGCCGTACCACGTCGCTCGACAGCCGCCCCGGCCACGGCGAGCTGAAAGCCAGGTGGATCGACAAGGGGGTCCTCTTTGGCAGCCTCGACGAGCTCGCCACGACCCACGGCGACCTCGTTCAAAAGTATCTCTTCACGCGCGCTGTCGATCCCGCCTTCGATAAGTTCGCCGCACTCCATGCCGCTTGCTGGTCGGGGGGGCACCTGCTCTATGTTCCCCGCGGTGTCGCAATTGACGAGCCGCTGCATTGCCTCTCGGCGGTCACGGCAGGGGGTGTCGATCTGGGGCACACGCTGGTGGTGATCGAAGAAGGGGCCGAAGCGACGTTGATGTGCGAAACGGCGGGTCCCGACGGCGACAGCCCCGCCCTGCACTGCGGGGCGACCGAGGTAATCCTCGCCCCCTCGGCCCGGTTGCGGCTGGTGAGCCTGCAAAACTGGGGGCAGGGAGCCTGGCACTTTGCCCACCAAAAGGCGATCGTCGGCCGCGATGCCTCGTTGCAATGGACGATTGCCGCGATGGGGAGCAGGCTCGCCAAAGTGAATCAGCACGTCGAGCTCGCCGGCCGCGGTGCCGAATGCCAGGTGAATGGCGTTCTGTTCGCCGAAGGGAAGCAGCACCTTTCGTATCACACGCTCCAGCACCACGCCGCCCCGCAGTGCCGTAGCGACTTTCTTTACAAATCGGCCCTGCAAGACAAAGCCCGCACCGTTTGGCGGGGGATGATCAAGGTCGATCCGCTGGCCGTTCAGACCAACGGCTACCAGCGGAACGACAATCTGCTGCTTTCCAGCACCGCCCGAGCCGATTCGATCCCCGGCCTGGAAATCCAGTGCGACGACGTTCGCTGCACGCACGGCAGCACGACCGGCAAGGTCGATGAAGAGCTGATTTTTTACGCCCAAACTCGCGGCCTGACCCGCAAAGAAGCCACCCGCCTTATCGTCAGCGGCTTTTTCCAGCAGATTTTCGACCGGATCACGATTGAATCCGTGCGCGAAGCGCTGGGGCAGGCGATTTTGCGGCGAGTGCGGGAGTATTTGTAGCGTGGGGCGGGCGTCTCGCCTGCTTTGCTATTCATTCGGCAGGCGAGACGCCTGCCCCACCAGAACATGTCTGAATTCACCCGTGTCGCCGCCACTACCGACCTCCCCGATCCAGGCCGCCTCTTGGTCGAGGTGGAAGAACGGCTGGTCGTGCTGCTCAAGGTGGGGGGTGAGTTTTTCTGCCTCGACGACGTTTGCACTCACGATGGGGGCCCGCTTTCGGATGGCCCGCTCGACGACCACACCCTTGCTTGCCCCCGGCATGGGGCAAAATTCGACATCAAGACTGGCAATGCCCTGACGATGCCGGCAACCGAGAATACGCTCGCGCACGAGGTGCAAATCCGGGGGGACGAAGTTTGGATTAAGCTGACCGATCCCGACGCCCCTCGTTCCGTCGCTCCGGCCGCCGCGCCGCGGACCGCCGCGCCGCTTCCGGTGGTCTCGCCCCGGACCGGCGTAGAAGTCGCCCCGATTGCCCCGACGAGCGAGGCCCCCGCCACGACCACTCCCATCGCGATGGCGGGCCAGCTTTCCGAAGACCTGGTCCGCGAAGAACTGAAAAAGGTGATCGACCCCGAACTGTTCATCAACATTGTCGATCTGGGACTGATCTACAACGTCGATCTATTGCCCCAGCCTGCCGGCAAGACGAACTGCAAGATCGAAATGACGATGACCAGCCCCATGTGCCCGGCCGGCCCGCAGATGATCTCCAACAGCAAGCAGGTGCTAGGCCAGATCGAAGGGATGGGGGAAGTCGAAGTAAAGATCGTCCTCGATCCCCCCTGGACTCCCGACAAGATGACCCAGGAAGCACGGGATCAGTTGGGAATTTTTTAGGGCCGGTCGAGCCGCCGGCTCCGAGCAATCAAGAAATAGTCGCGAGCAAACTTGCTCCCGGAGCGGCGCGAATCATCGCGCGATTTCGCGGACCGGGGCCAGGTTTGGTCCCGGCTGAAATTTCGCTAGGGGACACGGCAAGCAATACACTGTCAAGCAATCAGGAAGCGGAGCTTCCAAGATGTGGGTTCTCAAGCTCCACTTGGGAACCAGCGCTGAAATCGTCCGACCGCTATTTCAACCCTTGAATCTCTTTGTCGTTCGGAAAGAGTTGCTTGGCGAGTTTGGCGAACTGAGCGTGGGCGTTGTCCATATCTTCGTGGCCAACCTTCGTGCCTTCGACGTAGATCGCCAATTCGCTGCAGCCGAAGCAGAGCAGCACGATCACCTCCTGCTTGCCGGCCTGAGCGACGAGGGCGACGCCGGGCCGAAACTCGCACCCTTTCGCAATCTCGAAGCTATAAGTTCCCGGATCGGCCAGGATCGTGGCCAGCTGCTTCATCTGGTCAGCCGAAAGCTGGGCGGCCGGACTGGTAATCGGATAGCCAACCAGCACCTTGCCGGGATTAGCCGCCGCCTGACCATAGGATTCGGGATCGATGCGATAAGCCGCCACCGATTTGGGCGTGGCGAGCGCCTGCAGCGTTTGCTCGCCGCCAAAGAGGCTCACCACGCGCGCATCGCGATCCGCGCACCCCGTGCAAAGGCCCACCGCGATCAAAAAAAGACAGGTTCGCATGGATCAATCTCCGAGAAAGAGAAGGCCCATCCCGCGCTGGCCCGTTGGCCGACACGACTACAGCGGTGCCGGCAGGTCGCGCTTGTGAAAGACGGCTCCCGCCGCCAGATAGGCCACGAAACCAATCCCTAGCAAGATCAGATTGTAGCCGAGCGGGCCCAGTTCCACGAACTTTCCGGCCGAGTCGGTCAGCGTCAGGCTCCACGCCTGCTCCGGCTGGCGGACGGCGATGGCGATGAAGCGCTGCGGCTCATAGGCCGTAAAGAGCGATAAGGCGCGGGCCCAGTGCAGGCTTTCAAAGGCGAGGCCGACGATTTTGAAGATCAAACTGACGATATAGAGCCCCACCACGATGCCGATAGTGCGCCAGCGGTAGCGGTCGCAGGAGCTGACGAGCGAGGCCGCCCCGGCAATGGCGACTCCCAGGCAAAACAGGTTGAAGGCCCCCGGCAAGAAGTCGCGCGGGTTGACCTTGTCGCGCATCGGGGCTTCGATCTTTTCACCGCCGGCGAAGGGGAGCGGAATTTCGATTCCTAGCGGCGCGAAGCTGATTTTCGGCGGCGGAGCGGACTCCTTCACCGTCGTGGTTTGGATGCCGGTCCAGGTGCCGCTCCAAGTCGCCGCCGCTAGCAGGGCGAGCCCCGCGACCGTGACCAGCGCCTGCGTATAGAGCACCTGCAACCGACTCACGGGCTGTGCCAGCAGCAGCTCGAGCGTGCCGCGATTCAGCTCGCCGCTGACGACATCCGAGCCGCGGGCGATGGCGAAAATCGACACCGTGAAAACCACGATCGGCTCGTCGTAGCCAATCGCGATGCGGCCCGGATACGAAACCAGGTGGCTCAGCGGCACGGGAGAGAATTTGCTCCACTTGTCCCACAGCCGCTCGACTATGCCGGCGAAATCGACCGTTTCGAGCGTGCTGACGATGAACACCCGCATCCAGCAGAAGGCGAACAAGAGGAGCGCGCAGGCGGCCCACAGCAGGCGAACTTCGATCAGGCACTTTTTGAGGACGGCGCGGTTCACGGAGCGGCTGTGAGTGGAGAGTGGTAGTTGTGAGTAGAACCAACCGGTTCGGCATGATAGCGGTCATAGACGCTGCGCAGGCCGATCGGTTCAATCCGCACATCGGCCAAGGGGAGCGTCGCCAGCCATTTGAGCAGCGGGGCGAGCTCGCCGGGCGTTTCGAGCACCGCCTCCCCTTGGGTCTGGCGGACAATCGCCAGTTGGTCTTGCAACCCGTCGGGAATGGGGGGCAAGGGACCCGAAAGCGCGGCGACGATCCGATGCTGCTGGCGCAGCTGATCCATCCGCTGAGTATGCACCAGTTGGCCGGCCCGCAAAATGACGACCCGGTCGCACACCTCCTCGACCTCCGACAGCACGTGCGACGAGAACATCACGGTGTTCCCCGCCGCGCGGGCCTCGCGCACCAGGGCCAGCACCGTTGAGCGGACGGTCGGGTCGAGATTCGCCGTCGGCTCGTCGAGAATGGCGAGGGGGGTATTGGCGGCCATCGTCGCGGCCAGGGCCAGCTTTTGCTTCATCCCGGTGGACATGAAGCTCACCCGCCGCGATAAGTCGAGCTCCAGCCGGCGGGCAATTTCGAGCGACCGTTGCAAATCGCCGCCGGGGCGGACCTCGGCAAAAAAATCCAGGGCGTCGCGCCCCCGCAAATGCGGGAAAATCGAGGCTTCCGCGGGCAAATACGCTACCTGCCGGCGAACGGCGACCGACTGGCGTTCGCAGTCAAGGCCAGCGATTTTCGCCCACCCCGCGGTTGGCCGCAAGAAGCCGACCAGCAGCCGGAGCAGCGTCGTTTTGCCCGCACCATTGGGGCCCAGGAGGCCGAAAACTTCCCCCCGCTCGACCGTAAGTGAGCAATCGCGCAGCGCGGCTAGCGAGCCATAAGTCTTCGATAAGCCGCTGGTTTCGACGATCACCGGCCACTCCCGCCCACTGATGGAACACTAGATTATAGCGAACAGGGGAGCGGCTACGGGCTACCGTCATTTCCCCGTCAAGGAGGATCGGCAAGTGGCGATAGCGCTCTCCCGCCGGGATAGCTGGTGGGGGGCCGGTGAAGAACACTTCTGTCCGCCGACAGCAGCCCACTGTCCGTGACACTGATGGCCAAAAATTCCGCGGGCCAGACTCTTGACAAATCATTTTTTGTATAGTATATTAGAGTTCAGGAGTCCAGCAATCGCGACGGGTGGCACTATCGCACGCCGATCGTTTCGGGGGTCAACGGCATCTTGCCGGTGCTGGGGTGGCAAGCCATGCCCCCGCCGCATCGGCGTGGGTGCCGCTGCGGCGGGCTCGCGTAAAAAGTTTGCGCTGGCTAGCGGCAGAGGTAACGCCGCCACTGCTCCGATTCCGCACGGGCACGATGCCAGTGGCCGCCGACGAAGAAGGCCGGGGGACTTATTGGGTTATAAAGGGCGCCTTACGCGATAACGGGGTGGAATGTGGCGCAAAGTGTTGCAGCACAAGGAGTTGCAATTGATCAACAGACCGGTCCGGAGACGCGAGTCGTGTGCGCGAGGGTATAAATGGCTCTGCAAAACAATCCGTAAGAGGGGTTTTTGGGTGGCCGTGAACTCGCTCGTACCTTTTCCTTGCAGGCAACCGTGGCGGCGAGCCGGGCGAGGATTTGTGAGACTTGCAACCAAGGCTCGTAACGCTATGCCTCGCTCGCAAGTTCTCCTCCGGGGAGCGGGAGACAGGGGAAACCTCCCGTACTCCCCCCCGGCAAGGTCGGTTAAGGTGAATTCACCTCGCAATCGGAGACCCAGGCCGATGGACCCGGAACCAACCCGCCAACCCGCACCCCGCCACGACGCGGTCCACAGCCAGGCGCTGCTCAACGCGATTTTGGAGAGCCTGCCGTTTCGAGTTTGGGCGTGTGACACCGAGGGGCGATGCGTGCTGCAGAATTCCGTGTCGATCCGGGATTTTGGCGAGTTTATCGGCCACAAGGCCGAAGAGCTGCCGCTGCCGGCTGAGCAAATCGCGCGGTGGCGGTCGAGTGTCGAGCGGGCGCTAGCGGGGGAAGTCGTCACGCACGAAACCGAAATCCCGTGGAATTCGGAGTCGCGCACGTATCGCTATGTCATCGCTCCCATCCGCGAGGGAGCGGCGACCTTGGGGGTCGTCGGCGTCGATATCGACATCACCGACCAGCGGCGCACCGAAACGGCTTTGACGATTTCCGAAGAGCGGCTGCGGAGCGTGACCGAGAACGCACCCGACATCATCATTCAGGTTGATCGCGACCGGACGATCACCTATATCAATCAGGTCTTTCCGCCGTTTCACATCGATCAGGTGATCGGCTCGAACGTCGATCAGTGGATTCCACCCAGCTATCGGCCCATCGTTCGGAAGGAGATTGAAGACGTTTTCGACCACGCGCAGCCGGGCCGCTACGAAACCGAGGGGATCGGCCGCAACGGCGAGCTCGCCTGGTATTCGACCCGCATCAGCCCGGTGGTTATCGATGGTGAAGTCGCCTCGGCCATTTTGATTTGCAGCGACATGACCGAACGCCAGCGGTCGGAAACGGCTCTGCGCGAGAGCGAAGAGCGGTTTCGCCAATTGGCCAGTTCCATTGCCGAGGGCTTTTGGTTGATCGGCCTCAACCCCGAGCGGCTGCTGTATATCAACACGGCCTTCGAGCGGATTTGGGGGGTTCCCGCGGCCGAGCTGTATAACACGGTGCGCGGCGGCGAAACCTGGATTCATCCGGAGCATCGCGGCCGGGTGCATGAGATTTTTGACGATTGGCTCGCCGGCCTGTGCGACAGTTTCGACGTTGAATATCGCATCGTTCGCCCCGATGGCTCGACGCGCTGGGTCCACGATCATGGGGCCCGGATCTATGACGAAAACGGCAAGTTCTATCGGGCCAGCGGCATCGTGCGGGACATCACCGAGCGAAAACTAGCCGAGCAGGCGCTGCGCGAAAGCGAGGCCCGCTATCGCCTGCTGGCCGATCACTCGTCCGACCTGATCACGCGCCATGCCCTTAACGGCCAATGGCTTTATCTCTCGCCCGCCAGCAAGACGCTGACCGGCTACGCCCCCGACGACCTCATCGGCCAAGACCCCTTCGGCTATATCCATCCCGACGATCGCGACCGCTGCCGGGCGCTGCTCGCGGAAACGGTAAAGACCGGTCGCGGCACGGCGGCGACGTATCGCGTTCGCCGCGTCGATGGGCAGTATATCTGGTTCGAGTCACAAGCCCGCGCGGTGCTCGACCGCCGCACCGGCGAGGTGATGGAGGTGATTACTACGTCGCGCGATGTCACCGAGCGAATCGACGCCTATCGCCAATTGCGACAGCGCGAGGCCGATCTGGCCCACACCGAGCGGCTGAGCACGATGGGAGAAATGGCCGCCGAACTCGCGCACGAGCTCAACCAGCCGCTGTATGCGATCGCCAATTTCGCCGAGGCCTCGCTCGGCCGCCTGAATCAGCACGCCGGTGAGTGGACCGAGCCGCAAGACCTCCGCCGGTGGGTCGAGCAAATCGCGCAGCAAGCCCGCCGCGCGGGAGAAATTTTGCGGCGGATGACCCAGTTTGTCCGCAAGGGGGAGCTCGACCCCGAGCGGCTCGACTTGAATGCCTTGATCGGCGATGTCGCCGTGCTCCTCGAATTCGGCATCCGCAGCCAAGGGACGCATGTCGAATATGACCTCGCCCAGCCGTTGCCGCAGGTCGTCGCCGATCGCCTGCTGATCGAGCAGGTGCTGGTCAATCTGGTGCGCAACGCTGCCGACGCGATGGACGAAACTCCCCCGGACCGGCGGCGGCTGATCGTCCGCAGCTTTCGCGCGGCGGACGACATGGTCGGCATCGCCGTCATCGACTCCGGCCGCGGCCTCCCTCCGGGACAGGCCGATCGTCTCTTCGAGTCGTATTTCACCACCAAGCCCAACGGCACCGGCATGGGTCTGGCCATTTGCCGCTCGACCATCGCCGCCCATCACGGCCAAATCTGGGCCGAGAACAACCCCACAGGCGGGGCTACCTTTCAGTTTGTCCTCCCGGTCGCCAGCCGCGACTTCCCCCAGTCAACCGCCAACGAATCGCTATAACCGGCACATTCGATCACGCGCCCCTGGCAAGCAGGGCAATCGGGGCAAAATGATTGCGACTCGCCGCCGAGCGCGATAGCATAATGCCGGTTGTCGAGTCGATTGCCTCCCCGGAGTTTCCTCTTATGTGGAAGAAGTGCCGCCGCTGGATTCGGGTCGCCCTGGTGCTAGTTGTCGCCACGCTGATGATGGTCGATACGGCCACCGCATGTCGCCTGTTTGGACGGCGTCATCGCCGCTGTTGCTATGTGCCGTGTGTTCCCGCTGCCTGCGAAACGGTGAAGGCGGCTCCGGCCGAATCGGCGGACCCTCCGGCCGCTGACCCGGTTGTGCCGAGCGATCCGGCGGCTACTCCGGCGGAACCCGCTCCACCAACACCCGCCCCCAATCCGACGCCGGCTCCCAAGCCGACCACACCGCCGACCCCGGCGCCCACGCCCGCGCCACCGGCGGTTGACCCGCTGCCGGCACCGGCTCCAGCTCCGACTCCCGCGCCGACGCCTGCTCCGACGCCTGCTCCGACTCCCGCGCCGGCACCGATTCCCGAACCTGCGCCAACGCCAGCCCCCACTCCTGCTCCAACACCGACTCCCGCCCCAACCCCCGCACCCCCCCCAGCGCGGGCGACTCCCGCGCCGCCGTCCGATGATCCTTTCGCCCCGGCGGCGACTCCTGCTCCCGCGCCGGCTCCTGCTCCTGCTCCTGCTCCTGCTCTTGCGCCGGCCCCGGCACCAGCGCCAGCCCCGGCACCTGCGCCAGCTTCGGACGATCCATTTGCCCCCGCCGCGACTCCCGCGCCGGCTCCTGCCGCGACGCCGGCTCCCGCCGCGCCGGCTCAGACCGAACCGGTCTCGCGTCCCGCTCCGGCGAAGGATGTGTTTGACGACCTCTTCCCCCCGATGACCCCCGCGCCTGCCGCGACCCCCACTCCGGCTACTACTCCCGCGCCCGCCGCGCCGACGACCCCGGAACCCGCTCCGGCTGCTCCCACGCCCGCCCCGGCTACGCCCGCCCCCGCGCCGGCCCCGTCGGACGACCCGTTTGCTCCGCCCGCTGCCGCTCCGCTTCCCGCGCGACCGGCACCGCCTGCGACTCCGGCTCCCGTACCGGCGAGCGACGACCCCTCCGCGCCGCCTGCCGCCGCTCCCGCGCCGGCACCAACTCCTGCCCCCGCGACGGCTCCCGCTCCAGCGAGCGACGACCCCTTTGCTCCCCCGGCCGCAGCTCCGGCACCAGCTCCTGCTGTTCCCACGCCAGCGCCGGCTAACGACGATCCTTTTGCCCCTCCCGCCGCAGTCCCCGCAACTGCTCCGGCGGCGGCACCCGCTGCTCCCGCCCCGGCCGCGCCGGCTGCCGATCCCTTCGCCGATCCATTCAAAATTTCGGCCGAAGGAAAGCTGCCGACCCGCCTCTGGACCGACAACACGGGTGACTTCCAAATCCGTGGCCGCTTGATCGCCATTTTCGATGGCAAGGTCCGCATCCTCAAAGAGACCGGCCGGACCACCACCGTGCCGCTCGTCCGCCTCAGCGCTGCCGACCGCGAGTATGTTGCCTCCGTCGAGGCTGAGAACGCCAGCGAGCTGCTCGCCCGGCTGGCAGTTCGCTAAGCTCGACAGTCCGTTTACAATCGGGCCGGGAGGGCGAGTCCCTCTCGGCCCGAGCTGTTTCTTGATCCACTTTGGCGGAGCCACCGCATGTCCCGCGCGCGACGAATTTCAGCCTTGGTCATCATTACTCTTTCGCTATTCGGGGGAACCGCGTCCTCGGCCGCGGAGCCACCCAAGCGACTGCTCCTCTTGTCGCAACAGCCCGACGGCCATCCCCCCAGCACGCACGAATATGCCGCTGGCCAGCGAGTTCTGGCCAAGCTGCTGGCGGGCGTTCCCGAGCTCGAAATCACTCACGCCGCCGCCGATGGCGATTGGCCCGCCGGCCCCGACTTGCTCGCCAAAGCCGATGGCGTGGTGCTGTTTGTGTCGGAGGGGGCCAAGTGGCTGAATAGCGATCCGGCCCGCCGTGCCGCCTTCGCCGAGCTCGCCGGTCGTCGCGGCGGCCTCGCGGTGTTGCACTGGGGCATGGGAACCAAGGACGCGGCCAACATCGAGCCGTTCGTGGCCTTGTTTGGCGCTTGCCACGGTGGCCCGGACCGCAAATACAAGGTGCTCGATGCGGCCGAAATTCACATCGCCGCCGAGCACCCCGTCGTCGCCGGCCTGGCCGACTTCCGCCTGAAGGAAGAGTTTTACTACGCTCTCAAGCGTGCGCCGGAAGCGGAAGACCTTGTGCCGCTCGTCACCGTTCGCGTGGACGATGCCGAGCAGATGGTCGGCTGGGCCTGGCAGCGCCCGAAGGGAGGCCGCTCGTTCGGGTTCTCCGGCGGCCACTTTCATGCCAACTGGGGCCGGCCCGAATATCAACGGCTCATTGCTCAAGGGGTGCTGTGGACGCTCGGCCTGACGCCGCCACAGAGCGACTTTCCCGCCCCGCTTGAGGAACGCGATCTAAAGCTGCCATAGCCCGCCAGGATGCATCGCGCCCGCCTATTCAACGGGAGGCCCCACTTCTATCTTGAGTCGATGCGCTATCAAAATGTCTGCCTCGAGTCGCTCGGCTACGCCGTGCCCGACGAGATCGTCACCAGCGACGAGATCGAGCGCCGCCTGGCCCCGCTCTATCAGCGCCTGCGGCTGCCGGAGGGAAGGCTGGAACTGATGAGCGGCATTCGCGAGCGGCGGCTCTGGCCTCGCGACATGCGCCCCAGCCAACAAAGCATCGTCAGCGGGCGAATGGCGATTGCACAGGCCGGCATCGACCCCCGCCAAATCGGCTGCTTGATCCATGCCTCGGTCTGCCGCGATCAACTGGAACCGGCATCGGCCTGCGGCGTACACCATGCCCTCGATCTGCCGCAGCAGTGCCAGGTGCTCGATGTTTCCAACGCCTGTCTTGGCCTGTTGAACGGCATGGTGCTGGTGGCGAACATGATCGAGCTGGGACAAATCCGCGCCGGCCTCGTCGTCGGCACCGAGGACAGCCGCGCCTTGCTCGAAAGCACGATCGACGCTTTGAATGCTGACCAAACGCTCACTCGCGACAGCGTTAAGCCCGCCTTCGCCTCGCTCACCATCGGCTCGGCCAGCGCGGCCGTGCTACTAGTACACAAAGACCTCAGCCGCACCGGCCATCGCCTGGCCGCAGCCGCTGTGCGGGCCCATACTTCGCATCACGAGCTGTGCATGGGGGGGAACGAATCCGGTGCCGGCATCCTGATGCAAACCGATTCCGAGAAGCTCCTGGCCGAAGGGCTGGCGACCGGTGCGGCGACTTTCACCGACTTTCTCGCCACCAGCGGCTGGTCGCGGGCCGAGATTCACAAGTCGATTTGCCATCAGGTGGGGGGCACGCATCGCAAGCTGATGCTGCAATCCTTGGGCTTGCCCGAAGGAAGCGACTACGTCACCTTCCCCTGGCTCGGCAACACCGGCAGCGTCGCTCTTCCCATCACGCTCGCCCTCGCTGCCGAGAATCGCTTTCTCGCCCCCGGCGACAACGTCTCCCTGCTCGGCATCGGCAGCGGGATTAACAGCGTGATGGTGGCCTTGGAGTGGGGCAGGCGTCCCGCCTGCCAAGAGAATTCCCAGGCAGGTTAGGGAATCTGCTCCACCTCACGACCGCACCACCCGCAGTTTGGCAAAATCCAAATCAATCGTGTGCGTGTGCTTGGGATTGAGGTTGTGCTCCTTCAAGAGCGGAGAATAAGCCTCGACATAAATCTTGTTCTCGGCCGGCACGAACCGCATCGTTCGCAGCCAGCCGCGGCCCCCTTCGGCCAGGTTTTGATAATCGGTCAGAATCTCGATCACCTTCCCTCCCGCGTCGTTCGTGCTGACCAGCAAATTCACCCCGCCAACGTGCCCGCAGGCCACCATGAAAATGTTCGGCTGCTTGCGGATCAGCTTGTTCCACATTTCCTGGCCGCTGTTGGTGGTCGAATCGGCCACGGGCGACGGGCCGCTGGCCCGCCCCGTCAAATTCAGATAGCTGTGCGTGGCGACGATCACGTTGTGCTCCGGATGCTGGCGGCAGACCTGCTCGGCCCAAACCAACACTTCGTCGCGCGGACAAAACTCCAGGCTCAGCACCAGGAATTTCCGCTCCCCCGCTTCAAACGTGCAGAAGTTATTGTCGTTCGTCGTTCCCCAATGCCCGCCGTACCACGGCTCTTTCTCGTAGCGACTGGGGCCGAAGTATTGGTTGTAAAGCGTGCTATCGCGGGTGATCCGCATCTCCTTGGTCACCAAATCGTGATTGCCGGGAACCATGCTGTAGGGGACGACGCCGTCGAGAATGCGAGCGGCTTCGTTCGCGTTCTTCCATTCCTGCTCGACGTGGGCGTTCTGCACAATATCGCCCAGGCCCACCACGAACTTGATATTGTCCGGCCGCACCCGCTCGCGAATCCACATCGTCTGCGCCACGTAGGTCTCTGGGTACTTCTGGCTATAGAACTGCGTATCCGGCATCAGGACGACCGTGAACACCTCGTTCGGATCGGCGGGCTTGGCCTCCGCCGCAGTCGCAACTTGAAGCAGGCAGAGCCAGCCGAGCAAAGCAATGAGCAAGACCCGACGTCGATGCATTGCGGGACACCTCATTATTCTGTTCCCATTGTTCTGCTTGCGACTCATCACGGCTCATCCGGCCGCATCGCCCGCCGGACCACGTCGGCATCAAAATAGTTGATGCTCATCCCGGCATCCACCACCAGGCTTTGGGCGGTGATGCCGCTGGAACGAGGGCTGAGCAGGAACACAGCCACATTCGCCGCTTCCTGCGTTTCGACCGCCTCTTTCCGCGGAATGACCTGCTCGGCAAACAGGTATGAATCGATGTATCCCGGAATGCCGGCCGAGGCGCTGGTTTTTAAGAGGCTCGGCGCGACGGCATTGAAGCGGACTCGCGAAAACCGACTGAACGATTTGACCAGAAACGCCAGCGACGAATCGAGAGCCGCCTTGATCGGAGCCATGTAGCCGTAGTTTTCGCTCGCCATGCGAGTGGTCGAAATCGAGACCGTCACCACCGAGGCATCCGGCTCCAGCAGGTCCTTCAAGGCACTCGACAGCGCCAAGAGCGAATGACACGAAATATCCATCGCCCGCAAAAAGGCCCGCTTGGGCGTCTCATGAAACGGCTTCATCCCGTCGGCATAGTCGGCGAAGGCAATCGAGTGCAGCATCCCGGCGAACTTGTGCCCGCGGGCTGCCAGATCAGCCGCCAGCCTTACGATCTGCTCGTCGAACTCGACATCGCAGACATGCACCTCCGCCCCGGCCAACAACTTGGCCACGCTCTGCCGCCGCTCTTCGCTCCGGACGACGTACACCACCGTCGCGCCGACTTCTTCCAGCGTCTTAGCGACGTGATACGCCACGCTCTTCTTGTTGGCCACGCCAAAGACGAGCAGCGTTTTGCCAGAGAGGCCGAGAAAATCACTCATCGTCGGGCTCCGACATTCCCCGCATACACAAGCCCGAAGCGCAAGCGAGGGAATCCGCTGTCCACACCAGCCAGTGCTCCCTCCCTCGCTTGCGCGTCGGGTTAGTGTGACTACACATCGCATACCCGTGCCGCGTGCCGCAGGGCGGCGACGGGGTCTTTCCAGGTGGGAATGAACTCCTGGCCGACGAACCCCTGATAGCCGGTTTCGGCAATGGCTCGCATGATGCCGGGATAGTGGATTTCCTGCGTGTCGTCGATTTCGTTGCGGCCCGGATTGCCGGCCGTGTGATAGTGGGCGATGTAGTCCTTGTACTTCTTAAGGCGGACGATCACGTCCCCCTGCATGATCTGCACGTGGTAGATGTCGAACAGGATTTTCAGCCGGTCGGAGCCGACCCGGTTGCAGACATCGACCGCCCACTCGATCGTGTCGCACTGATAGCCGGGGTGCCCCTTCATCTCGACATCGACCCGCGAGTTGAGCATCTCCAGGGCCAGCGTCACCTTCTTCTTCTCGGCCAGCGGCAGGACGCGCTTGATCCCCTCCACAAAGTTCTTCTTGCCGATTTCGTCCCCTTCCGGCCCCGCCGGCAGATTGCCCCGCATGCCGGAGAAGGTGATGATCGTCTTGCAGCCAAAATCGGCCGAGGCTTCGATCCCCTTGGTTAGCGACTCGGTGCAATAGTCCCAGTTCTCCTTGTGGTTCCACCCCTTCACAAAGCCGTGGCTGCCGGCGATGGCGCAGGTCAGTCCGTGCTGCTTCAGGATCGGCCACTGGGCCGGCGGAATCAGTTCGACCGACTTGAACCCCATCGCCGCCGCCGACCGGGCCAAATCCTCAATGGACATTGGCTTGAAGCACCAGTGCACGACCGATTGGTGAACGCGGTCCTTTTCGATTTTCCAGGCGGCGTCGGCGGCTTTCTCTTCAGCGCTTTGCACCGGGAAAGCGGCCGCAGCAGTTCCGGCAGCAAGGCCAGTCAGCAGGGTCCGACGGGAGAGGAGGGAAGAGTTCATCGTGGATCTCCGTGATTCAGGCAAACTCCGTGATTCAGGCAAACAGCGCCTTCAGACAAATCTGCGACCAGGTTTCAAACCGCGACAAGTCGGCCAGCAATTCGCTGACCGGCCTGAAGCCCGCTTCGATGATCTCGGTTTCGCGGGGGGCGACGGCCGGGCGCTCGACGTCGAAAATGTGGACGACGCCGAGGTGGACTTTGCCGACTTCGGACTGGTCGTCATTGATCAGACCGGCGAGTCGTGAATGGTATGGGGTGTCGATCAGCACTTCTTCTTCCAGTTCGCGCCGCATCCCTTCTTCATAGGGGCTACCGGCGTCGGCATCGTCCGCCGAGATATGCCCGCCGATGCCGACGCTCCGCTTGGCATGTAGCCGGGCTTCGCCCTGCCCCTTGCCGCGAGTGTACTGAAACAGGCTCACCGTGCCGCCCTCCGCCGTGTGGCGGAAGATGACGTAGGGAATGAGTTGCTTGAAGCTGGGGTCCTGCTCCATCGACGCGCGGGCACGGTAACTGGTATGCCTGGGATCCAAGAGGCCCGCCAGGTAGCGATCGACCTCGCCGCAAAAGCCCTGAAAATGGCCGATCTGATGAAAGACGCTGGTTGGCACCACCAGCACGTGCTCCGTCGCGACGGCACTCATGAACACTCCTTCGAGGTTGGCGATTGCTAACGCCCGCAGTATAGCAGCGGCGCGCTGAATGGGAACGAGATGGGAACCAGTGGAGCCACGGATGAAACACAGATCAAACACGGATAAGTAGCAAGATGGATTGGGCTGTAGCCGTGTTTCGTCCGTGTTTCATCTGTGGCTAACTTCCCAGCCATACATCCCGACTCAGCGGTTGTCTATGATGGGAGCTTCTCCTCGTACTCATCCGCGTTTTCCGCGCGATCCGCGGTTTCTCCTTGCTCCTTTCCGCCCGATGTCGAAATCCCGCCGCCCACGCCCAACAGCCGAACCGAACGTTCCGCCTCAGTCCCGCCGGCCGCTGCGCACCGCGCCTCTGGTTGCCGGCACAATTGTCGTTCTCGCCGGAGCGGGGCTCGCTGCCGATTGGTACTTCGGCCTGCCGGCCGAGGCGCAGGCGACGTTCGTCGGCCGCGAGTCGTGTGCGACCTGCCACCAGCCGGAGCACACGCAGTGGACCGGCTCGCACCACGACCTGGCGATGGAAGTGGCGACGGACAAATCGGTGCTCGGCGATTTCAACAATGCCGAGCTGACGCATCACGGCACACGATCGCGAATGTTTCGGCAGGACGGCAAATTCTACATCCATACCGAAGGGCCCGACGGCAAGCTGGCCGATTTCGAGATCAAGTACACCTTTGGCGTCGATCCGCTGCAGCAGTACATGGTCGAGTTCGACCGCCCAGCCGACATGCCGGCGCATGAAACAGCCCGCTTGCAGGTGCTGCGGGTCTCGTGGGATACGCAAAAGAAGCGCTGGTTCCACCTCGACCCGCCGGATGTGAAGGAGAAGCTGGCCCCCGACGACGACCTGCACTGGACCGGCATCGCCCAACGCTGGAACAACATGTGTGCCGATTGCCACTCGACCAATCTGCACAAGAATTTCGACGTGGCCACGGCCATCTATCACACCACCTGGTCCGAGATCGACGTCAGCTGCGAGGCCTGCCACGGCCCCGGCAGCCTGCATGTGAAGCTGGCCGAGGCACCGTCGCTGTTTTGGGACCGCGAGCGCGGCTATGCCCTGGCGAAGCTGAAGGGGAAGGAAAACACTGCCGAAATCCAGGCCTGTGCTCCGTGCCATTCGCGGCGGCGGATGGTGCAAACCGGCTACACGGCGGGCTGCAACTATTACGACTATTTCTCGAACGAACTGCTCACCCAATCGTCGTACCATGCCGACGGGCAGATTCTCGACGAGGTGTATGAGTTCGGCTCGTTCATTCAGAGCAAAATGTATCACAAGGGGATTCGTTGCACCGATTGCCACAATCCGCACACCGCCCAGACTAAGTTCTCCGGCAACCAGCTTTGCACCTCGTGCCACCAGCATCCGGCCCCAAAATACGACAGCTTCGCCCACCACCGCCATCCCACGGGATCAAAAGGGGCGAGTTGCGTCGAGTGCCACATGCCGCAGACGACCTATATGCAGGTCGATCCCCGGCGCGACCACAGCTTACGCGTGCCGCGGCCCGATCTGAGCGTGAATTTGGGCACGCCGAACGCCTGCACGGGTTGTCATTTGAAGGACAAGTTGCTTCCCGGCGGCAAGGGCACCGCAGTCAGCGTGCCCGAGCGGCCGGACCTCAAGGAATATGCCGACTGGCTACGGGTTGCGGGAAACGACGACGCGGTAAAGGCTCGCCTGGCGCAGGTCGATCGCTGGGCGGACGAAACGCTCGATCAGTGGTACGGCGATGCTCGCAAGCGGGAGCCGCATTTTGCCCCCGCGCTGGCCGCGGCCCGCCAGCAATCGGCCGACGCTCCGCAAAAACTGCTCGACCTGCTGGCGAACGAAAAGCTGCCGGCAATTGCCCGCGGGACCGCGGCGCAAGAGCTGGGGGCCTATTTCGATACTGGCCCGCAAGTGGGGGACCGGCTGGCCAAGTCGATTGTCGATCCCGATCCGCAGCCGCGGGGGGCCGCCGTGGCGAGCCTGGAACGGGCCGAGTTGAATGTGTTGCGGCGGAGCGTCACTCCCGCGCTCCTGCCGGCGCAGCCCGTGGCGGTGCGGGGCGAAGCGGGCCGCGTTTTGTCGCGGATTCCGCAAACCGAGTTCGGTCGCGATGACGCCCGCCATTTGCGCGAGGCGATTAAGCTCGCGTTCGCGGCGGCGGAAATTGACAACGACCGGGCGGGGGGCCATCTCATCGCCGGGTTTTTGCACGAAAACCTGGGAGCGTGGGAAGCGGCCGAAACGGCCTATCGCACGGGGATCCGCATCGAGCCGACCGCCGTGGGTCCGCGGGCCAACTTGGCCCGCCTGCTGGAGCAGCGACTGGAGGGGATGCAGCAAGAGGCCCGGCAACTTGCCCAGCGAGGGCAAGTCGAACAGGCCCAGCAGCTTGTGGCCGAGCTTGGTCCGCTATACGACCAAATCCGCCGCCTGCAAGCCGAGGAGCTGGGTCTTTTGGAGCGCGACGGGATGCTGGCTCCCGATAACGCCCCGCTGCAAAACCGCATCGGCCTCCTGCGGTATTTGCAAGGGTGGCGCAAAGAGGCGGAAACCGCCCTACTAAATGCCTGGCTGCTGGAGCCGCGAACGCCGGACTTCGGCTATGCCCTGGCGATTTTCTATCGCGACACCGGCCGCCCCGAGCAGGCTCGCCCCCTCGTCCGGCGACTGTTGGAACTGCGTCCGGATGATCCGATGATCCGCCAGTTCGCCGAGGAGCTCGGCACCCGCGCGCCAGCGGGGCCGCCGAGGTAGTTTTGCGAAGGCTGCCGAAGGTGCTGAATATTCGGGCGAAAATTGGACTTTCAACTCGTCGGCAAGGTACAGTTAGAAGATTGTTCTGGAGCAGTACCCGGAGAGTCATCATGCGGCGTTTACTGGCAGTCATGGCGATTTTTACCGCTTTCTCGGTTCCCTCGTTTGCCCAAGAGGGGCAACTTCCGGCGGGGTTTGATGCGGCCAAGCTGGCCGAGTTGCAAAAGCAACTAATCACCCGCTTCGATGCCGATAAGGACGGCAAGCTGAGCCAGCAAGAGCAGCTGGCCGCGATGGAATTCGCCAGCCGCAACGGCGGCCTGGGGGGAGCTGGCGTCCCGTCGGCGGGCTTTCCTGGCGTGGAGCAATTCACCAAGCAGTTCGATAAGGACGGCGATGGCAAACTGAGCGCTCAGGAGCAAATAGCGGCGAGCGCCGCCTTTCAGCGGATGCGCGAAGGGGGTGGCAAGGGTCCGCAAACCGGCGTTTTCCCCGGTGGCACCGCCGCACCGGCCGCTCCCACCGAAAAGCCCAGCAAGCTCAGCCCGCTCGCCAAGCGGTTCGATAAGGATGGCGACGGCAAACTGAGCGACGAGGAAAAGGCCGCCCTGCAGGCCGAAGCGGGCAGGAACAAGGGCAAAGCCAAGGAGGCCAAGGCGAAGAAGGCCGAAGAGAAGCCCGCCAAGTAGTCGCCGGTTGCTCTTTGTTCGCCGCTGCGGTCAGCTCCGCCAGGAGGGCCTTCGTATGATGCCGGATGCGCCCCAGGCTCGTCGCCGCTTGGTGTTTCTCTCGGCCCGGTGGCACGCGCTGGCGATGCTGAACTACGAAATTGATCCGGCGGCCCTCTTGCCGCTGGTGCCGACCGGCGTCGAACTCGATGCCCATGAAGGCCGGCATTTTGTCAGCATGGTCGGCTTTTTGATGCTGCGGACGCGCGTTCTTGGTATCCCGGTGCCGTGGCATCGGCACTTCGAGGAAGTGAATCTGCGGTTCTATGTGCGACGGATGGTCGGTGGCGAAGTGCGGCGGGGGGTGTGCTTCGTCAAGGAGATCGTGCCGCGGCGGGCGATCGCGACCACCGCCCGCTGGTTCTACAACGAGCCTTATGTCGCGCTCCCGATGAAGCACGCCCTTTCCGGCCCGGTGCGGCAGTTTGTCGAGCACTCTACCCGCTACCGGCCCATCGCGGCCGCGGCGGAAGGCTTCGCCGAATATCGCTGGCGGTTCGCTGGCCGGTGGAACGCGCTATCGCTCACGCACGCCGGCGAGCCGGCGGCACTTGTCCCCGGTTCGCTGGAGGAGTTCATCGCCGAGCATTATTGGGGCTACTGCCAGCAGCGCGATGGGGGGACCGTCGAATACGAAGTGGTGCATCCGCCGTGGCGGGTATGGCAAGGAAGCAAGCCCCAGCTCGATTGCGACGCGGCGGCCCTGTATGGCCCACAGTTCGGGCGAGTTCTGGACCAGCCGCCCCAATCGGCCTTCTTGGCCGATGGCTCGGAGGTAGCCGTCTTGCGACCGCGGCGAATTGCTTGATTCACGATCTCAGCCCGCCGAGTGCTTTCCGAATCGATGGCTAAAAGAGCCTCGGCTCGTCCGCCAGGCACTCCGCATCGTCATGCCGCACGCTATTCACTCGCGAGCTGACCACTCGCTCTTGCATCTGGCCAGCCGGATAGGGAACGAGCAGCGCGGCCAATTGCTCACGGCTGGTGGCGGGATCGAGCCATAGGTCGTAGTCGGCAGGCTGCAAGATGACGGGCATCCGCTCGTGCAGCGTGGCGGCCAGGTCGTTCGCCGTAGTCGTCAAAATCGTCGCCGTTTCGAGAGGCATTGCCGCGCCCTTCGCGCCGTGCCAGCTTTCCCAGAGCCCCGCGAAAGCGAACGGCTGGCGGCTGGCAAGCTCGTAGTAGTGGGGCACCCTCTGGCGGCCGACCGCCTCCCATTCGAAATAGCCGTCGGTCAGCACCAGGCAGCGGCGGCAGGCGAAGGCCGCGCGAAACGCCGGCTTGGTGGCGGCTGTTTCGGCCCGGGCGTTAATCATGCTAGCAGCGGATTTCATGTCTTTCGACCAGCTCGGAACGAGGCCCCAGCAGACGAGCGCCAGCTCGCGGCGATCCGCATCCGCAGCTCGGCGCACTACCGCAATCTCCTGCGTCGGGGCGATGTTGTAGCGCGGCGCGAGACCCGCGGCTCCCAATTCTGAACTCACTTCAAACAGAAACTGCTGGCTCAGCACTGTCAGCGGCGTTCGGAGCGTGAAGCGTCCACACATGTCGGTCTCGCGTCGGTTCGTGGCTTGCTCTGAATCGCCCACACAAGCGTTTTTCCCGGAAAACTCGCTAGATTTTTCCTCGGCGACTATTCTCAAACAGACTGGACGCCGGTTACAATATTAGTCGAACGATTCAGGAGGTGCCTGCCGGGAACTTTCCCAGTGAGTCGCGTTCTGCGGCTTCCTCTCCGGCGGGCCAACGATTTGTCTATTCGCATTTTCACAACCCCCGAACGGCAACGGGCGATGGCGGCGCGGCCATGTTGGCTCGCGCGGCTCGTCGCGATTCGGCGCTTGCGCCTGGTCGCGGCGAATCGATCTTTACTCGTACTGGACCCTTGAGCCTTGTCCCAAGGTTCGACCCGAGGACCGCATGGTGACCCTGACCACCCCAAAGATGTCCACCGAAAATCCCTCGACCGCGTCTGGCCAGCCCGCTGGCCGTCCCTTGGCCATGCCGAACCTGGCCCACTTGGAGGAACCCACTTCCAAGGAGTTGGTGCAGTTGTTCAAGCTGCTGGCCGACGACACGCGGCTGCAGATTCTCTATTTCCTGATGCAGCAGGATGAGCTGAATGTCCGCACGCTCTGCAAGCTGCTCGGGCAAACGCAGCCGGCGGTCAGCCACCACCTGGCGCTGCTCCGCGTGGCTGGCCTCATCGAATGCCGCCGCGACGGCAAGCACAACTTCTACCACCTCGTTCCCAAGCGCTGCCAGGCTTATCTCGAAACGCTCTTCGGCGGTTCGGGCGAGCAGCCGCGCAAGGTGCGGGTCGAAGACGCCGTCATCACCTACATGCGCGACGGCAAAGGGGCGTAATTCGTTCGCCTCGGACTTTCATTAAAGGCAAGCCGAAGGGACTGAGTTTCTCGCGACGCCCACGTTGTCGCTTGCGGGCTTCCCGGCGCGCTACGGCCCAAAACTCACGTCGAGTGACACCACTCGCGCCAACCGCGCCAAGTACTCGTCGCGCGGAATATCGATCGCCCCCAAGCTTCGCGTATGGGCGTTCGTCCATTGCACGTCGAACAGCCGATAGCCCCGCCGCGCGAGATGCGGCACGAGCATCGCCAAGGCGGCTTTGGAGGCGTCGGTCGCCCGGTGAAACATCGACTCCCCGGCGAATAGCCCGCCGACCGTGACGCCGAAGACTCCCCCCACCAGCCGACCTTGTTGCCACACCTCGATGCTGTGGGCGTGCCCAAGGGCAAAAAGCGACTGGTAGGCGTTCTGCATCGCGAGGGTGAGCCACACGTCATCCGCGTCGTCGAACCTGCGCGGCGCGGCGCAGCCCGCCACGACATCGCCAAAAGCCTGGTCGAACGTGAACTGAAACTCGCCCCGCGACAGTCGCCGGGCCAGACTCCGCGACACATGCGGCCCATCGAGCTCGAAGATTCCCCGCGGATCGGGCGTGATCCAGGCGATCATGCGCCGCCGCTCGACCTTGATCGGCATCGGAAAAATCCCTCGCCGATACGCTTCGAGCAGCCAGTCGGGCGAGAGCGAGCCGCCGGTCATCAGCAGGCCATCCGGCCCGACCGCCGCGAGCGGCGGAAAGCGGGGCTTTTCGCGCGGACTATGCATATTATTCAGAATACTCGGCCAGCGCCCGGCCCGGCAGTGGCGATGCCGGTTTTGACGATCCTGCCGGTTGCAGGCTTGCGGCTGGCAAGTCGAGCGGAGAGCTGCCCCTCGATCGACGGAGGCCAGTCATTCCCTCGAATCGCAAATGGAGCCGTGGTTTACCCATGGCGATTGCGTGTCCTAGGTTTCTAGTGAGGCGATATTCCCGCCGGCCCGCGCGCCGCCGCGTGCGCGGACCACGCCGACACCCCCATCCGTCATGACCGAACGACGCTCCGCCAATGTGCTCCCCACCGCCTTACTGGCGGTGGTCTGCGCCACCCTGGGCCTGGCCTGGGTGGCCGAGCCGAGCTTTGCGCCGTCCAACTGGGTCACGCGGCTGGGAGTGCTCTTCGGCGGGGCGACCCTCTTCGTGCTCATCATCCACCTGGCCCACATGCAGGCGGTGCGCTCGGCGGTCGCGGCGCATCGCTATGTCGAGCGGTTATGCGAGCTCGAACCGCAGCAATTGCAAGACGACGCCGCTTTGCCCGCGATGCCCCTTCGCAAGGAAGATTTGCGGTGGCGCGAAGTGTGCGATCGATTGCGCGGGCGGCTGGCCGAGTTCGCCGAACGAGCGGAAGCGGCTGAGATGGCCCGCGCCAGCTGCGAAGTTCGCCTCCGCCGCCTGGCGGGAGAGCGCGACCAGCTGCGCGAGATTCTGGCGAGTCTGCCCGACCCCGTCGTCGCCGTCGATTCGTTCGGCGAAATCACGCTGGCCAATCCGAGCGCCCAGCGGCTGCTTGATATTCCGGCCACCGGCGACACGCACCCGGCACTCGCGCAGCTCAAGCATTGCGAAGAGCTGGTGGGCCTGCTGGCCGAGACGCGCCGTCGCAAAGCACCAACGCACCGCAGCGGCGAAGTCGCCCTGCTCGATAGCCAGGGGCAGCCGCACTGGTATCGGGTGAATTGCCGGGCGCTCGCCACCGCGGCCGATGCCTCCAGCGCGGGGCCGTCCGGGCACGGCGCGCTGGCGGTGTTGTCCGACATCAGCCACCTCAAGTCGATCCAAAAGCGCAACGCGGAGTTCGTCTCGTCGGTCAGCCACGAGATGAAGACACCGTTGTCGAGCATCCGGGCTTATATCGAGCTGCTCGTCGATGGCGAAGCGGACGACGACCAAACCCGGGAGGAGTTTCTCGGCGTCATCAGCAGCCAGGCCGATCGGCTGCAACGCCTGGTCGAGAACCTGCTGAACCTGGCCCGCATCGAGGCAGGGGTCGTGGCGGTCCACAAGTCGGCTCTGTCGCTCAACGAAAAGCTGGCCGAGGCGGTGCGCGTGCTGGAGCCCACGGCCGAGCAAAAGCAGATTCGCCTGACGAGCGAGCTTAGCCCGCTTTATCTAGGAGTACTCGCCGATCAAGACATGCTGCTGCAAGCGGCGATCAACCTCGTCAGCAATGCCGTCAAATACACCCCGGCCGGGGGCAACGTGACCGTCAAAAGCCGACTCGCCGATCAAGAGGTGATTCTGGAAGTGCAAGACAGCGGCGTCGGCCTGTCGCCCGACGATTGCCAGCGGGTTTTCGAGAAGTTCTATCGCGTCAAGAAAGACCGCGAGATGGCTCCCGGCACCGGGCTGGGACTGGCGCTCGTCAAGCACATCGTCGAGGACGTGCATGGAGGCCGCGTCGAAGTCGAAAGCGAGCTCGGCCGCGGCAGCACCTTCCGCGTCATTTTGCCCGGACTGAACCAACTGAGCGCCTAAGCCATGCCTCGCAAAATCCTGCTCTGCGACGACGAAGCCCACATCCTGCGGGCGGCTGAAATCAAGTTCAAGCGCGCCGGCTACGACGTGCTGCTCGCCGGCGATGGCGAAGAGGCGTGGCGGCTCATTATCGACGAGCGGCCCGCTGTGCTTGTGACCGACTGCCAGATGCCACGACTCAACGGCCTGCAACTAGCCGAGCGGATTCGCCAGAATCCCGCCACCAGCTACCTGCCGGTCATCATGCTCAGTGCCAAGGGCTTCGAGCTTCCCGCCGACGAAATCTGCCGGCAATTCGGCCTGCGAGCGATCCTCGCCAAGCCCTTCAGCCCCCGCGAGCTGTTCCAGCGCGTCGAATCCGAGCTGGCGGCTGAAGCGTCGCTGGCCGGCGTCTAACTCCTCATGGTGATCCATGAAGCTCCCCACCGAAATTTTTGGCGAAGTGGTGGTCGTGCATACGCCCGAAGAAGTGGGTGCCGACAACGCGTCGCTGCTTGAGCAATTCCTCACGTCGCTCGAGCGCAATCGGGTGATCATCGATCTCGACGGGAGCGAGACAATCGATAGCCAGGGACTCGAAGCGCTCTTGAACGCGCAAGAATCGCTGCAAGCCTTGCAGGGAGACCTGAAGATCTCGACCAGCAACCCCGCCAACCGCAAAATTCTCGAAATCACCCGCCTCGACCAGCAGCTCGAAGTGTTCGAGACCGTGATCGACGCCGTCAAAAGCTACGCCTAGCCGCGCTTCCCCCTCTTCCAAAGGGAGAGGGGACGGTCCACCCGCGAGTTCGCCATGTCTCTCCACTCCACCTCGACTCCCCGGCTTGGAAACATCCTCGTCGAGCGGGGCTATCTCACCATCGAGAAGCTGCAGCTCGCCCTGGCCGAGCAAAACAAGAGCCGGGGAAAGCTGCTTGGCGAGATCGTCGTTGAGCGCGAGTTTTGCACCGACGACCAGGTGAGCGAATGCCTGGCCGCGGTGTATGGCGTCCCCTATGCCAAGCTCGATCCGCGGCTGGCCGATCTCAAGGCGGTCGAGGTGTTGCCGCGCGAATTCATCGAAAAGCACCTGGTTTTTCCCCTCTTTAAGATTCGCCACACCCTGACGGCCGCCGTCTGCGAGCCGACCAACCTGTTTCTGATCGACGAAGTTCGCGGCCTCACCGGGCTCGACGTGCAGGTCGTCGCCGCCAGCGCCAAAGACATCCGGCGGATGATCACCACGCTGCCGGACAGCAAGACCTTTGTCATCGACGACATCATCGACGACAGCGCGCAAGCCGACGTGACGCTGATCGAGTCGTCGATCGAAGATATTGGCGACACCACCGAATGCGCCGGGCAATCCCCCGTCATTCGCCTCGTCAACTACGTCATTTACAACGCCGTCAAGGAAGGGGCCAGCGACATCCACATCGAGCCCGCCGAGCGCTGCATGCGGGTCCGCTATCGCATCGATGGCCGGCTCTACAAGTCGCTCGAAGTGCCCCTCAATCTGCTCGGCGCGGTGACGAGCCGCATCAAAATCATGGCCTGCCTCGACATTAGCGAACGCCGCCTGCCGCAAGATGGCCGCGTGCATGTGCTCCTCGATGGCCGAAAAATCGACCTTCGCATCAGCACCTTTCCGGGCAATCGCGGGGAAAAAACCGTCATCCGCGTGCTCGACACTCGCAGCGTCTCGCTCAACCTGCGCGACCTCGGCTTTGCCGAAGACGTGCTGACGCCGCTGCAAAGCGCGATTCAGGCACCCAACGGCATCATCCTGGTGACGGGGCCGACGGGAAGCGGCAAATCGACCACGCTTTATGCCTGCCTGAACGACATCGCCTCGATGGAGAACAACGTCTGCACGGTCGAAGACCCGATCGAATACCACTTGCCGCTGATTAACCAGTTTCAGGTGCAGGAAAAGGTCGGGCTGACCTTCAGCAAGGCCCTGCGGACCCTGTTGCGGCAAGACCCCGATGTCATCATGGTCGGCGAAGTCCGCGACGAAGAGACCGCCCGCACCGCGATTCAAGCCGCCCTCACCGGCCACCTCGTCTTCAGCACCTTGCACACCAACGACTCGGCGAGCGCCATCACGCGGCTCGTCAACATGGGGGTCGAGCCGTATCTGATCGGCGCGGCCCTGAACGCGGTGCTGGCCCAGCGCCTGGTGCGCCGCATTTGCCCCAAATGCCGCCAGTCGCACGAGCTGGCCCGCCCGCTGAAGAGGGCGATCGAGCGGATGGGCTACGGCATCGAGACGTTCTACAAAGGGGTCGGCTGCCGCAAGTGTCGCAACACGGGCTATAGCGGGCGCGTCGGCGTTCACGAGCTGATGCTCGTCAACGACCAGCTGCGCGATGCCGTCGTCGCCGAGGCGAACGTCGTCGATCTCCGCCGCATCGCCAACGAATATGGCATGGTCACGCTCCGCCACGATGGCTTTCGCAAGGTGCGCGAGGGGCTGACCAGCGTCGAGGAAGTGCTGCAGATCGTGGGGGACGTCACCACGCTTTGCGACAAACGCCCCAGCGAAACGCCCGCCGCCGAACCTGCCGTCATCACCGCCGCCAGCGCGACCACCGAGGCCTAGCCTATGCAAACCTTCGCCTACGAAGCCCGCGACCAACTGGGGCAAACCGTCGAGGGGACGCTCGATGTCGGCTCGCGCGACGAAGCCCTGACGCGGCTGCGGCGCGACGGCCTCCAAGTGATCGAGCTCAACGAAGACTCCGGCGGCATCGAGTGGCTGGCTCGCGGCGTGCGCCAGTCCGAGATCATTTACGTTACCAGCCAGCTCGCGGTAATGACCGAAACGGGCATCACCCTCTCGTCGGCACTCGATAGCATTGCCCAGCAAGAGGCCAACCCGACGCTCAAGTCAGTCCTTGCCGATCTCAAAAACCGCGTCGAGGGGGGCGAAGATTTCTCCACCGCCCTGGCGCGGCATCCGCAACATTTCAACAAGACCTATATCGCCCTCATCAAGGCTGCGGAACAAACCGGCACCCTCGCGGAAATGCTGGAATCGATCGCCGGCTACTTGCGCGGGCAACTCGAAACGAAGCAAAAAGTGCGGGCCGCGATGGCCTATCCGGGGATCATGACTCTGATTGCCGTCGGCGTGACGGTGTTTCTGCTGACATACATTCTCCCCAAGTTCGAGCCCCTCTTCAGCCGCAAAGGGGCCAGCCTGCCGCCGCCGACGATCGTGATGATGGTCGTCTCGAACGCGCTCATCAACTATTGGTATCTGTGGCTCGCCGGCGCGGTCGCGCTCGGCGCTGGCTTCTTCTTTGGCCGCCGCACCGAGCCGGGCAAGAAGCTGATCGACTGGATTCTCATCAACTTGCCTGTCATTGGCCCCCTCTGCCGCAAGGTGACGATTAGCCGCAGCTTGCGGACGCTGGGAACGATGGTGGCGAGCGGAGTGTCAATGCTGGACGCGATTCGCTTGACCGCCGAGGTGGCCGGCAACTACTACTATGAGCAGGTCTGGATGCGGGTGCTCGACGAAATCACCGAGGGAAACCGGATCGTCGATTCGCTCCGCGGCGAGAAGCTAATGCCGCCGACCGTGGTGCAGATGATCGCCGCCGGCGAAGAGACCGGCAAGCTCGATCAGGTGCTCGGCAAAGTGAGCTCTTACTACGACAAGGAAGTCGAAACTTCGCTCAAGGCCACCACCAGCCTCATCGAGCCGCTGATGATCTGCGTGATGGGAGTCATCGTCGGCGGCATCGCGCTGGGGCTGCTCTTGCCGATCTTCTCGCTCAGCCGGCCAGCGTAGGACGAAGCCCTGCTTCGTCTTATTCTCATGCCTCGCGACGAAGCGCGGCTTCGTCCTGCTTAGCCTAGAGTCCCGGGCGCGTCGGAGCGGGCTTGCGGCTGCGGCGCTCGGCACGCAGGCGAGCGCGGCGGCGAATCTCGCTCGGCTTCTCGTAATGCTCGCGGCGGCGCATCTCTTTCTTAATGCCGCTACGTTCGACCAACTTGCGGAACCGGCGGACCGCTTCTTGAATGCTCTCGCGGTCGCGAACGATCAACTTAACCATGGACGCTCCTACGGCGAATGAACCCACACCAACATCGACAGCCCAATTGGGGAAAGCCCAGAAGTTTACCCCAAAAACGACCGCCCGAACAGCCGGGGCGCATTTCGTGGGGCTGGCATTCTGCCCGCGGCATCCCGTGGGGCTGGCGTCTCGCCTGCCAAGTCTTCCCATATCAGCCCATGCGCTCTTAAAGCCCATAAATCACATGTTCGCACTAGCTGTTGGCCACGACTGAGCAGGGGCGCAAGACGCGAGACTCAGAGTCAAAGTGCTATTCGTAAACCATCTCCATTAAAAGGTTTACGACAAATCCAGGGTCGTCCAGCACCCCCTGCGCAGCGCCCTTTTTGAACAGTCCCTAACCGGGGGGTGTGATATCGAGGCGGCTGTCGAGGACCAGGAATTCTCCACGATTGAATTTGCGCTTGCGTTGCCCCAGGCGGTCTATTGGCAAAGTGACTTAATGTATAGATGCACGGGGCCCGCCGTTTATTCCAGCAAATTTAACGCTGGTCGAACCAAAGTTCAGCAATCCAGAGCACCTCTTTCGCCTCCCCCTACATCTCAAATGCCTTCAACACTTCGGGCGGGGCGGGTTCATATTTCAGCGGCTCGATGCTGGCACCGGCACGGCCTTGGCTCAGGCTCCGCATGGCGCTCGAATAGCCGAACAGTTCCTTAAGCGGGGCATGGGCCTCGATGGCGGTCATTTTTCCCCGGTTTTCGGTCTTCGCGATGATCGCCCGCCGCTGCTGCAAGTCGCCGACGAAATCGCCGAGGTAGTCATCCGGCGTGACGATGTCGAGCTTCATGATCGGCTCGAGCAGCACCTTCCCCCCTTGCTCGAGTCCCTTCTCAAAGGCGTCGGCTGTCGCCATTTTGATTGCGCGGGGGTCGGTTTGCTCGTTCCACTCGATGGAAAGCACCGTTACCTTCAGCTTCATGAGCGGATAACCGGCGATGCGGCCGCCCCCTTCGCCCAGGGCCTTCAATTCTTCGAGCGCGGCGGTGAGGATTTCGCCCGGAACCGAATCGGGGGGAACCTGCGTCAAGATCATCACCGGAATCGCGCTTTGCGGCGCGGGCTCCATCCGCAGCACGATTTTTGCAAAAAGCTGCTGCCCCGCGATCAGCCGATTGCAACTCCCTGTCACTTCGCACGCCGCGGCGATCGACTCGCGATAACTCACCTGCGGCTTGTGGAAGCGCACGTTAAGGTTGAAATCGCGCAAGAGGCGATTCTTGACCACCTCCAGATGCAGTTCCCCCATGCCGCTGATGAGAGTTTGCCCCGTTTCGCCGCTGATGACCGACAGCGTCGGATCTTGCCGCTTGAGCATGTCGAGCGTGTCTTGCAGCTTCTTGCGCTCGGTCGTGCTTTCCGGCTCGATGGCCATCGAGATGACCGTCTCTGGAAATTTGATCGTCTCCAGCAGAATCGGCTCGCGGGTATCGCAGATGGTGTCGCCGGTGATCGATGCTCGCAGGCCGATGACGCCGACGATATCGCCGCAGCCGACCGCGTCGATCTGGCCGTCCTTCTCTTTTTTCGTGGCGTGAATTTGCCACAGCTGGGCGACGTTCTCCTTCACGTCCTTCCCCGGATTCAGCACCCGCGAATTGGCCTTGAGCGTGCCCGAATAAACGCGAACCCAGTGGATGTCTCCCGTTTTCGCCGGCAACACCTTGAAGACCAGCCCGCAAAAGGGCTCGTCGGGACTGGGGGCCCGTTCGATCTTCTTGGGGTCCTTTTTCTTGTCGCCAACGGTTTCCCCTTCCACCGGCGGCATGTCGGCGGGACTGGGCAGATAGTATTGCACCGCGTCGAGCACCGGCTGCACGCCGACCCCATGCAGGGCCGAGCCGCAGAGCACCGGCTGCAGCTGCATGGAGAGCGTCGCCTCGCGGAGGGCCTTGCGAATGAGTGCCGGCGGAATCGGCTGCTCGGCCAGGGCCAATTCCATCAGCTCGTTCGAAAAGTTATAGAGCCGCTCCAAGAGGGCATCGCGCCAAAGCTGCGCTTCGTCGAGCATTTCGGCAGGGATTTCGCCAATCGTGTAGTCGCGGCTTTCCTTGTCGAACGGAAACGTCAGCAGCTTCATTTCGATCAGGTCGATCACCCCCTGAAACGGATTCGTGACGTGCGGCGGCCCCTGACCCACCGGAATCTGAATCGCGATCGGATTGGCGTTTAGCCGGCTCGTCATCTCTTCATAGACGGAGTCGAAATCGGCCCCTTCGCGGTCGAGCTTGTTGATAAAGGCGATTCGCGGCACCTTGTAGCGATCGGCCTGCCGCCAGACCGTTTCGCTTTGGGCCTCAACCCCCTCGCGGGCGCTGAACACGACGACCGCCCCGTCGAGCACCCGCAGGCAGCGCTCCACCTCGGCCGTAAAATCGACGTGCCCCGGCGTATCGAGCAGGTTGACGGTCACCGTCTCGCCGCTCTTCGTCGAATTTTTCCACGGGAACGTCACGCAGGCGGCATAGATCGTGATCCCCCGCTCCTGCTCCTCGGCATCGCTGTCGGTCTCGGTCGTGCCGTCATCGACAAAGCCGACGCGGTGCTTGGCACCCGACAGAAACAGCATCCGCTCGGTGACGGTGGTCTTTCCCGCATCGATGTGCGCGATGATGCCGATGTTGCGGATGGATTCGAGTTGGCGACTCATAGTTCAAGGTTCCATGTTCAAGGTTCAAAGTTCGCAAGCTCGGGTTCCACCTCAACTTTGCACATTGAACCTTGAACTTTGAACCGGACTTTCCGCGCATGAAAAAGCCGCGATGCTTGCGCGCCGCGGCTGAATTATACGTCTCGCGCTACCAGGCGAAGTGGGCGAAGGCCTTGTTGGCGTCGGCCATGCGGTGGACGTTTTCGCGCTTGGTGTAGGCCGCCCCTTCCTTGTTGTAGGCGGCCAGGAATTCGTCGGCCAGCTTAAGGTGCATCGGGCGGCCCTTCTTCTCGCGGCAGGCACCGAGAATCCAGCGGATGGCCAGCGACTGCTGCCGATTCTTGTTCACCTGCATCGGCACCTGATAGGCGGCACCACCCACGCGGCGCGAACGGACCTCGACATAGGGCTTGACGTTCTCGACCGCCTGGTGAAACACCTCGATCGGCTCGCGATCGGGAATTTTCTCGCGAATCACTTCGAGCGCGTCGTAAAACAACTGCTGGGCGACGCTCTTCTTGCCGCCATACATGACGCAGTTGATGAACTTGCCGGCCAGAAGCGACTTGAACTTCGGGTCGGGCTTGAGGGTGGTCGAACTAGCAGTGATTTTGCCCATAGGACGAATGACCAAATGACAAGCACCAAATCACAAACAAACTCGAAATGGGAAATCCCAATGCTCGAAACTTGTCGGTTGGCCCTTTTGAATTTGGTTTTTTGGATTTGTTTGTGATTTGAGATTTGTGTTTTGATGCTTCCGCTTTGCGGTCAAGCCTTCTTCGCCCCATACCGGCTGCGCGCTTGCTTCCGGTTGGCGACGCCGAGCGTGTCGCGCACGCCGCGGACAATGTGATACCGCACGCCCGGCAGGTCGCGAATACGGCCGCCGCGCACGAGCACGATCGAGTGCTCTTGCAGGTTGTGCCCCTCGCCCGGGATGTACACCGTCGTTTCGCGGCCGTTGGAAAGCCGCACGCGGGCGATCTTCCGCAAGGCGGAGTTCGGCTTCTTCGGGGTCATGGTGCGGACAATGAGGCAGACCCCTTGCTTGAAGCAGTTCTTTTCGAGAACCGGGGATTTGCTGAACGTCCGCTTCTGGCGGCGCGGTTTGCGAACGAGCTGATTGATCGTGGGCATGCGAAGTTTTCGGTCAAAACGCGAACTGTCGAGAATCACTCAATTTAGTGGTCTTAAGCGGCCTGTCAAGGACGCTCAAGCAACGAGCCAACCGGCAGGCGTCGGCGCTATTCCTTCCCTCCCAGCAGGCTTTCGAGCGAGGTGGGAGCGGCAGTCTTGGCGGGCTGGGTAGCTTGGGCGGTGCCGCCATTCCCATCCCCTTGCGATAAGAGCGGGAAGGCCGTTTCGAGGGCCTTGTCCTTCTGGGCTTGCATCGCTTGGAGGGCTTCGGGGCGATAGCGAACCTCCGACTCCTGAAACTGCCGGAAACCGGTGCCGGCGGGAATCAGGTGGCCAAGGATGACGTTCTCCTTGAGGCCGACCAGATGATCCACCTTGCCGGCGAGGGCCGCTTCGGTGAGCACCTTCGTCGTCTCTTGGAAGCTGGCGGCCGAGATGAAGCTGCTCGACTGCACGGCCGCCTTGGTGATGCCCAACAGCTGCGTGCTGGCGGTCGCTTGCTTCGGCTTGACCCCCTTCGCGGGCTTGCCGCCGAGGGCCTCGATGCCGGCGTTCACCTGCTCGATCGCCTCTTTGGGAACGATTGCCCCGACGGCGTATTCGCTGTCTCCCTTGTCGGTGATCTTCAGGCACTTGGCGAGGTTCGAATTCACCTGGCGGAAATCAAAGCGATCCATCACCAGCCCCGGCAGCAGGCTGGTATCGCCGGAGGTTTCGATCCGCACCTTGCGAAGCATGCGGGCGATGATCGCCTCGATGTGCTTATCGTTGATTTCGACGCGCTGGCTGCGATACACCCCCTGCACTTCGTGGACGAGATACTGTTGCAGCGCCTCTTCGCCCGAAATCCGCAAAATGTCGTGCGGCACCAGCGGGCCATCGACCAGCGCCTGGCCCGCCTTGACGTGATCCCCCGAGTGAACCAGGAACCGCTTGCCGTGCGGGACCAGGTGCTCGCGCTCGATGCCGCTTTCGCTGCGGACGATGATCGTCCGTTTGCCGCGGCGCTTCTCTTGCAGGATTTCGACCACGCCATCGACCTCGGCCATGACCGAGGGATCCTTCGGCTTGCGGGCCTCGAAAATTTCGGTCACGCGGGGGAGACCGCCGGTAATGTCGGTAATGCCGGCCGCTTCGCGCGGGGTTTTGCCGAGCACCGAGCCGGCGGAAACGACTTTGCCCTCATCCACCACGATGTGGGCTCGTTCCGGCAGGTAGTACACGTCGAGCGGCTTGCCGTCGGCGTCTTCGAGCACGATTTGCGGGTGCAACTCCCCCTTGTGGTCCATGATGAGGCGGCGAA
>JANRLS010000056.1:0-17274 GCA_033762315.1 Pirellulaceae bacterium
TGTAGTCTTCGTGCTTTCCCCGGAATGGTACGGCCCGCTGCCGATTCTCGCGGCGTGCGATTTCGGCAAGAGCGTCTTCTGCGGGGCGGCCCTCGACATTGCCGATCCGGCGGACGCCAAGCAGCTCAAGTCGCGCGTCGAAGAGGCGGGGATCGCCTTCATGGCGGAATTGCCCCGCCGCCTGGCTCCGGCCACGCTCCGCCTCAAGGAACTAATCGCCACGCGCCTGGGGAAGCCAAAGCTCGTCTTCTGCCATCGGCGTTCGCCGATCGAACCGGAAGGCTCCCCGCGGCGGCCCACTCGCCATTGCCCCACCATGCAGCGCGAAATGATCGAGCAAGTCGATTGGTGCCGCTATGTCGTCGGCAGCGAACCGACTTCGGTCATCGGCATCGAGCATGGCTGGTCGGAAACGAGCGACGGCGATGATTATCAGATGATGAGCCTCGACTTTTCCCCCTCCGGCGAGCTCGGCGTCGGCCCCATCGCGCAAATCAGCTGCGGCCGCTACATGCCCAGCGCCTGGCCAGAGGCAGTCTCCTTTCGGCCGCCGACCGCCCTGCAAGTGTGCTGCGAAAAGGGGATCGCCTTTCTGGACATGCCGGCGACTTTGACCTGGTTCGACGCGGCGGGCCGGCACATGGAAAGCCTCGACAGCGAACGCCCCGTCGGCGAGCGGCTCTTGATGCAATTCTACCGGGCGGTGACGAGTCTGGTCCGCAAAACGACCGACCTGGAAGACGCCTATTCCGCCCTATCGATCACCATTGCCGCCCACGAGAGCTTCACGACCGGGCGGCGGGTGCAATTGCCGCACTCTTGAGCGAAATTCGCTCGCTCACAGCAGCTCATCCAGCTCATTCACGAGCTTGGCGAAGTGGGCCAAGGCCGCATCGACGGGCTCGGGCTTTTGCATATCGACACCGGCCGCCCGCAGCAAATCGAGCGGATCTTGCGAGCATCCACCACTCAAGAAGCCGAGATAATCGGCCAACTCTTGCTTGCCGCCATTCAGCACGCGCTGGCTGAGGGCGATCGCTGCCGAGAGCCCGGTGGCGTACTTATAAACGTAAAAGGCCCGGTAGAAGTGCGGGATGCGGAAACACTCGAGCGATAGTTCGTCATCAATTGCGAATTTCGGTCCGAAATACGCCTCGAGCAGCTTCCGATAGACCTCTTTGAACGCCTGCACCGTCAGCGGCTCGCCGGCTTCGGCCATTTCGTGTGTGATTTTCTCGAACTCGGCGAACATCGTCTGGCGGATGATGGTGCCGCGGATGTCGTCGAGCTCGCGGTTGACGAGGTACGCCCGCTCGCGGTCGGTCTTGGCCTGGCCGAGCAGGTGGTGGCTGAGCAGCTCTTCGTTGAACGTGCTGGCCACCTCGGCGACAAAGATCACGTAGCCGTAATACTGATACGGCTGTTTGCGGGCCGAGTGCCAGGTGTGCATGCTGTGCCCCGCTTCGTGGGCGAGGGTGAACACATCGTTGAAGACATCTTGGTTGTAGTTCATCAAAATATAAGGCGGGCTATCGAAGCTGCCGCTCGAAAAGGCGCCGCTTTGCTTCCCTTGATTGGGATAGCGATCGCACCAGCGGGCATCGGTCAGCCCCTTTTCGAGCGTGCTGCAATATTCGCTTCCCAGCGGCGCGAGCGACTCGATCACCAGCTTCACCGCTTGGTTCCAGGTCCGCTTGGTTTCGAGGTCGCTCAGAATCGGCACATAGGTGTCGTAGTGGTGAATGTCCTTCAGCTTCATTTTCCGCCGCCGCACGTCGTAGTAGCGATGCACGGCCGGCAAATTCTTGCGAACCGCGGAGATGAGGTTGTCATAGACCGACTGCGGCACGTTGTCGGGAAACAGGGCCGAATCGAGGGCCGACTTGTAACCCCGCACCTTGGCGTAGTAAACGTCCTTCTGAATCGAGCCGGACAGGGTGGCGGCAAGCGTGTTCTCGTGGCCGAGAAACTGCTCGTAGTACTTGTGAAACGCCGTCTTTCGCACATTCCGTTCGGGCGAAACCAGCAACTTGCTGAAAGTCGAGTTCGAGAGCTCGACCTGCTCTCCCTTCTCGTTCTTCACCAGGCCGAATTTCAGGTCCGCGTCGAGCAATTGGCGAAACGCCTTGCCGGCGGCTTGGGCCATTTCGCCCTGCATCGCCAGGATTTCTTCCTCGCGCTCGCTCAGCGTATAGGGCTGATAGCGGATGATCCGCTCCAGCACCAGCTTGAAGGGGGCGAGCTCCTTGGCGGCGAGATACTGGTCGAGCGTCTTCTTCGGCAAGGCGAGGATTTCGGGCCGAATGTAGCTAGCGGCCTGCGAAGCCCGCGTCGCCAGATTCGTGAAGCGGGCCACCATCCCCTGATAGGTGCTGTTGGCCTGGTCCTCCGTCACCTTCAAGTGCGCATAGCCCCCCACCCGCTCGGCCAGCCGGTCGAAATCGTTATCAAACTTGAGGCACGCCGCCAGCGACTTCGCGCTCTCCCCCAACTTGCCGCGAAATTTAGCGAATCCCGCGATCAGCTTGTCGAGCTTTTGGAATTGCTGGTCCCAGGCCGCATCGCTTTCGCACATGGGGGACAAATCCCAGGTGTCGGCAACCTTGACGGACGAACGAGGGGGGAGGCGATGAACTTTAGCCATGATGACCTAGAGAGCGATGAATAGAGATGAAGTTTCAACCCGACTTTGAACCTTGAATTTGGAACATGGAACAAAGTTCTCACCACCGCAGCACGCCCGTTCCCCAGGCCAAACCCGCGCCAAAGCCGCACAGCAGCAGATGATCGCCGGGGTGAACGCGGCCGGCGCGGCGGACTTCGTCGAGCGCGAGGGGAATGCTGGCGGCCGAGGTGTTTCCAAAACGGTCGAGGTTAACGACCAGCTTCTCCGGCGGAATGCCCAAATGCTCGGCAGCGGCGTCGAGGATGCGGCGATTCGCCTGATGCAAGATGACCAGGGACAAGTCCGCGGCGGAAAGTCCGGCGTAGGCGAGCACGTCGCGGACCGAATCGGCGACCAGATTGACCGCCCATTTGAAGACCGCGCGCCCCTCCATTTGCATGAACTGCCGCCCCGCGGCAAGACTCGCGGCCGTTAGCGGCTCGCGCGTGCCGCCACCGGGAGTGCAAAGCAGCTCGGCCCCGCTGCCGTCGGCACCGAGGGTGAAGGCGGTAAGGCCTTGCTCGTCGGAACCGGCCCCCAGCAGCACGGCACCAGCGCCGTCGCCAAAAAGGGGGTAGGTTTTCGCATCGGCCGGATTGACAGCCCGCGTCATCACATCGGCACCGATCACCAGCACCCGCCGGACGCTGCCCGTTTTGACGAACTGCATTCCGGTGATCAGGGCGTACATAAATCCTGCACAGGCGGCACTGACATCGAACGCCGCCGCGCGCCCACCCAGCCGACGCTGCACCTGGCAGGCGGTCGAAGGGGTTGGGCTATCCGGCGTCATCGTGGCGAGCACGATCAGATCGACTTCACTCGGCCCCACGTCGGCCGCGGCGAGGCAGCGCGCCGCCGCTTCGTAGGCAAGGTCGCTGGTCGCCATCCCCTCGGCCGCCCGGCGGCGCTCGAGAATGCCGGTCCGCTGCACGATCCAATCCGCATCGAAACCGAGCGGGGCGAGGTCGGCATTGGTGACGACCTGCGGGGGCGAAAAAGCGCCGGTGGACAAAATCTGCACGCCGGTCAGCCGAGAAACCGCCGCCTGAAGCGCGGTTCGCGGGGCGGATTCCACGGCGGGAGCAAGCGATGTCAAACTCATTCTGGCTCGCGAGGGGGCGAGGAAGGGGCCCCAATCGGTTATGGAGGGCTCCCGTGCGAACCCATTTATAACGCCAATGCCAGCACTGGCCTAGCTGACCAGCCACCTCGCGGGATGCTATCGCCCAGGCTGACTGTCGCCCTAAGTGACTGACCGGCAACGACTTACGGCAGCTCACCCAGCAGTGACGAACGGGCCGTGGAGGATTCACAAATCCACGTTTGCCGAGTTCGCCGGGGCGAGTAAACTCCCGCCGCCTCATACGCGGAGCGGCAATCTTGAACGACTGGCGGCGATCCTTCGGCACCCTCCCCGCGGCCTGCGGTCTGCTGGCTGCGATCTTGCTGCCACTGGCTGGCTGCGGGATCAACAAATCGCGTCTGGCGACTGAGCAGCTCGTCGTTTCCGACGCGGTTGATCGGGCCATCGCCAACATCGATTTTGGCCCGCTCTCGGGACAGCGAATCTACTTCGACACGAAATACCTCGACGACGTGAAAATGGGCAACAGCGGCAACGTGCAGTACGTCATCAGTTCGCTGCGCCAGCAAATGGCCGCCTTCGATTGCCGGTTGCAAGAGAAGCCCGAAGATGCGGACTACGTGGTCGAGGCGCGTGTTGGCGTGCTGGCCAACGATGGACACGAAGTGACCTTCGGCATTCCCGGCAGCGCCGCGGCGATGACCACCTCGGTGCTGCTGGCGAGCCCCGCTCTGCCGACCCCGGGCCTGCCGGAGCTCTCGGTGGGTCGTCGCAATCACCAGCAAGGGACAGCCAAGATCGGCATTTTCGCCTACGACCGGATCACGCGCGAGCCGGTCTGGCAGGCGGGAGTCGCCAAGGCCACCAGCCGCGCCCGCGACTACTGGGTTTTCGGACTCGGCCCCTTCGAGCAGCGTTCCGCGTCTGGATCTCGCGGCACGGGCAAAATTGGCAAATCGACGATTGGGGTCTCGAACCACGCCGATGTGCCGCTGGCGGCCTACGAAAGCCCAGTTGTTTTTGAACGTGCCCAAGCACGCCGAATGCCCGCAGCCGGTTCCGTCGCCGCTGATAGCTCCGCCGTGCAGCCCGCCAGCCATGCCGAGCCGGCGCAGCTCGGACTCTCCGCACCGAGCCAATCAAAATAGAGGCCCCGCGCGTGTCCACCAGCAACCATTCGCCCGCAATTTCCCCATCTGAGCCGCGATTTCTAATCACGCGGCTGAGCGCGCTGGGCGATTGCATTCAAACGATGCCGATGGTGTGCGCGCTCCGCCGGCGGTTTCCGACGTCCCACATCACATGGGCGGTGGAAAAGGCGTCCGCTCCGCTGGTGGCGGCCTGCGCGGCGGTGGATCGTGTCGTCACCCTGCCGAAGGGGCTGCTCACTTCGCCCGCCGCCAGTTGGCAGGCGCGGCGCGAGCTCTTGCCGCTGCAAATCGACGTTGCCATCGACCCGCAAGGGTTGACCAAAAGCGCCACCGTCGGCTGGCTGTCGGGAGCGCCGCGGCGGATTGGCCTCGCGGCCCCAGCGGGGCGCGAAATCAGCCCTTGGCTCAACACGGAATTGGTCGTGTCGCGACGCGCGCACATGGTCGAACGCTATCTGGAATTGTTGGCCCCGCTCGGGGTCGAATCGCCAGCCGTCGAATTCGGCCTGCGATCCGATCCCAAAGCGGTCGCCACGATCCGCGCCTGGCAACAGCGGGCCGAGCTTACCACCGGCTATGCGGTGCTCAACCCGGGGGCGAGTTGGGACTCCAAGCGTTGGCCCGGCGAGCGATTCGCCCAGGTTGCTGCCGAGCTGGGCCGCTACCGCGGGCTGCCGTCGGTCATTGCCTGGGGCAGCCAGCGGGAGCGGATCTTGGCCGAAGAGATCGTCGCCGCATCGGCTGGCTATGCCTTGCTGGCCCCCCCGACGACCCTGCTCGAATTGACGGAACTCTTGCGTGGGTCGAGACTTACGGTTTCCAGCGACACCGGTCCCTTGCACTTGGCGGCCGCCGTCGAATCCCCCTGCGTTGGCATTTTCGGCACAACCCGGCGAGAATTGTGTGCCCCCTATGGCGATGGAAATATCGCCGTGCAACGCGTTTATGACGGAAACCCCGCCCGCAAACGGCCGGGCAGCGACAATTGGGCCGTGCGGGCTGTCACGGTCGAAGATGTGTGCGAAGCCTGCGACCAGCTGCTGGCCCGGACCGAGAGCACAATTCCGGGCCGATTTGTTGCGTTGCCTGTGGGCCGCAATTAACATCAAACTGGTGGCAATGCCCAGTCGGGCGATTGCCTTTCCACCTTGCCAAAGAACGTTCCCGCGTCCGAAGTCTGTAGGGGACTGATTGCGCGGGAGCGTCCGGAACATCCTCTGACGCCGGGGCGTCAGCGAAACGAACGGCCCACTTTGCTTGCGGGCCGTTCTATAATGCCGATCAGGGGCAGTAGACGAGGAACGCATCATGAACATGGGAAATCGGTGGGCCAGGTTCGCGCTGGGGCTGGCCGCGACGCTATCGTTGGCGAGTTCGGTCGGGGCACAAAACGTCCAAAATAACAACCTTGGCGGTGGCGGCGCTTTGCCCGCGGGCGTGCTCATCAGTCCCGATGGCGTGCTCCGGATCAAGCAATTCGACGATAAATCTGGAGCGCTTTCTAAGACGCGCGCAGCCGAAGCCCGCGCGAAACTGGGGGCCGCACTCGCCAAGCCCAGCGACCTGCGCAAGATTTCGCTCAATCGCCTCGAAGCCGCGATGACCGAGCGCCTGGCGGCCGGCATGGACCCCACGGACGAGATGAAGTACCTGGCGGGTCTCACCCGGCTGCAATACGTCTTTTATTACCCGGAAACGAAGGACATCGTCATCGCCGGTCCGGCCGAAGGCTTTGTGTTCGATGCTTCGGCCCGCATGGTCGGCCTAAGCAGCGGCCGGGCGGTGCTCGAACTGCAAGACCTGGCCACCGCCCTGCGGGCCTATCCGCCGGCCGGCAAGCAAACTCACGAGATCATGGTTTCGATCGATCCGACCCAAGAGGGCCTGAAGCGGATGGCCGATTGGCTGGCGACCATTCGCCCCGGTCCGGGAGACGCTCAGAACATCGTGAACGGGCTCAAGGAAAAGCTGGGGCTGCATAATGTCTCGATCGCGGGCGTTTCGCCCCGCTCGCACTTCGCTCAAGTCATGGTCGAAGCCGACTATCGGATGAAGCTGATCGGCATCGGCATCGAATCGCCGCCGGTGAGAATGGTGACGTACATCGGCCGGGCCAGCCCGAGCGAAGTGTCGCGCAACGCGATGGAGCGATGGTTCTTCACGCCGAATTATGACTGCGTCCGTGTCTCGGACGACCAACTGGCGATGGAGCTCGTCGGCGAGGGCGTCAAGCTCGTCGGGGCGAATGAACTCGTTCGTGCCGATGGCTCGCGCGTTGGTGCTGCCGGCGGAAATTCGGCGAGCAAGGCATTTTGCGATTCGTTCACCGCACTCTACCCGCAAATCGCGGCCAAGAACCCGGTATATGCTCAGTTGAGGAACCTGATCGACGTGGCGGTCGCCGCCGCGTTCATTCAGAAGCAGGATTACTACGGTCAGGCGGGGTGGAAGGCCGAGGTGCTGCTCGATGAGGCCAAGTACCCTATCGAAACGTATGAGACGCCCAAGACCGTGGAAACTGCCTGTGCCGCCCACTGGAAGGGAAGCCGACTGATGACGCCGGTTGGCGGCGGCGTGCAAATGAACCCGACCGACGCCCTGCAGGCCAGCCATCTGCTGAAGGACGAGGACGGCAAGGTCAATGCCACGCACAAGCAAGTGCAGCTTGGCTTGGCCAAGGGGCAGTGGTGGTGGGACTAGGACATCGTCGGCGGTCGAGTTCTTTGTCGGACGAAGCCTTGCTTCGTCTCGGCTAGCCAGTCGATGCAAGGCTTCGTCCCACGGCTTTGGGCGATCCCGAGTCTGTTATCCCGGCGGCCAGGTCATTTGCCGGCCGCCCAGAATGTGCAAGTGCAGGTGGTCAACACTCTGACCGCCGTCGGGGCCGCAGTTGGCCACCACTCGATAGCCCCCTTCCAGGCCAAGCTGTGCCGCCACCTTTTGCGCCACCAGCAGCAAGTGACCGGCAAGCGCCTGGTCGGCTGGCGTAAGCTGGGCAATGGAGACGATCGCCTTTTTGGGGATCACCAGCACATGGATCGGCGCCTGGGGGCTGACGTCATGAAAGGCCAGGCATAGCTCGTCTTCATGCACGATTTTGGCCGGAATTTCTCGGTCGATGATCCGCTGGAAGATCGTCTTGCCGCTCATGGTTTGCTCCTGGGATGGTTGCCGTCGGCATTTTCGTCAAAAGCCGATTGACAACGCAACGGGCGTTCGTAGAATGAGGGAGAGATTGAGACTGATTCTCAATTCCAGCAAGACCCACCTCGCCGATCCCACCCCATCCGCAGGTTCGCCGTGGAAACCCTCCTCTCCACTCTCCCTGCTTCCTCCGAAACCGAACGCCTCGTCCTGATGATGGTCTCCGACGCCGGCCAAAGCCACGTCGAACTCCGTCAGCAGTCGTTCAGCGCGGGCATCGGTTGGTTCACGCAAAGCACCGTCCGGATGGAGCCGGGGCAAGTTGCCGCTCTCCGCAACGCCCTCGGACTGACCGGCGGACGGCCCAGCCAACGCTTGCCGCGCGAGTTTTCGACCGTCACACCTGCCCCTTGGCAGCCGCGCGTCGTCCATGCCGACTCGGCATAGCTGACGAAGCCAATCTACAACCGGCGGATGTGAAACCCGCCATCCACGTTGATCCTCTCGCCCGTGCTGAACGGCAGCGTGCCACTGGCCAACATCGCCACCGCGGCGGACACGTCTTCCGGTTGCCCCCAGCGGCGTATCGGCGACATCCCGTCCGCGATCAGCTTGTCATATTTGTCCTTGACCGGCGCGGTCATGTCGCTGGCAATCACTCCGGGGCAAACTTCGTACACGCGAATTTCGTGTTCCGCCAGCCGGTCGGCCAGCAGCCAGGTCATCATCTGCAGAGCCGACTTCGCGATGCAGTAGTCCGCCCGGTTGGTGCTGACGGCATAGGCCGAGATCGACGAAACATTGATGATCGTTCCGCGCTCGATCCGGCCAGCCTGTCGACCGTCGATCATCGCCCGGGCGGCAAGCTGGGCCAGGAAGAACGGCCCTTTCAGGTTTGTCGCAAAGACCGTGTCCCAGCTTTCCTCGGTCGCTTCCAAGAGGTCCTTGCGGCCAACCGAAGTGATGCCGGCATTGTTCACCAAGAGGTCCAGCCGGCCGAAGCTTTCGAGCGTGACCCCGATCAGTCGCTCGCGGTCGGCCGTTTGAGCGACATCCCCCTGCACGGCCACCGCCTGGCCGCCCAAATTTTCAATCTCGGCCACCACCTCATCCGCCCCAGCCCGGCTGCTGAAGTAGTTGACCGCGACCGCAAAGCCATCGCGGGCCAGTCGCAGCGCAATCGCTCGGCCAATGCCGCGGGAAGCGCCGGTGACGAGGGCAGTGCTGAGGGTGGTCATAAACGAGTTTCTAACGAGAGTGAGGCACACAAGCCCGCAGCGCAAGCAAGGGGTCTCACCGATGGTTAAGCATTGCCTCAGCTACCCCTCGCTGGCGCGTCGGGCTTGTGTTTACCGCGGCGGAATCAACTCAAAGCACGCCAATCTGCCATCGCCGCGCAAATACAGCAGTCCGTGCGACACAATCGGCGCGGCCCAGCAGTAGGGCTTCAGCAGCGGAACATCGGGTCCACCGAGCAGCTTGCCGCCGAGCACCGGGTCGGCATAGTCGATCTGGGCGACCGGCTCGTATTTTTCCGGGTTGACCTTGAAAAGCGTCAGTTGGCCGTATTCCCCCATGCAGAGGAAATGGCCGTCGATATAGAGGAGCGACGAGCGCGAGAGCCCCGGCTCGCTCCACATGACCTTGCCGGTCTGCCACTCGATGCAGCGCAGCTCGGCATTTTCGGGATGGCGGCCGGAACTGCCGTATAGGTAGCCATCGCGATACACGGGCGTGTTCCAGTGCGTCATCATCGCCTTGGCCCGTTTTTTGGCGTCGTCGCGCCAAATGACCTCGTGCTTGCCGGGTGACACCTTGAGCAGCGAACTGCCGACGCCATATGTCTCGGAGATCAGCACCTCGTCACCTACGACAACCGGCATCGAGGCATTGACGCTTTCCAGAATCGAGGCCCGCCAGGGATACTCAAAATCGACCTTGCCGGTGGCCGGATCGAAGCCCACCAGCCCGCCGCGGCAGAAGGCAAAGCCCCAGCGGCGGCCGCCGATCGTCGCCAGTTTCATGGAGGCGTAGCTGGCCAGCTCGTCACTTAGCTTGTACTTCACCTCCCCCGTGAATTTGTCGAACGCCACGACCGCCGTGCCATTGCCAAACACCCGATCCAGCTGCCCCGGCGGAACGGCCAGCGATTCGGGCGTGCTGCCGCCGATCATGCAAATCAGCAGGTTCCCCTCGATCACCGGAGTGCTGCCGACGCCGAAGAAGTTCTGCACCACGCCAAACGCCTTGTTCGTATTGAGCTGCCAAACTTTCTCGCCGCTCTCGGCCCGGCAGCAAACCAGCACCCCATCGACGCCAAAGGCATACACGCGGTCGTCATCGACCACCGGCGAGCAGCGCGGGCCGTTGTTGTAGCCATACAGATCGGCGTAGTCGGTCGGATATTCGTATTTCCACAGCGGCACGCCCGTTTCAGCATTCAGGCAATAGAGCCGGGCGACATCACCAAAGCGGTCGAATTGAAACAGCCGGCCGCGGCTGATGGTGGGAGCGCCGTAGCTGGTGCCGAGCGGGGCATGCCAGCGCAGTTTGGGGCCAGTCGGCGGCCACTGGGTCAGAATGCCGGTTTCGGTCGATTGGCTGTCGCCGGTCGGGCCGAGGAATGCCGGCCAGTCGCTGCCGGCCTGGCGAGTCCAGAGGCTCTTTGGCAGGGGGGCCGCCGGTGGCATCATCGCGGGTGCCGCCACGGCCGGCGCGCTTGGCGCGGCTGGCGGCGACTGCCCGGCAGCAACCGGCGGAGCTGCCGCCAAAGGCGCATCGGGACTACAACCCGCGAGCACGGGCCACGCCAACAAACCAATCAGCAAACACCATCGCATGGCAGATTCTCGCAGGCGGCCAAACTTCGCTTTCGACACCGCTGGCCGAAACCGGGCCGGCCCCCGTAATATAGTCAGACACGGCGGCCCCACCAACGTGCCCTCGGTCTCATGCTGCAGATCACCACCCACATCGCCATCCCCGACGAAGAGCTGCGGCTCTCGTTCGCGCGGAGCGGCGGGCCAGGCGGGCAAAACGTCAACAAAGTCAGCAGCAAAGCCACCCTGCGCTGGGCCGTGCAAACCTCCCCCAGCCTGCCCGACGATGTGCGGCAGCGTTTTCTGACGACCTACGCCAGCCGTATCACCAACGACGGCGAGATCCTGATCGTCAGCCAGGAATCGCGCGACCAGCCGAAAAACATCGAGATTTGCCGCACGAAACTGCGCGACATGATCCTCGCCGTCGTGCGTCCTCCCAAAAAGCGCCACAAAACGAAGCCCACCAAAGGCTCGAAAGTTCGCCGCCTGAACGACAAGAAGAGCCGCTCGCAGGTAAAAGAAGGGCGGCGGTTTCGAGCCGACTGATTCTGGCGATCCATCACCATAGCGAGTTCCGAAATGACTCCCTCTCTCGGCGTCGCGGTCATCGGCACGGGCTTCATCGGGCCGGTGCATGTCGAGGCGCTCCGCCGGGCCGGCCAGCGGGTCGTCGGCATCTTGGGGAGCACGCCGGAAAAGTCGCGGCAAGCGGCCGAGAGCCTCGGAATTCCGCGGGGCTATGGCTCGCTGGCCGAGGTGCTGGCTGATGGCGAAGTGCAATCGGTTCACATCACCACTCCCAATCGCCACCACTTCGAGCAAGCCGCCGCCGCCCTGCGCGCCGGCAAGCACGTGCTGTGCGAGAAGCCGCTGGCGATGACCAGTCGCGAATCGGCCGAGCTGGTGCAAATCGCCTCCGGGTCGGGCCGGGCGGCCGGCGTGGCCTATAACATCCGCTTTTATCCGCTCTGCCACGAAGCGGCTCACCGCGTGGCGAGCGGCCAAACCGGGCCGGTGCTGCATGTCGTGGGGTCCTATGTGCAAGACTGGCTGCTCCTGAAAACCGACTTCAACTGGCGCGTGCTCGCCGAGGACGGCGGCGAACTCCGGGCCGTCGCCGACATCGGCACCCACTGGCTCGACCTGGTGCAATTCATCACCGGACAAAAGGTCGTTGCCGTTTCGGCCGATTTGCACACGATTCACAAGGTTCGCGAGCGGCCCCAAGGGGGCGTGCTCACCTTCAGCGGCAAAGGGGCCCCGCCGCAAACCACGGTGCCGGTGCCAATCACGACCGACGACTGCGGCTCGATCACGTTTCGCCTGGCAGGCGGCGCGCCGGGCCTCTTGTGGGTTTCGCAAGCCACGGCCGGGCGCAAAAATTGCGTCCGCTTCGAAATTGCCGGTGCCCAGGCCGCCCTGGCATGGAACAGCGAAGCTCCCAATGAACTTTGGATCGGCCACCGCGACCAGCCGAACGAAAGTCTGATTCGCGACCCCGCTCTGCTTTCCCCCGCCGCCCGCGGCATCGCCAACTATCCGGGCGGCCACAACGAAGGCTTTCCCGATTCGTTCAAACAACTCTTTCGCACCTTCTACGGCTCGATTGCCGCCGGCGACTTCACCACCTCGCGGGCCTTTCCCACTTTCGCCGATGGCCATCACGAAATCCTGCTCTGCGAGGCCATCCTGCAAAGCCACCGCGAGCGGCGCTGGGTGGAGGTTGCCGGATAGAGCGAAAATAGCCACGGAAATATCGGTAGCCACGGATGAAACACAGATCGAACACGGATAAGGAACGAGTGAGCGGAAAGCGACACGCGCCGCATTCTGCCCCGCATCCATTCCTTTCTTCGCCATCATTCTGTTGCTCATCATTCTGTCATCCTCCTCATCCGCGTTTCTTCCGTGTCCATCCGTGGCTAAAATCCTCTCCTCCTTCCAACACGCTCCATCCGACGGCCACGCCATGCAACTCGGCTTTGTCAGCGCCATCCTGCCCGATCTCTCGCTTGCGGAAGTTGCAAAATTCGCCGGCCAAACCGGCTTCTCCTGCGTCGAGCTGATGTGCTGGCCGGTCAGCCAGGCCGAGCGCCGCTATGCCGGCGTCACGCATGTCGATGTCACTGATTTCACCTCCGCCCAGGCCGACGACGTGCGCCGCATCCTGGCCGACGCGAAAGTCGAGATCAGCGCCCTCGGCTACTATCCGAATCCCCTCTCGCCGAACGCCGCCGAAGCCGAACTGGCTACCGCGCACCTGCGCAAGGTCATTCAGGCCGCCAAGCTGCTCGGCCTTTCGACGATCAATACCTTCATCGGTCGCGACTGGACCCGTTCGGTCGATGACAACTGGCCGCGCCTGCTTGAAACCTGGCGACCCCTCGTCAAGTTTGCCGAGGGGCACGGCATTCGGATTGGCATCGAAAACTGTCCCATGCTTTTTAGCCGCGACGAGTGGCCCGGCGGCAAGAACATCGCCACCAGCCCGAAAATCTGGCGGAGGCTCTTTGCCGACATCGCCAGCCCGGCCCTCGGCCTCAATTTCGATCCGTCGCACCTCGTCTGGCAACAAATGGACTACCTCCAGCCGCTCCGCGAGTTTCGCGACCGGCTGTTTCACGTTCATGCCAAGGATGTGCGGATCGACCCCGAGCGGCTGAACGATGTCGGCATTTTGGCCCATCCGCTGGAGTATCACATTCCCAAGCTCCCCGGCCTGGGCGAGGTGAACTGGGGCCGCTTCTTCTCGGTCCTGTCCGATGTCGGCTATCGCGGGCCGGTCTGCGTCGAAGTGGAAGACCGGGCTTACGAGCACTCCCTCGCCGCCCGCCAGGCCTCGCTCCGCCAAAGCCACGCCTACCTGCGAAACTTCGTGCCAGGCTGAGTCGCGCGACCGGGCACCAAGTTCTCCGCCGGCACACCCGGACGCCCGCTAAATCGACCCCACCGAGGCGACTCGTCGGCAACCCGCGAATGCCGGAACTCGCCGCATTACTTGGCTTCGCTCCTGGGCTGCCGACTTATGGCGATGGCGACTTTTGCGCCGCCGACTTATCTCCGCAAGTGCTGTTGCATCAACCACTTGCGCCGCTTATTTCCTGGTCGAATCGGGCCGCCTTTACTAGAGTTACAAGACCCCCCGACGAATTTTTCGAAACCAAGCCCAATGGCGGCGAGTTCTCCCTTGCGATTGCACCAAATTGTCAAAAATCGGCCCGTTTGCGATCCGCAAGCGCAGAATGGCTAAATGTATAGATGCGCTGGGATCATCCATTATTCCCAAGAGTCGATAATTTTTCCGGCGGCTTGCCCCCCTGGCCCTCCCGGAATGATGCAGGCCGTCGCTCCGCGACCGGCTCGTCTTCGGACGGTAGCTTCCCCCACCAAGGTAACACCGGTTGCTCCCCTCACCCGCGCCTCGCTGCCGCTCATTTCGCTCGCCGCTTCACCGCATAGCCGTATTGCAGCGGCCAGTGGGGCTCGGCACCGAGGGCCTGTTCGGCTTTGATCGCCCAATAGGGCTCGCGCAGTAGTTCGCGGGCCAGCAGCACCACGTCGGCATCGCCGCCGGTGATCAGCTCGTTGGCCTGCTGCGGTTCGAGAATCAGGCCGACGGCGCCGGTCGCGATGTGGGCGTCTTCGCGAATGCGGCGGGCAAACGGGGCCTGATAGCCCTTGTGTGTCGGAATCTGAGCCCGCGCGACCATGCCGCCGGACGAGCAATCGATAAGATCGACCCCAAGTTCCTTCAGCCGACGGGCCAAAACCACCGACTGCTCGATGTCCCAGCCCCCTTCGACCCAATCGGTCGCGCTGATTCGCGTCCACAATGGCATGTCGGCGGGCATCACTTGCCGCAACCGCTCGGCCATTTGCAGCACCAAGCGCATGCGGTTTTCGAGGCTACCGCCATATTGATCGGTGCGCTGGTTGGCCAGCGGCGAGAGAAACTCGTGCAGCAGATAGCCGTGAGCGGCGTGGATTTCCAGCACCTGAAACCCCGCCCGGATCGCCCGCTGGGCCGCCGCGACAAAGGCCGCGACGATCGCGGCGATCCCTGCCTCGTCGAGCGGGACCGGCGTTTGCGACCCCTCGTCGAATGGAATCGGACTCGGGCCGACCACCGGCCAATATCCGGGCTCGCCCGGCAAAATCGGGCCGCCGCCAGCCCACGGAGCGATGCAGCTTCCCTTGCGGCCGGCGTGCGCCAGTTGAATCGCGGCCACCGCCCCCTGGCTCTTCACAAACCGGGCGATGCGCGCGAGCGGCTCGGCCTGGGCGTCGTTCCAGAGTCCCATGTCGCCGGGTGAAATCCGCCCCTCGGGCGTCACAGCCGTCGCCTCGACCATGACCAACCCCGCGCCACCGCAGGCCCGGCTGCCGAGGTGAACCAGGTGAAAGTCGGTCGCCAGGCCATCGTCGCACGAGTACATGCACATCGGCGACATCGCGATTCGATTCCGCAGCGTCACTCCCCGCTGCACCAGCGGCGACAGCAGGTCGATCTCTGGCACTTCGCGGTCATGGTCCGCCCCCGTCGGGCAGCGATGGCCTGGCTGATCGGTTTTGGCTGTCGGATTCTGGCTCATGGTGGTGCTCGGCTGCGAGGTCGTGGCGAGGCCCTAACAAAAGCACGCTATTCTACCGCCGCGGGCAAGGCTCGAATCTCCACCGACCCAATGTAGGCCGTCGCTCCGCAATGTAGGCCGTCGCTCCGCGACCGGCCAGGCTTTCGACGCGACGCCAACTTGGCGGACGAGGTCACTCAAATGGAATCGCTCTCCCCCGCCCCTGTCCTGCCGCGGAGCGGCGGACTACTTTTCAGGGCCGGAGGCCCGGCAGCCGATAGCCCACCGGCGTCAGCCGTGGGAACGCGAATCCGTTTCGGCACTCAGCAGCCCAGGATGGGCGACACCCGGATCGGAATGCGCTACGCCGCAAGACGCGAGCGCGAGATTCAATCCCCGAGCGTATCCCTGTTCGTCAGAATCGCGTCGTGCCAGAAGTTCCCTCGATTCCACCCTGCCCGGCCACGACAACGGCCACTCGCACGTCACACTGGCGACACGCCAGTGCCACCTAAATTGAGACTTAATCCACAGTGCCACCCGGCCGCAATGACTTCTCAGCGTCCTTACTCTTGCCTTCCTCTGAGGAATGAAAGAAGAGTTCGCGAAACGCCGGGATGCTCATCAAGATTTGTTCGGACTCGCGTTGTAGTCGCTCCTTGTTTGCCTCCATTTCACGAACCCAGCTTGCCCTTGTGATTCGTGCCGCCGCTCGCGCTTCTCGTTGACTACGCATCCAGTCAAAATTCTCTCGCTCTCGCGCCACACGGGTTAGTGCTACGCCGATAAGCCAAATCTCCCTCTCCGCCTTAATGTCAATGGCATGCACAGATCCATCCGTCTCCCAGTTTAAAAACTTGTATTGTCGGCCGCGGAAAGTAAATCGCTCGAAACGTTTCATGTCCGAACTCCGCCCCGATTTTAAATTGAATTACCGACTCCCCGACATAAATCGTACTGTCGTGTCATTTCGACGCAACAAAAAAACCCCTGCCAGGCATGGCTTGCCTGGCAGGGGTCTTATCAATTCAACTTGGTTGTTTGCCGGTTGAATCTTGCGATTCGGGAGACCGGCGTGACCTTTCGAGTCGTCTGAGGACTATGTGCACGTGTGTTTGGCCATGTCACCATGAGCCAAACGGATATTCCTTAGAAAGGAGGTGATCCAGCCGCAGGTTCCCCTACGGCTACCTTGTTACGACTTAGTCCCAATCACGGAGTTCGCCTTAGACGCCTTGCTCCCTTGCGGGTTACGACAGCGTTGTTGGGCGCCCCCCACTTTCGTGGCTTGACGGGCGGTGTGTACAAGGCTCAGGAACACATTCACCGCGGTATGCTGACCCGCGATTACTAGCGATTCCAGCTTCATGCAGGCGGGTTGCAGCCTGCAATCCGAACTGAGGTGCGATTTTTGCGATTAGCTGGCTCTCGCGAGTTTGCGTCGCTTTGTGCGCACCATTGTAGGACGTGTGCAGCCCTAATCATAAAGGCCATGAGGACTTGACGTCATCCCCACCTTCCTCCGGTTTAACACCGGCAGTCTCCTTAGAGTTCCCGGCATGACCCGCTGGTAACTAAGGACAAGGGTTTCGCTCGTTAAGGGACTTAACCCGACATCTCACGACACGAGCTGACGACAGCCATGCAGCACCTGTGCTAAAGCTCCCTTGCGGGCACCCCTCCCTTTCAGGAGGGTTCTAAAGCATGTCAAGACTAGGATAAGGTTCTTCGCGTAGCCTCGAATTGAGCCACATCCTCCACCGCTTGTGTGAGCCCCCGTCAATTCCTTTGAGTTTCAGCCTTGCGACCATACTCCCCAGGCGGAGCACTTAAC
>JANRLS010000057.1:0-15052 GCA_033762315.1 Pirellulaceae bacterium
GGAGTTCGTCAAAGCCGAGGAGGAAATCGAGGCTCATCAGGAAGAATTGGAGAAGATCAAACAGCAGATCAAGCAGCTGGAAGACGACAAAGCTCAGCAAGAGAAGTACCGCGACGAGTTGGAAGAGAAGCGAATCAAGCTGAAGTTGCGGCTGGAGGCCACGCAGAACAGCGACAAAGTGAACCGCGAACTGCAAAAGGAGCTGGAACTGGCGATTATGCAATTGGCCGAAATGGCCAAGGAAAAGCCGCCAATTGCCAAAGAGATTGAGCAGCTCAAGAAAGAACTGGCGGCCCGCAACAAAGACCCCAAGGATCTGCTGCCCAAGGTGGTTGTGCAGCCCGGCGGCAGCGGCTTGGCGCAAGGGGGCAACCTGTTTTTTGCCGAGGCCACCGCCGGCGCCTTGACGCTTTATAAGAATAAAACCGACAAAAAACGGATCACCTCCGGCTCGATCGGCACCGACAAGGAATACGACGAATTCCTGCAAAAGATCGCTGCTCAGCCCGGCGCGACGCTCGTGTTTTTGATTCGCGACGACGGCTGGTCGAGCTATACGCGGGCCGCCGGCTGGGCAGAAGCGACCTTCAATGTGAAGACCGGCAAGCTCCCCATTCCCAGCAAGGGGGCGATTGATCTGGCCCAATTCGAGAGGTTCATGGCCCCATGAGCAAACGATCTCCCGACGGCGGCCTGGACGACGCCGTGAACATGGACGTGATGATGGACAACATGACCGACGTGGTCGGCACGTTGCTCATGGTGCTGATTATCGTGCAGCTCAAGGTCAACAACACCATCAATGACATCCAGTCGAAACTGCCCGAAGTGACCCAGCAGCAGGTGGAAGCGGTCCAGCAGAACGCGGCCGAGCAGAAAAAACAGGTCGAACTCGCCAAGGCTGAGCTTGCCAAGAAGCCGCCGGTCGATAAACAAATTGTCGCCCAGATTCAGACCCAGCAAGACAACATCAAGCACTACGAAACCACGCTCTCCAAATCCACCGTCAACCTGCTCGATATTGAAAAGCTGGAGAAGCAGCTCGAGGAAAAGCGAAAGCAGGTGCAGGTTGAGAAAATGGCCATGGCCAAGCTGATTGACGAACGCGAGATGCTCAAAGGGCTACTCGACCAAAAGCCCGTCACCGAAGAGCCGCCGGCCAAAGTAGTGCGGATGCCGGCCGCCCGCGAAATTCCGGCGGAAGCCCAATTGGTGCGCATCCTGTGCGCCAATGGCCGCGTCTATTTGATCGACACCGCCCTGATGAAGAAGATCGCGCTGTACCAGTTCAACAAGTCGCGACAGGCGCTTGTCCATACCGCGGGGCCGATCACTGGAGGCAAAGACACCAGCATCTACGACCACGAAAAAACCGCTGCCCTGCTCAACAAGCGGAAACTGGGGAACGTCAGCTTCGACCTGAATTTTCCGGTCGTGCGCACCTCGGACCGGTTGCGGATGGAGATCAAACCCAAGCCGAGCGCCGGCGAAACCATCCCGGAGTTGGCCGCTAACAATTCGCAGTTTTCCAACTTTTTGCGGGTGCTGAAGCGCAATCCCAAGGGGGTGGCCTGGTTCCTGGTCCATAAGGACTCGTTCGAAACCTATCTGGCCGCCCGCGAGGTTTGCGACGGCATCGGCGTACCTGCCGGCTGGGAAATGACTGGCAATCCGTTTTTGACCGAGGTCATCTACGATTTCAAAGTGAACCAGCTCGAAAAGCCTCCGCCACCCAACCCTAATGCCGTCGTCATTCCCGCGCCGAAGAAGACGATTGATTGATAAGCCGGGGCCGTCGCTATTTGCCTGAGCGAAGCGGCACGATCGGTCTGCCAAGAGGTTGCGGCGGGTGGCTGGCCTTGTGTACTCACAACCCGGCCGCTGCGGGCAGCCGAGCTGACTTGCAAGCTGGGCTTGGGGGAGGCAAGATGATGAACACCCCCCGCCCGTGCGGGTGAGTTGGCAACCGGCTGTTGCGGAGTTTCTGTCATGAGCGACCAACGACCGGCGGTGCCTGTTTCGGGTGCGGCTGGCAAGCCAACCTGGCCGCCCGCGGTGGATCGGCTGGTCAGATTTCTGGAAAGGGAAGCGATCACTCGCTCTGAATTTTTTTATTCCATGCTGGAGGCCCTGGAAAAATTTCCCGCTGAGGAGAAACAGGCGATCCTCGGCGCTCTGGCGGACCATGGCAGCGAAAGGGTGCGCGAGAGCGTTGTGCCGGTCCAGGCATTCGTGCGGAATCAAGCGCTGAGCAGGAACTTTGAACACGTCCGGCAGAATTCGCCGCTGCACCCCGGGATGTGCCTGGAACTGCTCGCCGACGATTATTTTTATGCGGCCGACAATCGCCCCAGTTGGCTGAGTGGCCGGGAATGCCGCCGAGCGAGGTTCGTTCGTTTCGAGCGCCAGGGGGAGCACCTGACGCCGGCCGCGCTGGTCGAGTTTGACGAGGCGATCGACCTGCCAGGACACAAGGGGCGCTTCGGCGTCTTGTTCGCGAGGTATGGGTGCGACAACGGCGCCTGGGCACTTCCGGAAGGGTCGGTCGCCCTGTGTGTCGTAGAAGCGCCGCCCAGCGACCTGAATGGCTTTTGTGATTCGCATCCCTTCACCGAACGTCACGCCCGTTACCGTGTCATGACGACGCCCGAAGTGCCGAATGGGCCGCACGGCTAGGGCAATGTCGGCGTTCCGGCCAAAGCGAGCTCCGCGAGAGAGGGCCCGGCGAACGGTGCGATGTCCGTCGAACGATTTGGGGAGCAGGGAACGTGACAGGCGGCGCGCCTGCCCCACGGCGCGGCCGGTTGGAAAAGTGGGGCGACTCGGCAGTTCGCGCGGCAACACCAAGGGTTGCAAGCGAACGCTCGATCCGTCATTTTGGCGGCAAAGGAGCTTGTCATGACGATCCACCTTCGGTTTGTAGTCGTCGCGTTTCTGGGGCTCGTGCCCGCGCTATTGCTTGCTGCCCCCCCGCTTGATCCCGCCAAAGGCAAGGAGGAAGGCCCGCTGGTTTGGTACGACATCCGCGAGCTCGGCCTCGAAGGGCAGGGCTGGAAAGATGTGAAGGCTCCTTACGACCGCCTGCCGGCCAAGGCCGAAGGGAAGGTTCGCGACGCGGTCTGGAATCTGTCGCGCGATTCGGCTGGCATGGCGGTGCGATTTGTCACCGATTCGCCGACTGTGCATTGCCGCTGGACGCTGACGAAGGCCAACCTGGCGATGCCCCACATGCCGGCCACCGGTGTCAGCGGTGTCGATCTGTATGTGAATACCGATCAGGGCTGGCGGTGGGTTGCCAATGGCCGGCCGACGGTTCAGACGAACAATGCCGCCCTAATCGCGGGGTTGCCGGTGGGAAAGCGGGAGTGGCTATTGTATTTGCCGCTCTACAACGGCGTATCGAGCGTCGAAGTCGGCGTGGCGAAAGGCAACTCGATCTCGCCCCTTCCCCGCGAAGCTTCCGCTGCCAAGCCGATCATTTTCTACGGCACCAGCATCACGCACGGGGCCTGCGCCTCGCGGCCGGGCATGGTCCACACGGCGATTCTCGGCCGGCACCTGAACCGGCCGGTCATCAACCTGGGCTTCTCGGGCAACGGCCGGATGGAGAAGGAAGTGGTCGAGTTGATCGCCGAAATCGAGGCCGAGATGTACGTGATCGACTGCCTGCCGAACATGGGTGCGGCCGAAGTGACCGAGCGGACCGGCCCGCTTGTCACGCTGCTCCGCAAGAGCCACCCGAACACGCCGATCATCCTGGTCGAGGACCGGACCTACGGCGATTCGCACATCAACCCCTCCAAACGGCAGCGGAACGACACCAGCCGGGCCGCGCTCAAGGCCGAATATGAGAAGCTGCTTGCCGCCGGCGTGAAAGGGTTGCACTACATTCCCGGCGAGCACCTCCTGGGTGACGACGACGAAGGGACCGTCGATAGCTCGCACCCCAACGACCTCGGCTTCATGCGACAAGCCGAGGCGATGGAGAAGGTCTTGGGGCCGCTGGTGAAGTGAGGAGGAAGGGCTAGGGACTAGGGCTAGTGGTGGCGTCGCGCTGGGTGCGGACCCAGTCGCGTTGCCGGCGGAGCAGGAAGGCGGCATAGATGGGCAGTTTCCACAGGGCATAGGCGGGCGCGACCAACAGCGCCCGGAGCGGAACCTGCTGGCGGCACCAGGCGGCCCAGCCAATCAGCACGGAGCCAGCAAGGATTGCTCCGAGGGCCGTCAGAATCAGCAGAGGCAGCGGGCTCGTGCCGCACAGCCAGCAGGCCAGCGTGACGAGCCACGCGGTAGCCCAGGTCAGAACCAGCAGCGAGAGCGGCGGGATCGCCAGATCGAGCGCGAGCCAAGCCAGATCGAGGCGGCAGTGGCGAAGCGCCAGGCCCAAGAGCCGAGGCACTTGAGTCAGCAGTGTTTTCAGATGCCCATGTTCCCAGCGGGTGCGCTGCGTCTTGGCCGCGCCCCGTTGTTGCGGCAGCGGGCTATCGACGCGGGCCGCCGGCAAAAACAGCGGCTTGTGGCCGGCAAGAGCGAGGTCGATCCCAAGCTGCATGTCTTCGACGACATTGCCGCTCGCCAGCTTGGCCTGCTTTACCAGCGGCCACGGCATCGCCATGCCGGTACCGGTCAGGTAGCTCATGCCGGCGAGTCGCGTCAGGCCGAGCGTGCGGACGAGGTTCTTAAAGCGGAAGGCCAGCCCCGAAACCGCCTGCAGGACGCCGCCGCACGGATCGGGATCGCACAGATTCAGCCCTTGCACGGGCCGGCCAGTCGCCACCGCCGTGTCGCCGAGCAGGCGGACCGTATCGGGGCTGACCTGACAATCGGCATCGAGGAAGACGACTGCAGCAGGTGGATTCTGGGCCAGGTGTTGCAGGCCGAAATCGAGGGCAAAGCCCTTGCCGCGGAGTTTGGCGTCAAACCGTTCGATCGCTTCGGCCCCCAAGTCGCGGGCAATCGCGGCGGTTTCGTCGGTGCAGTTGTCGGCGACGACAAGCACCCGGCTGCCGGCGGGAATCGTCGGCAGCAGCGTTTGGAGCGTGCGAGCGATGACGGCGGATTCGTTGTGGGCGGGGATCAGGATGGCGAGTTGGGAGGGAGCCGTCGTCACAGCCGAAGGCTTCCGGGCATAGCCAAACAGCGATAGGAGCACCTCAAGCGCGAACAGGCCGATGGGCACGGCCAAGACGGCGGCGAGGAGAGTCAGAAGGATGTCGAGGATCAACATGAATATCAGCGACTATCGAGAATGGAACGATATCCGCTCGACGGAGCGAGCGGACTACATTAGTGATACGCCAACCAATTCCGGATCGGCTTGATAAGGCGGGCGGGTAGTTCGGTCGTCTTCCGCAGGGCCGAGTTGTTCACCCAGTCGCGCGTTTGCCGCCAGACGCTGCGCAAGAGTAGCGGCAGCGATTTGCTTCCGACGGTTCCTTCCCACACCGGGATCCCCGCCGAGGCGAGGCTCCACTTGTAGCGCTCGTCCCCCTTGCCCAGGTCGATTTTGCGAATTCCCCGCCCCGCCGCCGCTTCGGCCAGGCGGAGGAAAAACGTTTGCCCCGGCGAATACGGCGCGAGCTCCGGCTCGTAGGCGATGAACCAGCAATGCAGCACGCTGCCGCTGACCAGCGACAGGGCGATGCACGCCGGCCGGTCGCCGCAGCGAAGCACCGACAGCGGGCACGATAGCCCGTCAGTCTGGTTCTGCCGCAGTTGATCGAGCAGCTTGACGGTCCACGGGAATGCGAACACGTCGGCCAGGCCGGTCCGCTCGTACTGCGCCGATTTCCACGCGCGAAGTTGCTGGAACAAGCCGTCGTCGCGGCAATCGAATTCAAAAGTCAACGGCCCGACTTCGCGCTCGCATTTGCGGGCCTTTTGGTTCGTTTTGGCGACGACATCCGACCCGGCGGCTTTGCGGGCCTTGCAGTACGCCTCGTACCCTTGCGATAAGTCGAGATAAGGGGATTCCTCGCGGACGCTAACGAACGGATCGAACGCCGGCTGAGCGACGAGATGATCGAAATCCCAACCGGCCAGCCGGCAGCCGCCGATTAGCTCGGTGGGCTGGAGCGGCGCGTCGGCCGGCGCGATGATGCCGTGATAGTCCGAGAGTTTCCCACCGACCGGCTTGCCGAGGTTCAGGCTGCCGCGCTGGAACGGGAAGAATCCGGCGATTTGGCCGCCCGATTGGAGCAGGCCAATTTCCACATCGTCGCGCACCGCCGCGACCGCCTGCGTGAATTCCGGCCGAAAATATGGGCTTTCGAGCAGCGGGTTCGCCGCTTGCAGCTCGCTCCACAACTGCCAATCGGCAGCGGAAAGCTCGGAAGGTTTGGCGAGGCGAAGGTTGGTCATGGTGTTTACGGGTGTGAGGAAGTCGGAGTCTGTTGCGGTGCCAGCCATTCGCGCATCCGCCGCAACCAGCGAAGGGGCATCTTGGCGGGAGTTTTGAGCGGCGAGTTGCGCACCCATTCGCGGGCCTGCCGCCAACCGCCGCGCAACGTGGCGGCAAGGGGTCGCAGATCGGCACAGCCTTCGGCGACAAGAGTCGCCCCGCTGGCAAAGCTCTGCTTGTATTCTTCGGGCCCCTTACCCAAATCGAGCCGGCGAATGCCGCGTGCGGCGGCCGCTTCGGCCAGCTTTAGCAGCAGCACCAGCCCCGGCGAGCCGCGCGTCTGCTCGGGATCGTAAGTCGGAAACCAGTAGTGCAGCACGCCGCCGCTAGCCAGGCCAAAATGCACCGCCAGCGGCTTGCCATCGGCCCACAGCACGCTGAGCCGGCCGGCAAATTCCGGCGTGTCGAGGCTGCGCAGCCGGTCGAGCAAGAGCAGCACCCACGGTTCGCTGAACAGGTTGAACACCCCCGACCGGCGATATTGGGCCGACTTCCACTCGATCAGCTTCGGCCACGCGGTTTCGTCGGCCGTTTGCCACTCGAAGCGCAACTCGGCCGCTTCGCGTTCCAGCTTGCGGGCCTTGCGGAGCGTCTCGCTCACTGACCGGGCACCGGCCGCTTTGCGCTGGGCCAGATACCCCTCGAAGCCGGCCGCTAAGTCGAGCCACGGCGAGGGAGCGACGCGGGTCTGAAAGGGTTCCCATTGGCTTTGCGACGCCAACTGATGATCGAACTCGCACGCCGCCAGCCGGCAGCCGGCGAGCAATTCGTTGACGCGCCACGCGGTATTTTCCGAGGCGATGACCCCCTGAAAATCCGAAAGCGGCAAGCCGACCGGTTGGGCGACGTTCCAGCGGCCGCGCTGAAACGGAAAAAAGCCTACCACCGCGGCGTTTTCTTCGAGCAGGCCAACTTCCACGTTATCGCGGCAGGCGGCCACCGCCTGCACGAACTCGGGCCGAAAATAGGGGCTACCGAATTGGGGTGCCGAGCGCAGCACTTCACGCCATCGCTCGACCAGGTCGGGCGACAATTCGTGGGCCGGAATGGAGCTGATTTTCATAGGGCTTTCGCGGGCTGGTGGGAGGCGATTGCCGGCTGTGCGGTCGTCGGCTGGACGATTGCCGGCTGGGGCCAAAGATCGCGCCATCCGCGGCGCAGGTAGCTGCCGGAGATGGCCAGTTGGCAGCGCCAGCCGAGGGCCGCCTCGCCGTTGCCCAGGCGGGCCAGCAGATAGCGGGGCCAATACCAGCCGATATGTCGCGCGGCTTTGAGCAGCCACCGCGTGGCGAACCGCGCGCCGCCGAGGGCACGCCGCTGGTGGCCGGCGATCTCGTCCCCCATATAGCGGGCGATCTTGAGCAGGTACGGATCGGTCAGCCTTACGGCCGGCGTCACATGGTGAATGATCCCCCCCGGAGCGAACCACGCTTCGATGCCGGCCCGGTCGATCCGGCGAAAGAGGTCGGTATCTTCGCCGCGGCCACCGACTGCGTCGTCAAAGCCGCCAACTTCGGCGAAGACGCTTCGCTCGACCATCAAATTGCCGCAGCCGGGAGTGATGCGGCCCCCATAGCGTAGCGGCTGGTCGGACCAGATCGATTCCCCCAGGATCATGCGCACGGTAGGGGCCAGCTGGCGCGAGCAACCTTTCGGCAGTTGCAAATAGACGGCTCCACCGACGCAGCGGCACTGCTTGGCGGTGGCGAGGGCGAACAGTTCGGCCAGCCAGCGCGGATCGGCGATTTGATCGTCATCGAAAAACGCGATCCAGCGGCCGCGGGCCTCTTTCAGTCCCCGATTGCGGGCCGCGACGATCCCCTGTTTCGGCTCATAAGCCCCGCGCAGCGGTGCTTGCGACTGCCCGGCGGCGGCGGCGATGACCTGCGCAGTGTGGTCGGGCGAGGCATTGTCAATCACCACGATTTCGTAGGTGAAGCGGCCATCGGTCGCGAGATTCGCGAGGCTCGCCAGGGCACCCTGCAGCATTTCGGCCCGGTTGAAGGTGCAAACAACGATGCTGATGTCGGGCGAATTGTCAGTAGTCATCGGTCATTAGTCCGTGGTAAAGACGGGGCGGCCTGCTCGGCAAAGAGGGCCATCCGCAGCAGGGAGCAGGCCAACAGAAACGGCGGGAACATCACATTCACCATCCCCGATTCCATGCAGGACGAAAGCACGCCAAACACGAGTAGTCCCACGGGCAATGCGTAGGCCGGGTCGCGCAGCGAAACACTTCCCCGCACGGCGGCCACGAAGCCGAGGGAGATCGCCGCGACCGCGCAGGTCAGCCCGACGATCCCCGTTGAAAGAAGTACGTCGAGATAGCCGTTGTGGGCTTCGCGCAGACCCCAGCCGAGCTGGTCGGAAATGACATCGATCTGCCCCGGATTCCAGAACGATTCGTAGCCATACCCCAGCCATGGACGCTGGGCGATGTAGTGCCCCACGGCGGGCCAAATGAAGGCCCGGCCGCTGAGGGTGTCCGATTCTTCCGCCCGGCCCAGCAGCAGAGCATCATAAAAATCGACCAGCGGATCGATGCCGCAAAGCATGACAAGCCACGCGGCAAGCACGCTTGCTCCGGCAAGCAAAATTCCCACAGTCAGCTTGAAGGAAGCCGAAGTTTGCAGCAAAAACACGACGCCGAAGGCGACCATCGTCGCGGCGGTTCCGGTGCGCGACTTGGTGAGGATGAGCAGCACGAAGCTCGCCGCGAAGATCGTCCAGAAGAGCGTTCGCCCCCGCAGGGCCGAGCGGGCGAGCCCCAGGCTGGCCAGCGCGAGCGTCGTCAAGTACATCCCTTGCGTGTTCGGATGGACCGATCCGGAAAAGCGATAGTCGCCCGACCAGGGGCGAAACGTGCCGAGGCGCAGCTCGGCCAGCACGCCGATCAGCGTCAAGGGGCCGATCGTGGCCACGACCAAGAGGCACAGCTCGCGCATCGTAAACCGCCGGGCAATTCCCAAGGCCGCCAAGGTGCAGCAGGCGATCACGATCAGCCGCCGCAGGCAGAGCCCGCGATCAACCGACCAGAGGTAGCTGGCCACCGAAATCGCGAGATAGCCGCCGATCGCGCCCGCTAGCGGCCAATGGACGCGGAGTGGCTGATTGCGCGCGGTCGCCACCAGCCAAAGGCCCAAGCCGGCAATGCCGAGAAAAATGATCCGCCGCAGGCCGTTGCCGCCGAGCGCGGTGACCTCCATTTCGTCGGCGGTTTGCGTGTAGGCGTCGGCCAGCGAAATATCGAGGGCGTGTTCGGTGAAGAAGAACGCCAGGCCGATGAGGACCGCGACGAGCGCGAGCGCCCAGCGGGAGCTGCCCCGCGCGGACTGCGCGGCGGCGATTGGCGGCGACAGCGATTGCCAGGTGGCAAGTGGGGGGGTGCTCATGGGGCACCTCCCGCGGCGAGGCTCACTTCGCGCATCGTTCGCCGGAGGACGAGGACTCGCAATATCGCGTCGGAGACCGTGCCGGCCAAAGTGGCGAGGGCCGCGCCGAGCGGTCCCCACAGGGGCACGAGCGTCACCGTGGCGACAATCGTGACGAGAAGCGACAGCAAATCGGCGACGAAATTCGCGCTCGGCCGCTCCATCGCCCAGAGGCCGTTGCCGGCCATCACCCCCAGGCTATTGGCCAGCACGCTGAGCGACAGCACGCCGACCAAGAGTCCGGTGCCCGCGAATTGCTCGCCATAGACCCAGGTCGTCAGTTGCTCGCCAAATATGAAGCCGGCGAGGCAGATCAGGCCGAGGGTGCTGGTAAAAAGCATCGCGGCTTTGGTGAGAACGCTCCACAGCGCAGCGACCCCGCCGGCCGAGAAGGCGCGGGTCGCCTTGGGGCCGAGAAAATTGCACAGCCCCATCATCACCATGTTCGCGAGGCCGACGAGCGTGGTGCAGGCGCCGAGCGTGCCGGTTTCGGCTTCGCTATGGGTCAGGGCGACGACCCAGGGCATGAGGTAGGGGGTGGTGCAGGCGAGCAGCTGCGTGGCCAGCGCCCAGCGGGCGAAGGGCCAATTGTGGCGAAAATCGGCGACCGCGGAATGCCAACCGAACAACATCCTGCGGCCACGAACCAGGAGCCATACGGCGACTGGAACGGCGCAGGACAAAGCCAGAATTCCAAAAGTAAGACCGACCGTGAGCCACCCGCGCGAGGCCAGCATAGCGATTCCACCCAGTTGCAGGGTCGCGACGGTGACATCCAAGGCGATCGCGGCCCGCATATTCAGGTCGGCGAACGACATCTGCCGGATGAAATCGCGTAGCAGCAAAAGCGGCAGCGACCCGATGAGGATTCCCGCCGCGCCATCGAGCCCCGCCGGCAGCAGATGGAGAAGTGCCGCCGCCGTAAGCACCGCGCAAGCGGCGAGAACAACCACGCACTCGTGAACCAGCGCGCTGCCGGCAAACCGCTGCAAGGCGGCCCCTTCGCGGCGGCTGGAATAGATCATGTACGGAGCCGAAACCAGCTGCTCTTGAATCCCGCGCACGAAAAAGACGATGCTGATCGCGAGGTAATAGACCCCCAGGTCTTCTTTCGTGACGAGCCGGCCCAGGACCACGCTGGTGAGGAAGCTCGTGCCGCTGACGACCGCTTGGTCGAAGATCGACAAGACACTCTTTTGGAGCAGCGAGTCGTTCGCCAAGCGCGCCAGCACGCGCCACGCGCCGCGCGCGAGCCTGGGCAATTTGCCGGCGGAAGTTGGAGTGGCCAGGAGTGTCACGCCGGAACCTTCGTGCTAGGGGATGCGGGGGAGTAGGTCGGCCGTCCGAGAACGCGCAGTCCCAACCAGCGGACCGCCGTATGCCAGCCATCCAGCTTGGCGGCGAGCGTGGCGGCCGTGTCGTGGTCTTCGGCGGCGAAACGGCCCCAGTCGAAAGGATCGTCTCCCGGCCGGACGAGTTGTCCCTCGGTCGTCAGCGCGCACGAGAGGTCCGCCGCCTTGACGACCGCGGCGAGCACGGGGCACGAAAAACCATCCGACTTGGTGCCGTAGGGAAAGGCGAACGTGGCGTTTTCGACCCCAAATTTCTCCCGGAGGACCGCTTGATTGGTCATGAGGTCGAGAAGCAGGTCGTCGGGCCGAGTGCGAAAATCGGCGTGCGTGTGGGTGTGCGCCGCCAGTTCCACGAGGCCGCTGGCTTGCATTTCGAGGCACTCGGCGGTGGTGAGCGGCCGCCAGCTATCGACCGGCGCTGCCGGGGTGCCGGCAGCGGACCAATCGTCGCTGGGAAAGGGCTGGACGAGGTCGAGATAGGCGGTGGCCAGGAAAAGCGTCGCGGGAATCTGTAGCTTTTGGAGGATCGGAAAGGCGTTCAGGAAGACGTTGCCATAGGCGTCGTCGAACGTAACGACGAACGTGCCGGGCGAAATTGGCTGGCCGCGGCGATGCAGGTCGAGCAGGTCGCGCAAGGGGCGGGCCCGAAAGCCACGTTGCAAAAGACCGGTCAGCTGCGCCTCGAAATGCTCGGGAGTGACATTCCACGTCGGAGCGGGGAGGCCGGGGAGAACGTTCGTCACTCGGTGGTACATCAAAATGCCGAATGACCTTGGCTCGCGCGGGCCGAAGACGGCGCTGAGCGTGGTGGCGGCGGCGGCGAGCATCCGCTGGGCGGTGCCGATGCGGCGGGTTTTGCCGCGGGGAACCCGCGCGGCGGAGGGCTGAGCATGGTCGTGACGATCTTGCGGCAGGTTTGACATGGCGGTGTCCGTGATAAGCGCGCGGGAACTGCCCTCAAACCTAGGTCATGGCTCGACCGGAAGACCGCGGGACAGCGGGGGAAAGGAGCGCGCCGCCGATTACGCCGCCAATGCCGGCCGCGCCGGCAAATTCCCCACTAGCGGCAACTCGAGCAGTTGGGCAAGCTCTGCGGCGCTTTCCAGGGTCGGATTAAGCCAGGTGCCCGCCAGGGGCAGGCCCGCGGCAGTCATCAGCGCCAAGAGCAGCCCGGCCGCGAGCACATACAGCCGTCGCGGTCCGCTCGGCTTGGCGGCATAGCTGGCGGGTTGCACCAGGCTGAGGCTGGAGATGCGCTCTTCGTCGAGCGAGCGGTTGAGCCGGGCTTGTTCCAGTTTCTCGGCATAGGCCACATGCCGCGATTCGGCCTGATCGACCTCTTGTTGCAGCAGAGCAAAGGCTGTTTCGTTGGCGTTCAGCGATTCAAGGTCGGCCTGCAATCGACCCCGCAAAGCGACCAGCGAATCGGCGCGGCCGCGCAGCCCATCGGCCTGCGAACGCTCGGTCAGCAGGGCGAGCTCCAGGCTTTGCCGGGCGGGATTGACCGCTTCGGTGGCGTGGACGCGCTGCTGCGGCTGCTCGGTGATCGTGCGTCGCAACTCGGCGATTTGCTCGCGAATGGCGATGAGCTGCGGATGGTTGGGGTTCATCTTGGCGGCCAGCTCTTGCTCGCGGGATTCGAGATTGAAGAGGGTGCCGCGCATGTTGTCGAAGGCCATGTTCTGCGCCTGCGATTGCTGCGTGACCACCGTCGCGGGAAGTTTTGCAATGAGCGCTTCGAGTGAGGCAATTTTGGCCTCGGATGCCGAAAGTTCGGCCTGATTGGCCAGTTGCTTCGTTTCGTTGTCGGCCAATTCGGCCTGCAATTGCAGCCGCTTGCCGTCGAGAGTCACGATTCCGAGGCGGTTTTTCTCGGCCCGCAGCTTCTCGGAGGCGTTTTCCCATTGCTCTTTGGAGCGGCTCGTTTGCTCGGCGAAGAATTCATACGAGCCGGGGGTTTGGTGGACGCGGACGTGCTCGTCGAGATAGATCTCGACCAGGCGATTGACGATGGTCTGGGCTTGCTCCGGCGAGCGCCCCTGGCAACTCACCATGATGATGTTGCTTTTGCGGGGAACGAAAATCTCGAGCATTTTCTCCAGGCTGGAGATCGCTTGCTGGTGAGCGCGCGAGGGTTGCACCATCTGCGGTTCGGCGAGGCGCTCGGCGGGAGGTCGTTCCGCCGACTGAGCACGCACCGGATCGACCCGGCCGCTCAAGATGAAATCGGGCCCCAGCGAATCGACGAGCTTATCGAGAATCGCCCGACTTTTGAGGACCTCCAGAAGTGAATTCAGTTCGCTTTCGCGGGTTTCGTTGACCGTGACCACCTGTCCGGTCGTGGCCGTCGGGTCGAGGTTGTTTTCACGGCCAAACCGAACGAAGAGCCGCGCCTCGGACTGGTAAGTTCGCGGCATGAGCATTAGCCCGACGGCCGTGACGAGCAGCACCGCGCAAAACGCCCCCAGCGACAGCCGCCAATAGCGGGCGAGGCTGCGGCGATAATGGGCGAGCGCTTCGTGAAGTTGCCGGGGAGTGAGCATGGAGTTCTCGCGGAAAGGCCGACCAGCCCCAGAACCGGCACAATCGGCGGATTCGATACGATTGTCGCCAGACGCACTGGGCGCGCAATTGCAACCAGGGTGCGCAGGGACAGGAGTATCTAGGTCACGCATCGCCCCACGGCAAAACCAATCAAACGTCCCGCTCGCTTCCCTCGGGCGGCAGGTTCGAGCGATAAATCCGCTCGAACCACCACCCCCAGAGCAGATATTGCAGCCCGATAATGCCGAAAATGGCGAAGCCCAACAGCACGATGGGCCCGAACCAGCCGAGGGTGAGAAAGGTGAGCAGGGTCGCCACGCCGAAGGCAAAGAGGCCCAGGAGCGGGATCGACCACCAATTGCCGCTGGGGGCGGGCTCTCGTTCAGGCTTGGTCGGCGGCGGGGGAGCTTCCATGCCTTTACTTTAGGCGACGAACTCCGGTTCGACCAGCTTGGGAATGATGCCGGCCGCGTGGCCGCGAGCCAGCAGCACGCGCACCGCCTCGCGGCCGCGGGGGCCGAAATCGAGGGTCCAGTCGTTGACGTACATCCCGACGAACTGATCGGCTTTGGCGTGGTCGAGCCCACGGCCATATACCTCGGCATGGGCGAGAGCATCGCGGCGGTGCGCCAGGCCAAAGGCAATGCTTTCCTTGAGCAGGCGGTTGATTTCGGCGATTGCCTCGGGGCCTAAATCGCGGCGAATGCCGTTGGCCCCCAGCGGCAAGGGGAGGCCCGTTTCGTCCATCCACCAGCGGCCCAGATCGACGACGAGGTGCAAGTTTTGCTCGCGGAAGGTGAGTTGCCCCTCGTGGATGATCAGGCCCGCGTCGATTGGCTGGCCTTGAAAGCTGCCCGCTTCGACCACATCAAGAATCTGGTCGAACGGGACCACGACATGCCGGAAGCGATCTTTGCCCAGGCACATCGAGAGGGCGAGAAACGCGGTCGTCAGCGTCCCCGGCACGGCGATGGTTCGGCCCCGGAGCGAATCGATGGTCCCCGGCTCGCGGGTGACGACCATCGGGCCGTAGCCATCCCCCATGCTCGCCCCGCAAGTGCAGAGCAGGTACTTATCGGCCAGATAAGCATAGGCATGGAGGCTGAGGGCGGTCAGCTCCAGCTCGCCCGCGAAGGCGCGGCGGTTGAGTGTTTCGATATCGACCAGCTCATGCTCGAAGCGAAACCGGCCGGTATCGAGTTGGTCCTTTGCCAAGGCGTAGAACATGAAGGCGTCGTCCGGATCCGGGCTGTGGCCGACGCGAATGAGCTGCTGAGTGAGGGTGGTTGGCATGGCAAGGTCGCGAAAGCGGCGAACGAAGGGGT
>JANRLS010000058.1:0-4929 GCA_033762315.1 Pirellulaceae bacterium
CCGCGCCAGCATCGCCAGCGACAAACACTACGCAAGTGCCATCGCCTCAACGACTTACGGAGCCAAAGGATTCCCAAAAAAAGTTCTGCCGGAATCGGCTGCGTGGCTGGGTTATGGTCTCATAAGCCAGCAGCTTCGGACTGGAACACGGCGCTGCACGGAAGATTGGTAGGGTGCCTGCGCGGAGCGAAATGCACCAGGCGTGTCTTCGGTCGTGGGTGTCGTCCGAGGTCGGTCGGCAATGGAAGTCGATGTTCCCTTGAGGTAATGAATCCACGCGTTGGTATCCAGCAGGAATGCCATCACCATGGCTCTCGCGGCTCATCTGGCAAATCCGCTGGCTCCTCCAACGTCTCATCGGCGAAGCTCCCCGCCGTTGCTTCAAAATATCCCAACGGATAACCAAGCGAATCGGTGCGCGAATGCTGCTGAGCGACCCGCAACGCGGCCAGCGCCAGCGCCTCGCGAACCCACCGCTCCAGAAGCGCGGCCGTTTCGGAGTCCACGCGATTCATCGCTTGGTCCAGTTCGACCGCCAGTTTTCCCATGATTCCGCTCCCGCTTCCCAATCTTCACGCTCTATGTTCTATCATCCGTCCTAGTTCGCGAGTATGCAGCCTACTTTGAACCATGTCCGAAAACCCCTACCGTCCGCCGACCTATCCGCAGCCGCTCCCGGTGGCTCAACTGGTGCTGCCGCCGGCCACCGAGCCGACGGTGTGGCTCTGGTACAAGGTCTATTGCTGGGGGATGGCCCTGCTCTATGTCGGGTGTGTGATCGGCGGCGTATGCCTCTTCCTGTTTGCCGACGAGATCGCGTCCGATACGGAGGAGAAATTCCAGCTCCTCTTCATGGGAATTTTCCTGCCGTTGATCGGAGTGCCGCTGACGTTGCTCTTCGCGGCCGGCGCGCTCTGGCCGCGCTCCAAGTTCGCCTGGATGCTCGGCTTTGTCACCATTGGCATCGGCCTGACCGGCGGCTGCACGATCTTGCCCTGCATCTTTCTCTTGATTGAGTGGCTCAAGCCGGAAACGAAGCGCTACCTGGTGGGGTGATTCGTCCCCTGCTCACCCCTGCACCGTGATGTTCACCGTCTCAATGGCCGCGTGACCTGATTTGCGAAACGGACGCGGCAGCGGCTGGGGGATCCCCTTTTCATCGACGGTGCGGCTGCGGAGCAGATATTCGCCGGCAGGCAGGCCGGGCCACAGGGCGGCCCAATGAACCTTGCCGAGGCGCATCGGCCAACTGCGCGGCTGGCCCGCCGCATCGAAGCCCAGCGTGCCGGCGGGAATGCGGTCGTCCGCCAGGCCCCCTCCCCATTTCGATGGCGGAGCGAGAATCTCGGCATCGACCCAGGGGGCGGTGGAAAAATACTTATCCTCCACCGGCCACTCCTTCCCCGCTGCCGTGATCCAGACTTGCACTTTCGACAGCCCCGAAATGCCCACCTGGGCATAGCCGGTGATCGGCAGCGGCGTATTGGCGGTCGTTTCCTTGGGAACGGAGAGCGTCGCCGAAAACGACTTGAGCGGGCTGTCGAGGTCGTTGTTGCCGCTGGCGTAGGTGTCGTTGGCATGCGCCAGGTTCGTCAGCACGATGTGCGACAGCCACTTGATCGACTTGAAGCCGTAATGCTCCGGCACGACGACCCGCGCTGGACCGCCGCGCTTGCCATCGAGCCACTGGCCGTTCAGCTTGTAGCAGAGAATGACCGGCGGCAGGTCGTAGGGGTCTTCGAGGATGCGGCCGACGGGGAGCGAACTGCGAAACATCTGCTTTTCGTCGTCGTTGTGATAACCATAGTAAAAGACGCGGCGGACATCCTCCCGCGGCTTCGTCAGCCACAGCACCTCGCGGAGCGGCACTCCTTCCCAAATGCCCATCCCCAGCGGGCAGCCGATGTTGAGGCAGGTCATCACCTTCGGAAAGCGAACTGCATGCTTTTCGCCAAGGGCCAACAGGCCGGCAAAATCGAGTGCCGTCCCCGCTTCCTTCGAGAGCGGATTGCCGATCTTGGCCGGATTTTCGGGATCGGAAACAACTTCCAGCTTCCAGGTTTCGCGCGTCAGGCCTACCTCGGTTTTCTTCTCGTCCGGCAGCGAATGCGGCAGGGGCTTGCCGCGCGAGACATCGCGAAAATCGGCCGGCAAGGTAAACAAGGTTTCGAGCCTGGCAATCGCCTCGGCGAGCTCGGGCGCGCGGATCGAGTCGGCCCCCTTGCCGGACTTGGCAAGCCAGCCAGCCGTGGCGGTTCCCGCCACCCCCGCCCGCAAAAAGAAGCGCCGCGTCAGGCGGCTATGCTCGGCCAGAAATCGATTCAGTTCGTCCATCGCCCGTTCCTCCCGTCGCCAGTGTATCGCCGGTCCGGGCGGATTTGCCAACATTTTCTCGCCCAGCGCCGCAGCGCCCGCGGCGGCAACCGCCTTACTCCCCCGGCATCCGTTTCGCTATAGTGAGCGAAGTTTTGCCCGCCGCATCCTCGAGCCGAGTTCCGCTTCCGTGCGCTGCCCCTACTGCCGCTACGACCACGATCGCGTCTGCGACAGCCGAGCCAGCGAAGATGGCTCGGTAATTCGGCGGCGGCGGGAATGCCTGCATTGCAAGCGCCGGTTCACCACCTACGAGCAAGTGGATGAAACCGGGATTAAGGTTGTGAAAAAAAATGGCGTGCGCGAGCCCTTCAGTCGCGACAAAATCAAAGCCGGCCTGACCAAAGCGTGCTGGAAGCGTCCCATCAGCGACGCGCAGATCGACAATGTCGTCAGCCAGGTGGAGAGCGACATTTTCGCCACCGCCGATTCCGAAATCGAAAGCCACAAAGTGGGCGAAATGGTCATGGCCCGCCTCTCGCAGCTCGATCAGGTCGCGTTCGTCCGTTTTGCCAGCGTTTATCGGCAGTTCAAGGATGTGCGCGACTTCGTCGAAGAACTGCAGCCCATGCTGCGGCGCAAGGGGGAGGGCAAGTAACTCCCCTATCGTGTTTTCGCCGGTCCGGGATAATTGGGGGAGAGGGAATCAGTTCCAGGTTCCGGGTTCAAAATTCAAGGTTGTGAAACGCCTTGCGACATTGAACTTTGAACCTTGAACTTCGAACTTCGGACTTCGGACCCGCCGCCCACCTATTTCGTTCGGATTGCCATGCGCCGCCAGGACCTTCGCAATATTGTCATCATCGCTCACGTCGATCACGGTAAGACGTCGCTGGTCGATTGCATTCTCAAGCAAAGCGGCCAGTTTCGGGCCAGCGAACTCGACCACGAATGCATGCTCGACAGCAACGACCTGGAACGCGAGCGCGGCATCACGATTCTGGCCAAGAACATTGCCCTCCCCTATAAGGGGGTAAAGATCAACATTATCGACACGCCGGGGCACGCCGATTTCGGCGGCGAGGTGGAGCGGGTCGTCCGCATGGCCGACGGGGCGGTGGTCCTCGTCGATGCGGCCGAAGGCCCCATGCCGCAAACCCGCTTCGTGCTCAGCAAGGCCCTCGAAGCCGGGCTGCGGCCGATCGTCGTCATCAACAAGATCGACCGCCCCGACGCCCAGCCGCACGCCACGCTCGACGAGGCCTTTGGCCTGCTCATGGAGCTTGGTGCGGACGAGCATTTGGAAGACTTCAAGTATCTGTTTGCCAGCGGCCGCGAAGGCTATGCCACCACCGATCCGGCCGTGCGCGGCGATTCGATTCAGCCCTTGCTCGACATGGTCCTCGAAGCGATTCCGGGGCCGGAGGTCGATCCCGACGCGCCGCTGCAAATGCTCTGCACGACGCTCGACTGGTCCGAATTCGTCGGCCGCATCGCCATTGGCCGGATCAAGTCGGGGAACATCAAAGTCGGGCAGACCATCGCCCTGATGAAGGCCGAGGGAAAGGTGACCGAGTCGCGAGTGACGCAGCTCTTCACGTTCGACAAGCTGGGGCGCGTCGCCGTCAACGAAGCGACGGCCGGCGACGTGTGCGCGGTGGTGGGCATCGAGGATGTCGAAATTGGGGACACGATTTGCCATCGCGAGCATCACCGGCCGCTGGAGCGGCTGCATGTCGATGAGCCGACGCTGGAGATGATTTTCACGATCAATAGCTCGCCGTTCGCCGGCCGCGAGGGGAAATACGTCACCAATCGCCAGCTGCGCGAGCGGCTCATGAAGGAGTTGGAACGAAATGTCGCGTTGCGGGTGAAGCAGGTCGAAAATAGCGACGCGTTCGCCGTTTCCGGCCGGGGCGTGCTGCATCTGTCGGTGCTGATCGAAAACATGCGCCGCGAAGGGTATGAGCTTTCGGTCGGCAAGCCGCGGGTAATTACCAAGAAGATCGACGGCGAACTGCATGAGCCGTTCGAGTCGCTGGTGATCGAGGTTCCGTCAGACAAGCTGGGGAGCGTGATGGAACTGATCGGCCCGCGCCGCGGCGACCTGGAAGAGATGCACGTCCGGGGCGAATACACCCACGCCAAGTTCATGATTCCGGCCCGCGGGCTGATTGGCCTCCGCACGCGGATGCTCAACGCCACCCAGGGAACCGCCGTCATTCACCACCGCTATGCCGGCTACAAGCCGATGTCGGGCGAAGTTCCCCGGCGGCCCAACGGGGTCTATGTCTCGATGGTCAGCGGCAAGGCGAACGCTTTTGGCCTGAACACGCTGCAAGAGCGGGCCGACATGTTCGTCACCCACAACGACGAAGTTTATGAAGGGATGATCGTCGGCGAAAACAGCCGCGATAACGACATGACGGTCAATCCCACCAAGGAAAAGAAGCTGACCAACATGCGGGCCAGCGGCAGCGACGAGAACATCCTCCTCAAACCGCCGCGCAAGATGGATCTGGAAGCGGCTCTTGAATACATCGAGGACGACGAGCTGGTCGAAGTCACCCCCAGCTCCATCCGCCTCCGCAAAATGCTGCTCACCGAAAACGACCG
>JANRLS010000059.1:0-22176 GCA_033762315.1 Pirellulaceae bacterium
AGCATCGTCTTCGGACTCGCCTATCAATCGGCATCGCTGGTGCAATTCGATCTGGCCGCTCGCATTTGCCCGACCGAATCGGCCGGCACGATGTTCGCCCTGCTGATGTCGCTGGCCAACACGGGGGTCAGCGCCGGCGTCTATCTCGGCGGCGGCTGGTACGACAACCTCGCCGCCACCCTCGGCAGCCGGCACGCGGCGTTTCAGGCGTTGGTGCTGATTGGAGCGTCGTTCACCGCCGGATGCTGGCTTTTGGTGCCGATCCTCCGCCGCTCCGGAATCGAGTGGAAATAGCCATGTCCGAATATCGCTGGAACGCCACCGACGCCGCCGCCGGCTACGATGCCGCCGCGGCGGTGGTCCATCCCTTCTATACGCGGATGCAGGACGAAATCCTGGCTCGCTTGCCGCCGCCGGACGAGCCGTTTCTCTTCGTCGATCTCGGCGGCGGATCGGGCCGCCTGGCCGAGCGCTTGCTCGAACGCTGGCCGCTGGCGAGCGCGGTCGTCGTCGATCAATCGCCGCCGTTTCTCGCCCTGGCCGAGCGCCGCCTCGCCCGATTCGCCGAGCGGGCGCTCTGCCTGCACTCGCGCCTGCAAGACGACTGGCCCAGCCGCTTGCCCGCCGCGCCGCGCGCGATCGTCAGCATGTCGGCCATCCATCACCTCGAACCAGCCGAAAAGCTCGCGCTGTATCGGTGCTGCTTTGACATCCTCTCGCCCGGGGGCCTCTTGCTCAACGGCGACGAGGTTCGCGATGCCGATGACGAGCGCTACTTCGCCGCTCTTTCTGCCTGGGCTGATCACATGCGTCGCGGCATGGCCGCTGGTTCCATCGACCCGCGAATGCACTCGCCGCTCGTCGGCTGGATCGAACGGAACGTCATCCGCTTCGGCGAGCCGAAACATTCGGGGGACGATTGCCACGAATCGATCGCCGCCCAATTGGCTTACTTTCGGCAGGCCGGCTTTCGCACGGCCGATGCGCCGTGCGAGTTGGGCCTGTGGGCCTTGCTGCGCGGAGTGAAGTAGCGGTTAGGCGGCCGCGACGGCGCGGCGCGTGAGCGCCGTCCATTGCGTGCGGGCCATCGTTTGCCAATACGAGAGTTTCGTCGGCCGCCAATAGACCGCCCGCGCGTAGCACCGCGCCGCTTCGCGCGCGAGGCCATGCGCCGCCAGCTCGTCACCCGCTTGCAACCAGCGATTGGCCAGCAGCTTGGTCACTTCCCGCCCCGTCCCCACTCGCGCCCGGTCGGCTGCCGATAGCTCGCGGATGAACCGATCGTACACCAGGGCCCACTGGTATTTGTTGTCGCGATACTTGCGGCTCAGCGCGCCTTCTTCGGTGCCGTTTGGCATGAGCATCCGCTGGAAGGTCACCGCCCGGCCGGGCAAATGTCGCCACGGCCCGCGCAGGCTCAAGGGCAACAGCAGGGCCGAATCCTCTCCCGCGCGAATGTTTTGCGGAAAGCCACCCAGCTCGCGCACCAGCTCCGTTCGCAGCACCGTGCAGGAAAGGAGCGCCGCCCCGTGGCGCAGCATCCACTGCGTCGGGTTCTCGGCGATTTTATCGAGCTTGTAATATTCTTCCGCCCCCGAATGGACATCGACGAACCGCCGATTGGCCGACATCGCCACCGGCAGCGATCCCGTGTGCAGGGCGCTCGCCGCTCGCGACAGGAATCCGGCCGGCCACTGGTCGTCGGAATCCAAAAACGCCACCCAGGGGCAATCGGTCACTTCCGCGAAACCGCGATTGCGAGCGGACGCCGCCCCGCCGTTGGCCTGGCGGATGACGCGCACCTCGAACTCCGGCCGCCGGGCAGCGATCCAACGTTCAACCGAATCGGCCGAATCGTCGCGCGAGCCGTCATCGACAACCACCAGGCGCCTGGGCCGCGCGGTCTGATTGGCAATGCTGTCGAGGGCCGCTAAAACCGTTTGAGCTCGGTTATAAACAGGCACCACCACCCCCATGGCCGGTGCAATCATGCTGCGCCTCGCTTGTTCGAGCGACAATATGACGCCCTTGTAGCAAGTCTGGCGATTCCCACGAAGAGCAAACATGGATGCTGGCAAACTGCGGCTAGCGATGTGGTCGGGGCCGCGAAACATTTCGACGGCCTTGATGCGTGCCTGGGGGAATCGCCGCGACACCGTGGTTTGCGACGAGCCGCTTTATGCCTACTACCTGCATGCTAGCGGCAAACCCCACCCCGGAGCGGCCGAAATCATTGCCGCCGGCACCACCGATTGGCGGGAGGCGGTGCGCGGGCTCACCGGGGCCATTCCCGACGGGAAAGCGATCTTTTATCAGAAGCACATGACGCACCACCTGCTGCCCGCCATTAGCCGCGAGTGGTTGGGAGAAGTGACCAGTTGCTTCCTGATTCGCCATCCGCGCGAAATGCTCACCTCGTATGTCAAAATCGTCGAGTCTCCGACGCTGGCTGACACCGGATTTCCGCAACAAACCGAAATTTTTGACTGGGTTCGCCGGCGACTTGGCGTGACAGCCCCTGTCATCGACTCGGCCGACGTGCTCGACGATCCGCGCCGCCTCCTGAATTTGCTGTGCGAGGCGCTGGGTGTCCCCTTCGACGAGGCGATGCTGAGCTGGCCCTCCGGTCCCCGACCGACTGACGGGGTCTGGGCCAGGCACTGGTATGGCGAGGTGGAGCGCTCCACCGGCTTTCGCCCGTATCGCCCCAAAAGCGACCCCGTCCCCGCCGCGCTTGGCGATCTTTATGAAGAATGCCTCGCCCATTACGAACTCCTCTATGCCCATCGCCTGCGCTAAGTTCGCGCCCCTTCGCGTTGTTTTGAACCCCGCTCCCCCGCGACAATTCCCGCAATCGCCATCGCCCTGGTGTGCAATCTCCGCTTGCTTATCACGAGCCCCTTATCAGCGGGCCTCCCGCGCGCTCTGTTTTTCTCCCAAGTCGTTTGATGGAAGGCACTTACGCGATAACCTTCCAGCGCGGCCTGATAAGCACTCTTCATACTGGCTCGGAAACTGATCCTCGTCCCGCGCGGGCCACCGCCCACTCACATCCCCGTTTTTTTCCAATTCAGTTCACCAATACTAGAACACCAGTTCACATTCGCACAACAACTTGCGCGCGTCAAGAAACTACCGCGCCGAATTCCGTCCCGGCCGGGACTTACGGCAACGGCCCCGCACGCAAACCCAATCCCCGCTCTACCTTGCACCCTCTCGCCTCGCCGTAACTCATGCCACAAATTCTTCACCTCCGTGACTAGTCTGGTCCACCTCTTGCTTCACTTTCGCTCTCACGGTCGGGTGGGTTGCGTTTCGGCAACTGACCCGCGGAAGCGCTGGGCGGCACTCGCGCCACCTCAAGTCTAGATTTTGGGGTCGGATGAAACGACCGAAAAAAGTCGGGCATTTACCCGCTCCGCGCCGACGACTCGCCACGCCGCTTCAGGATTGGACGATCCGGCCATCTTCGAATCGAATAATGCGATCAGCGACGTCCAGAACACGAGCGTCGTGCGTGACCATGAGCACGGGACTGCCGGTCTCGCGGGCCAGATTCACCAGCAAATTCACCACCTCGCGGCCACTTTGGCTGTCGAGCGCCGCGGTTGGTTCATCGGCCAGGACTAGTTTCGGCTGACACACCAAGGCGCGGGCGATGGCGACACGCTGCTTCTGGCCCCCGGATAAGCTGGCCGGATAGTAATCGGCGCGCTCTCCCAGCCCCACCTGTCGCAGAATCTGGATGGACCTCGCACGAGCCTCTTGGGCGGAAACGTGCGGATGCAGCTGGAACATCAGCTCCACGTTTCTCCGGGCAGTCAGAAAACCGAGCAGATTGTGCTGCTGAAAAATGAACCCGATCGCGGAGCGGAGCCGAACCAACTGCGATGACCTGGCCTCCTGCAAGCGACAGCCGAGCACGGTCAGCTCGCCATCCTGCATGGTTCGTAGCGCGGCGATCAAGGTCAACAAGGTGGTCTTGCCGCCGCCGCTGGGCCCCGTCAGCAGCACCACTTCGCCCGGCATGATCCGAAGCTGCACGTCAAATAGAATTTGCCGCTTGAGTTCCCCCGTGCCGAAGGCAAAGTTGAGATGGCTTGCTTCGATGACGGCTGCGTTCAGGCGCGGGGCAGGCGTCGCTAGGGGCGGTGTCATGGTTTTCTCCATTTCCACGTCTCTCGCCAGCAATCTTCGGGCCGCCCGCCCGCTAGAACACGTCGGCGGGATCAGCGGCCCATGCCTTTCGCACCGCGATCAACGCGGAAATCGCGCACATGGAGAGCGTTGCGATCCACACGCCGAGGGCCCGTTCCCAAGTCATGCTGAATTGCATTTGGATTTGCTTTTCGGCCACCTCATACAGACCGATCGCCAGCGCGAATCCGGGCAGATATCCCAGAGCCGCGAGAATCAAGGCTTGCCACAATACGAGGCGCAGCAGGTACCCGTCCGTGAACCCCATGGCCTTCATCGTCGCCAATTGCGGCAAGTGATTCGCCACCTCGGTGTAGAGAATCTGGTAAACAACCACGAAACCGATGAAGAAACCGACCAGCGCCCCCATTCCAAAGATGAAGTCAATCGGCGCTGTCTCGCGCACATAGGCAATCTCGGCATCGACCAGCGCCTGCCGCGTGACAATCCGCGCTTCCGCGCCCAACAGGGGTTGCAGGCGTTTGGCGACGGCGTCCGCATCGGCCCCCGCCGCGAGTTTGACCAGGCCCAGGTCGATCGACCCCGGAGGCCGGTCGGGAAACAGCCGCAAGAAGTTCGTCGGCGAGCAGTAGAGATTCCCGTCGGTGTTGATCGAGATTCCCACCGCGATGGAATCAAACACTTTCACGCGGCGCCCATTTACTTCCGTTTCGAGCGTTCCCTGGCGGCGAAGCGCGTCGTTCACGGGCCCGTAGTTCGTGCGGCTGAGCGAATCGAAGATCAGATGGTCGGCCAACTGTAGCGTGGTGGCCTGATGGCTAAACCCGGGCAGTTCCAGCATCGCGCGGGAGGGATCAATTCCATAAACGCTGATCGGATGCTCGATACTCTCCCACTTGTTCTTCCACTGCGCGAGCGAAATGTAAACTTCCGAAACCGTTTGCACGTCCCGGTCGCTCGGCAAGCGATAGAGCAATCGCCGCGGAAACTGGGCCGAGCGAAAGATGCTTTTCGTGCGGGGACTGACCACCACAAGGTCCGAGTTGATGCGTCGCGAGAACGACACGCTGCTTTCCATGGCTCCCGTGCGAATGCCAAGTTGCACCAGCATGAGCATGACGGCCACCACCACGCCCGCCGCCGCGGCGACCAGCTTCACTCGCTGGTGGCTCAATTGTTGCCAGGCAACTCCCAGAGCGCTATTCATGATTCGTCGCGGCTCCGGGCAATCGGCGGGCCGCCGCGAGGCTGGGTCCGCGATGGCCCATCGCTCGCCGCCGAAATGGCGACTTGCACGCGGGCATTGCTGAGGCGCGATAGCCAGTCCCAGGAGGTTCGCTCCAGATCGATCCGAACTTCCACGACACGGGCGTCGGTATCGCTGACGGGGTCATTCGTGAGGGTGGTCTTGCGGGCGACCAGGAAGCCAATCTCCGCCACGCGACCTCGGACGCGATGGCCGGTGGTATCGACCGTCACCAGGGCCTCGTCGCCGAGGGCCAGCCGAGGAACATCCCCCTCGAAGACCTCGGCCACCGCTTGCATCCTGTCGATCTGCCCCATTTCGAGCAAGCCGCTGCTGGCAATTTGCTCGCCGGGGCGGGCGTGGATTCGCAAGATCGTGCCGCTACTGGGCGCGAGAATTTGCGCCGCCGCCAGGTGAGCTTTGGCCAGGGCGAGCGACGATCTGGAGAGCTGTACGTCGGCCTCGGCCACGGCGATGTCCACTCCCCTCACTTCGTTGATGGCCGCGAGTTGAGCTTTCGATTGCTGGAGGGTGGCTAGAGCTCGCTCATGCGCCAGGCGGGCGTTGTCGAGCTCGGCGAAGGAAATCGCATTGCTTTGCTTCAGCCGCTCGCAGCGCTCGCGGTCGCGCGCCTTGTTTTCGACTTCATGCTCCCAACTGCCAACCACGGCCCGAGCCGCCTCGATATCGCCGGCTTTGTTCCCCGCCTTCACCTGCGCGAGTCTGGCGAGCGTCGTCGTCAACCGAGCCTCCTCTTGCTCGACCGAGGCGACTCGCCGGGCCAGCGTGTCCAGCGTGGCGAGCAAGGCGCCCGCTTGAACCTGGTCTCCCTCCTTCACGAGTAGCGAATCGAGCCGATTTCCCTCGTTTCCCGCCGGGGCGGCGATTTTGAGCACGGTGCCGGCGGGCTCCAGCCTGCCCAGCGCATGAACCGCGCGGGGACCATCCGCCGGTGGTGGACCGCTGGCGGAATGGCCCTCCGCCGCCGCTCGGGCCTGGCCTTCGTTGGTCGGTTCCGCGCGATAATAGACCCAGCCCGCGGCGACACCCGCCGCGGCCAGAGTCAGGCCAATCAGCAGCACGGTTTTCATGGGCTGGTCCCCTTGCGGGGCGGTTTTCGTCGGGAGCGCCGGGCGTTGTTCGTGGAGCGCCGCAATTTGGGCGTTTTGGCCGGGGGACTCGGCGGCCCGCCGCGGGCGTTGATCTTTTCGAGCAAATGGGCATGAACTTGCGTGATCAGCGGATCGTCGTCGGCGAGCATTCCTACGAATTGCCACAGGAACAAACCGTCCATCACCAACCACATCACCAATTGCTCCAACCCCTCTTCAGGCACGGATGTCAGTCGCCCCCGGAGACGTTGCCCGATGGCCTGAACGGGCTTCATCAGTTCCGGGTTGTTCACCGTGGCTGCCAGCACCGACAGCATGAAGCGGTCGAGCGTTTGCTTCATCGGCAACCCCTCCGCGGTCGCTGACGTGTCTTGATCCATCAGCCGCAGCATCGCGCGAACCCAGCGAAAGCTCGGCTGCGGATCTTCAGCGACCAGGCGGGTCATCTCCCGCTCGACCTGATCGGTGAAGTGCATGATGACGCCGGAAAGTAGCGCTTCCTTCGTGGCGAAGTGGTGCATCACGCCCCCCTTGCTCAGGCCGGACTCCGTGGCCACGTTTTCCAGCGTGAGCGTGAGCAGACCATCCCGGGCGGCCAGTTGGATCGCCGCCCGGAATATTCGCGCGCGGGTGTCGGTGCCTTTCATCTCTGGCAATCCCTCGAAACAACCATTCAGTACAATTAAACTATACCAACTGGTCGGTTTTAGAGTCAAGGGGTTTCGAAGTCACCGCCCCTTCGGCCACGCCCCGTTGCCGGCTCGCCCCTTTCGCGAAAGCACCAGGTGGGCGGCTAATGTAACCATTCCGTCGCCGCGGCATCGAACGAGTGGACAACGACTCGCGACCGCACCTCGAAACCCCGCGGCAAGTACCGCGGCGCGGGACGATGATCCGACCGATCGTGCCAGCCGACACCCCCGCGCTCGTCGCGCTGTCCGCCAGCAGCGGGCTATTCAAGCCCGAGGAGCTCGGCGCGATCCAGGCCATGTTGGACGACTACCACGCCACCACTTCCGCCAGTGGCCAACCTCCCGCGCCAGTCGCCGCACGTGGGTGTCGGGGGAACGCCTCTTGCAGCCGTCGCCACCTCTCGCATTCCCGCCAGCAAAGGAGCGTTTGCTCTCGTTGCCAGGGCAGCGAGTAGCTGGGTATCACGCGGCATCACTCAGCGGGGTTACACGGGCCGGTGAGCGGAAGGAGCAAGCGCCAAGTCCCAAATACCAGGCACCAAATGAATCCGAAGTCCGAATCTCGAAATCCGCAAACTGGCATTCTCGCCGCGATTCACTTCGCGGGCGAAAGATCGAGCAGGTCGGCGCGGTCGGAAACGTCGATGGAGAGCGGCTGCGCGAGGCGGAGCGCGCCGGTGTGGGCGGCGTCGCGGCTGGTGAAGCGAATTTCGATCTGGCTCTTGAGCTCGCTATCGGGCCGATCGTAAGTGAAGGCGTGCAACACGACCCGGTTTTTCGCGTCGAATTGATGCACCACCCGGTCGGGCGGAGGCGCAAGCTCGACCCGCATCGCATCGACCCCCCGGCTGCGGGCGTCGTGCCGTTCGACGAGGCCAATCACCAGCGGTTGGCCGCCGCCACCGGCCGTGCGAGCCTGAAAGGTCGCCCCCGGGATGCCCGGCACCTCGAAGCCGATCCCCTCGGTCGGCACGCGGTCGGCCACGTCGGCCAGGCGAGCGACGTGCGTCGGGGCGGTGGAAATGTTTTTCATCCAGAAGCGGACTTCGGCCCGCGTCGCGCCGGCCGGCCAGCCGATTGCGCCGAGTTGATAGTGCGGCAGCGAAACGCCCGGATCGGCCGGAATGTCGTAAAAGATAAACGGCGCGGCGGCGACGTCGTCGAGCATTCCCTGCGGGCTGATTTCGGCCCACATTTCGACCGGCCGCGGGACGAAATGCCCGTCAGTATTTTGCACCGACAGGGGAAACATCACCCCCTCTTGCGACCGAATCGAGCGATGTCCCCCTACATGCAGCGGCGGGGCGGGGCTTCCATCCCCCGGCACCAGCGGCTCGAAGCGCGGATTACCCCGCAGCATAGCAGGCACGGCCAGCCGCTGTTTGTCGCGGCGAATCGCTAGCTCGACCGCTTCCCCGCCAAACAGCTCGACCGGCTCAGTCAGCGACTCGAACCCGACGACAAAGCTCGTCCGCGTTGTCGGCTTCGCCAGCGAAATGCTCGCGCCGAGTTGTGCCCGGTCGATCGTCGTGCCGGTGGCGGTGGTGACGCGGAACTCCCCCGGCCGCAGCAGCGATTCCAATGCCTGCACGAAGGCGGTCGCCCCGGTCGCCGGCAAGAAGCGTCCGCCGCTGGCCGAGGCGATTTCCTCGAATTCGCGGCGGGCGGTCGCCTCCTCCGCTTCGGGAATCTCAAAGCCGACGATGGTGATCGGCACGCCGGTGCGGCGGGCGGCGGCAAGGACGTCGTCCTTCGTCCGCTGAAATTCGGTCGGCGGATTGAACTGATAATTGCGGCCGTCGGTGATGACGACGATGCTCCGCTCCGAGTCGTCCTCGGCGGTAAAGTCGGCCAGGGCCTGCGTCAGAGCCAGGTAAAGCGGGGTCTCGCCCCACGGCTGCACGCCGGCGAGTTTTTCGTACACTCCCCCCGCCACCACCGAATCGAATCGCCCCAGCGGCAAAACCGCCTCGACATCGGCATAGGGGCGCAATGTGGGCGGAATCTCTTCGCTGTAGCCCGTTTGCCGCAGCAGTTTGTTCTCTTCCTGCGTGCTCCAGCCGACCCGATGGCCGAAGAGCCGCACGCCGACGCGGGCGTTGCCGCGCTCGGCGAGTTGCTCCAGCATCGCCCGCAAGGCTCCCTTGGCGACGTCCATCCGCATGGCCTGGGGCTGCACACCCCCATCGGGGCGCTCGACGCTCGTCCGGTCCTTCATGCTCGCCGAGCAATCGAGAATGAACACCACCGAGGCGCGGCGGTTCTCGTAGCCAAACACGGTGACGCGCGGCTTTCCATAAGTGGGGCGGGCGAAGGCGACCCGCACGCCGCCGGGAGCCCTCAACAGCAGGGGCGCGGCGAATTCATTGCCGCGGAGCGTGGCGATGGTCTCGATCTGCGGACCCCGCTCGCGCAAGCCGGCCGCGTCGAGCAGCAATTCTTCGCGCAAGACGATTCCATCCGCGGCGGCAACGGGAGTCAGGGGCCAGGCGCTCGCCCCAATTCGCCCTTGCGAATCGGCCAGCAAGAGCGCCCCTTCGAGCGGAGGCAAATCCGGAAGCGACGACGCGAGCTTGGCCCGGACAATGACTGTCGAGGAGACGTTCGACGCCTGTTCGACGAGCAAGATGTCGCTGGCGCTGGTGGCGAGCGACTCCAGCGCGGCAATGCGGCGGCGAGCGAGCAGATCGGCAATCGCCTGCGACTGCGTTTCGCCGACCGGCGACAGGGGGGCGATCGCCTTGGCCGCGCTTAAATACTCGCCCGCCGCCACGGCGAACAGCGGCTCGCTCCCCGGCGCGGAGGGGCCATAAAAATCGTCGAGCGCCCGGCTCGCCTGCCAGAGCAAAAGCTGCTGCAGGTCGGCTTCGCGAAGCGATTGCACCGGGTCGATGCCGGGAGGATCGAACCAAATGGCGGCAGCCGCGCGGACGAGCGATTCGGCCTGGCACCAGGCGGCCAAATTCGGGGCGGCGGCATCGTCCGGCGAATCGTCGGCCGTGGGCGGCGGCGGCGCGTCCGCGGAGGAAGTCGCGGCATCTTCGAGCCGAGCCAAATCCCCTTGCGAGAGGGTGAGCAATTGCTGGCGGAGGCGCTCTTCAGTGGCGGGGAAATCGTCGGGCTTGGCGTCGGCGGCGGGAATTCGCGACAGCAGCGCCACCAGCGGATGCTGCGGCCAACGGGTCGCGATCCGCTCGGCATGAGGGACGGCCTTGGCGGCGGCCTGCTCGCCGGTCGCGGCGGCGGTCGTCACAGGGCGATTGCCGTTCTCTCGATATTGGCCCACCAGGTCGGCAAAGAGATCGATCTTTTTCTGCCGCAATTGCTGGCGGGCATCCCACGGTAGCAAGGGCAAGAGCAGGGCGGCATCGATATCGGCCACGGCCGCCGCCGACGAGCCGGTGGCTTGCAAGGTGCGCACCTCGGCGCGGAATTTGGCCTGCAGCGCTTCGAGCCGCTGGGCCACTTCGCCGGCAATCGCGTCGGCCGCCCACGGGGACGTATTCCCGTCAGCAGCCGGCTCGGAGCGGACGAGCTGCGTTTCGAGGGTCAGACCATCGGCAATCAGCGGGAGCAAGGTTTGGCGAATCGCCAGATCGGCCCGGTCTTGCGCGGCGGGGGTGATTTGCGGGCGCGTCAGCCACTGCGCAAGATATGGGAGCGATGCCCAGAGCTCGTCGCGCAGCGCGAGGGTGGACTGCGCGTCGGCGGCAATGGTCGAGGCTTCTTCGACGGCGGTCGTGGCGCTATCGCGCAGAGTTTGCAAGTCGCCAGCTTGCGGGCCAAGGACCGCCCGGTCTTCGAGCTGGCGGCAGAGGCGATCTAGTACGCCAGCCCGCGGGCGGAGCCAATAGTGGGCCCGCTCGTCGCCGGCCAGGCGCTCGCCAGCGGGGGCGGCAAGTCGCTCGGCGGTGAGGCGAAAGTGGAGCACATCGCCGAGGGTTTGCGCATCGGCCCATTGGGCGGGAACAAAATAGCGTTGCCAGAGGGCGAGCACGCTCCCCTCGGTCAGTTGGCCGGGAAGATTTGCCTCGTCAAGACTAGCCAGCGCAACGCGGATCGCGCTATCGCTCGGCGTTTGCCGGCAGGTGGAAAATTGTGTTTCCAGCGCGCGGGCCACCGCGGGATCGACCGTTCCCAAAAACCGCGACAGTGGCAGCGAATGGGCCGATACGGGGCGCTTGGCGCGAAACGGCGTCAGCACCCCCTCGGCTGCCGGCAGCGAGCCGCTGGCTTCGGCGGCGGCGAGCCGGGTTTGCGCCGTGGAGAGCGATTCTTGCAGGCTTTCGGCCAGCGATTTGGCCTGGGCTTCGTAGGCCGAGCCGGCATCGGTGAGCTGTTCGAGCCAGAGGAGATCGTGCTCCAGATTGCGCCAGGCGACCGGATCGAGCCGCCACAATCGCCCCTCGCGGAGGCGGTCGTGCGTTTTCCAAAGGTTGCCGAGGGTTTCGTAGGCGACCGCCGGCGCGGCCCGCTCGACGCGCGCCGCGCGTGCGACCAGCGCGTGCCACGTGGCGCTGCGGAGTGTGAACGCGACGTCGAAATCGCGGGCATCGGCCGGCACCAAGAGCGGATGCTGGTCGGTTCCGCGATGATGCAACGTCCACCCCGCGCCGTGGGTTTGCAGATAGCGCGTCAGCTCATGCAGCGAGACGCGGCCATTGCCGTTGCCACCATAGGCCCAACCATCGGCCGCGCCGGCCAGCCCCAGCCGCAAAAAGTGGCCGAACACCGATCCGCGGAGGTGACTCCCCGCGGTGGCCATTTCGCCAGGACTGGTGGAATTGAGTATCACGAGGCCGGGAACATCGGCCGCGGCGAGGGCCGCCGGCAGCGAATCGGCAAAGGTGCTGGCGAGCAGGCCGAGATTCCAATCGACGAGCCGGCGGTTGCAATCGAGGACCAGCAGCTTGGGCTTGCTCGCGGGGAGGCCGGCGGCCTTGATTTGGGCCAGCACGTCCGCCAGCGGCAGCCAGGTTTGGCTATCGTGAGGGGACGCACCGGGAGGGATGAGGCAGGGTCGCCCCGCCCCATCGACCGCCCCGTGCATGCTGAGCCAGACGATCACCGGCTGCGTATGGCGACGATGCAAGTAGGCCGCCAGCTCGGTCGAAAGCTGCTCGAGCCCCCGGTCGGGCGAGCGCCACGCTTCGGACAAGTCCTTGACGCCGAGCGTCTGCTTATCGAGCTCGGCGAGGCCGGCGAGGTCTTCTCTCGCCCAGGCATTGGGGACCAGGGGCCAGTCGTATTCGGTGGCGACCACCGCCAGCACCGGCGTGCGCGCCGGCGAATAGAGCAGATAATAGACGAGCAGCGCGAGCAGTCCCCCCGCCAGGCCGAAATAGCCGGCGATCCGCAGCCAGCGGAGCGGGCCGCGAGCAATCGGCAGCCGATTGCTGGGAGCGGCGGGATCGTGCTGCCAGCGATGGCGGGCGACCTCTTGGCGGCGCGACCCGCGCCAGCCCGCCTGCGAACTGCCGGTAGGTTGCGATGCCATGAGTGAAGTCCGTTCAAATGATCCCGCTGGACTGCGGCGGGAGAAGGCCGGTTGGGGATTTCAGATTTCGGAATTGTTTGGTGCCTGGTGCCTGTCCCCGCGGCTCGGCGGGAGCTTCGCCCGACCAATCGGAAGTCACGCACTCGCGAACCACCCCATTCTACCGCTCGCAGTCGCAAGGGGGCAGGCGAACCATGCCCGGCGCGGTGGCGGTGCGGCGCGGCGCGGCACGCGAAACGGGCGCGGCGGGAGTGGGCTCGGTGGCGGCGGCGGGAACTTCGGCCACCGGCGGCGCGAGGGGGCGGCGACCGGTGACGCGAATCATCCGCAGGCCGGTTTTGTCTTCGATAACGCCGCTGACGCCGCCGATTTGTGTTTGAGCCACCAGCCGCGCGAGCGCGGGAGAGGCGATCTGGTCGGCGGTGGTCCAATCGTGCGTGGTTTTGCGAATCGCGGGGAGCGAGACGGTGCCGCCGCTGCTCATCGCTTGCGTGCGGGCGATGGTCATCGCGGCGACGGCATCTTGTCGCGAGGGGAACTGATCGACTTTGGCGGTCCATTCCTCCCAGGCGACTTCCATCGCCGCCGCGCCGCCGCGAGCCTGATACGTGGCGATCGCCTCTTCATAGTTCACCTGCCGATTGCCCGCGGGCCGAGGCTTCGCGACGCGGACCGTCGGAGGGAGCGTGCCGGCCGACTCGGCGGCATTCAGCCCGCTGCCGACCGGGCCGGTGGAGCCGGGGCGGCGCTCCAGCACCGACTGCTCGACCGGAGGGAGCAGAGCGACGGTCGGACTTTCTTCGGCAGGTGGGCCTTCGGCGGCATCGGGCCCTTCGGCGGGGCGGGTCTCTTGCTTGGGGGGTTTCGGCGGAACGAGGCTGCAATTGCAGAGCGCGAGGCGAGCCACGCGGCGGACCCGGTCCGAAGGCTCGACATAGCAGCCGTTGGCGTCCTGGTCGTTCGCCATTTTTTCGAGCTTTTCGCGGATTTTCGGCCCGCAGCAAGCGGTCGTTTTGCAGTTTTTGCAGGGGCCGGCCCCCGATTGCCGCAAGGCGGTGACGGCGGCGAAGCGGACCTCTTCGGTGCAATCGTCGAGCGCGGCGAGCAGCGCGTCTTCGACCCCCGGATAGCAACCGGCGCAGCCGACCGTTCCCAAATAGGCGATGGCCTTCGCCTTTTGGGCCGCTTCGTCTTCTTGGGCCTTCACCGCGGCCGCCTCGGCGATGGCGGGGTTATCGGATTCGAGATTCGCCGGGTCGGTGATCGCCAGAATTTCGGGCTTGGCTTCGAGTCCCGGCCAGACCGAGCCGAGCCGATTGCGAATGCGCCCGATCAGCCCCGCGATGCCGCGAGCGAGGCCGGTCAGCCCCAAAAACTGCGGCAGCGTCTGCTTCGGGCAGCATTGCTGGGCGGGAGGGGAGATGGCGACGATCGACGTGCCGTTGCCCGCCGTGGCCGAAGTGGGCAGGGCCGGCGGAGTCGCGGCAGGTGCCGAGGGCGCTCCCGCGCGACAGCCGAGGCTGAGCGCGAGCGCGGCGAGAACCAGGCAGCGAGTTGTGGTCGAGCGAAACATGATTCCCCACGCAGGCCGGCCGCGCAATCGTTACAAGCGGCATAAACCGGCAATCCTTTCCAGCTTATCGTCGCGCGCCGCGGCGGGGCTTGAGGCTTTCACTCCCCCTCGTCTGCTAGCGGCTCCGGGCCGCAATCGGCCACGACCAGCGTGTACTTTCCCGCCGGCCGCGTTTCGGCCTGCTCGACCCGCGGCATCAGCCGGGCGAGGTTCTCGGCATACCAACTGGGGGTTTTGGTGACGAGCAAAAGCCGCCCGCCGGGGGCGAGGGCGCGATGGGCAATCGTCAAAAAGAGGGTGGCGATGCGGAAATTGGAGAAATAGGGAGGATTGGCGAGCACCAGGTCGAACCCCTCGGACTCGACGGTGCGGCCGTCGCAGTCGAGCGTGGCGGCAAGCGAAGTAGCGCCGTTTTTCTCGGCACCCCACATGGTCGCTTCGATGGCGCGGGGGTTGCTATCGACCGCTTGCACCTCGACATCTTCGGCCCGCAGCGCGGCGGCGATGCCGACCGCTCCGCTGCCGCAGCCGAGGTCGAGAACGCGGGTTGCGGGGGTAATTTCCATCGCCTTGACGAGTACCCGCGCCCCATCATCGACTTGCCGATGGGCAAACACGCCGGGCCGCGTCCGCAGCTCGATCAGCCGCTCCCCATCGCGAAACGAGACCAGGCAGGAAAAATCCTTGTGCTTTTTCAGCGGCTTGGTTTTGGTGGCCAAATAGAGAACGCTGTCCGTGGCGGGGCGGCGGGTGACTTTGTCGAACATGCCGCGGAGCTGCTCGTGCAGCCACTGGTCGGCACCGTGATCAATGGCCGCCGCCAGCCGGCCACCAATCGCCAGGCGGTCGTGGGCCGCTTGCAGCAGGTCGCGGCTGAGCTCGGCATCTCCCTGCTTGCCGAAGACGAGGGGGACGAGATCGACTTCGCCAGCCGGCGGATCGGCCTGGCAGTGCAGCGACAGGTTCGCGGGGAGTTTGCCGATCTCGGCCTCGGTTTCGTGGAGCTGAAAGAGGTCGAGAAAGAAGCACGCCACCGGCCCCGCGGCCGCGCGGGCGGCAAGGGCTGCCGCCAGTTGCCCGCGGCCCGCCGTGTTGCAGAGCGCGCGGCCAGGTGGCAACTCGGCAATCGCGTCGATCAGGCGCTGTTCGGCCAGGCGAGTATCCATGCGGGTGCTTAAGGGTTTTGGCCGCGCAGTTCGGCGGAAATTCGCTGGATCTCGGCCACGGCGGCGCCAATGGCGGCATCGCGCAGGGGCAACTCGGCCGCGCGGGTTTGGTCTTGCGAACGAACGAGATCGAGCTGGGTTCGCCAATATTCCTCGCGCGCGCGAAGGTATTGAAGGTAGGCGGCCACGAGCGGCTGCAATCGCCGGGGTACGTTTTGCAGCTTCTCGAATTCCTGGCGCGCGGCAATCCAAGGGGGAAGCAGCTCGGTTTCGATTGCCCGGATCAGCTCGTCGATGGTCAGCGTGCCGGCTTGCTCCTTTTGGAGCAGCTCGCTTTGACGGCGCAGCACCTGCTCTTCGACGGGGCCAAAGCGCCGCAGAGCCCCATCGACATCGGCCGGTGCGGGAATCGCGGCGAGCCCCCCGGCGGTGATCGCCACGCCGAGCACCGCCACCAGCCCATTGCGCAGCCAGCGCTGCCGGCCCGCCGCGAGCGTGACCGGCTGACCGAGCAGCACGCCGCAGAGGCAACCGCCGACCAACCCGCCGATGTGGGCGGCGTTGTCGATTCCCTTGATCGCGAAGCCGCTGGCGAGGTTGATGACAAGCAGGGTCAATGCGTTATTGCGGAGCGATTCGAACACTTCGCGCGGCATCGACTTAGCCCCCAGCAAGAGCACGCCGAGCAGACCGCCGAGGAGTCCGAAGATCGCCCCCGAAGCGCCGCAACTGACGAGCTCGGGATTCCAGAAGACGCTGGCCAGACTGCCCGCCAAACCGGACACGACGTAGAGCGCCAGGAACCCCAGGTTGCCCACCAGCCGTTCCATCAGCGGGCCGAACGCGGCGAGGCCCACCATGTTGAGCCCGAAATGAAGGATGCCAGTATGCACGAACATGCTGGTAAAAATGCGCCACGGCTGGCCATTGAGCGTGAGTGGGCCGAAGTTCGCGCCCCAGTCCACCAAGAGTTGGATCGAGGGGGCTAGAAAGGATTTGGGCTCCAGCGCCAGCATGAGCAAAAACACCACCGCATTGATGGCGACCAGCACATAGGCGACGAATACTCGCGGGGTCAACGCCTGTAGCGTCGCTCGAAATTCCGCCAGCCGCGCGGTGCGCTCATCCGCCGGGTTGCTAGCGAGGTGGGGAGGCTCGCCCGGCGGGGAAAAATCGGAGGGCGGAAAGTCCGGATGCGACATGGCGAGCGGCGCGAAATGACGGCGTGGCGATGCCGTCAGCATACCGCATCGCTATGCCGCGCGGGGGGCCGCCACCGGCTCCGGCTCGCGCCAGGCGAGGCAGTCGCGCAGCACCGCCTCGATGCGGGCATTGAGCCGGTCGAGCTCGGCGAGCAACTCGTCCTGGCGGGCGTCCAATTCGGCAAGCAGCGTCTGGCGCGGCAAATCGCTCATGCGGGGGATCGCTGGGTAGGGTAGATGCGCCCCGATGGGGCGCGGCGAGCGTCGCTGGGGAGCATCGGCGCTCGGCGGCTTTCCGCTCTAGCCCCGGCCCCCCGCTGCCGGTCGGTCAAGCGCGGCAAGCTGCGCGGGGGGAAGAAAAAAGAGTGAAGGAGGGCGGGAGGGGAGGGAGCAGTCCAAAGTCCAAGGTCGCAATGGGCAGGTGCGAGTTGCAAAATGCACAGCGACTTCGGACTGGCTCCTGACCCTGGCCCCTGTTTCCTGGCCCCTGCCCGCGCCGCTACTTCTTCTTCACGATCATGAGCACGGAGGTGGTCATTTTGCGGGCGACGGCGGTCCAGGGTTCCTCGGCTTCGTTAGGGTCGGCGCGGGGAGCGTCAGCGGGCAGGTGCGCGTCCATGAATTCGAGCAGCACCTCGGCGGGGATGGCAAGACCGTAGCTGTCTTCCAATTGGGTATTCGTCGTTTTGGCAGTCACCATGCCGACGACGTTGCCGAGCGTATTGCAAAGGGGGCCGCCACTGTTGCCGGGATTGACCTTCACGTCGAGGATGTATTTGTCGTTGGCCCCGCCGGGAAGATCGCTAATCGAACCTTTGGTGAACTTGAGCGAGGAACCGAGCTCGTCGCTGAGCGGGAAGCCGAACGCGGCGACTTCCGACGCGAGGCCGGTATCGTCCTTGACGACCGCCACCGGCCGGAGGAGCGGAGTTTGCGGCAGATCGACCTTGATGAGCGCCATGTCGCGGTGCTCGTCTTGCGCGATGACGGTGGCGGGGATGTTGTCCTTGGTGCCGGGGAGGCGGACCTCCACCCGGCCGGGGCCATCGATGACGTGGTGATTGGTCATGATGTAGCCGGCCGACGAAACGAGATAGCCGGTGCCGCTGCCGAGGACGTCTTTGTTTTCGAGGCGCGACTTGAGTCCGGTCAGGGCGTCGGCCAGCTTCGGGTCTTTGGGGCTGTATTTGACGGCATGTTCGAGTTGCCTGGTGGCGTCGTCGAATTTTTGGGCTCGGGCGAGCAGCATCGCGGCGGTCATGTGCAGCTTGGCGCCGCGGTCGTGGTCCTTGAAGCCGCGACCGACCCAGGGATCGAGCTCGGCGACGACGCGCGTCGCCGCGCCAGAGTCGTTTTCGTTGATCGCCTGGGCGTCGATGAACCAGCGGGGTTCGAAAAAGGTTTCGAGCAGGGATTGGGCATTGTCGGGATCGGCTTGCATGGCGGCGGCGTGCCAGCCGTTGATTTCGGAGCGATAAAACCGCCAGACTTTGTTGTCTTGCAGCCATTTGACGGCGGCGGCGGCGGCGGGGAGCTTATCGGCCGAGTTCGGCTCGGCGGCAGCGAGCAGCTCGTCGCGGCGGGCCCGCTCGGCGGTCCAGGTGGCGAGGCGCGTCGCCAGGTTGGCGAAGCCGTCTTCCCACTCGCGCTTGAGGAAGAAGGTGCGCCCCTTTTCGTCGGCCAAGGCAAGGGCGGGGAGGCGGTCAAGGCCGAATTCCTCGAGCAATTGCTCGTTCTGGCCGCGATCTTCGATGATGTTGAAGCCATCCTCGGTGCGGGGAAAATCGATGATCACGCAAACCTGGTTGTTCTTAACGCCGGCCTGCTCCAATTGGCGGGCCAGCTCGCGGGTGGCCGATTGGGCGTCCGAACAGCCGAAGACGAGCAGAATGTTTTTCGACTCTTGCGCGGCCTGGCGCTTGGCGGCGTCGAAATTTTGCGACCAGCCGGCGAAGCCCTGGGGCGAGAGGGAAGCGACCGCCGTGCCAATCGGGAAGCCGCCCGCGGGGGGCGATGTGTTGTTGCCACTGGTGCCGCTCGCGGGGGGAGTGAACGTGCCGGCGACCGGCGCGCCGACACTGCCGGCGCGCCACTGGGGGCGATAGGTTTGCGTTTGGCCGCTGGCAAGCGTGACCTCGCTTTCGACCGGCTCAAACCCGCGCCGCAAGAGCGACAGCCGATGCGAGCCGGCACTCAGCAAGAACCGGAGCGGGCCGTGCGGCAGGACCGTCTTCTTTTGGCCATCGATCGTGAGCGAGGCTCCCGCGCGCTCGTCATCGGGCCAGTCGATCAGCAGCGTGCCCGAGCTATTGGTCGCAACGGCGCCAGGCTTGGGACGCTTGACCGGTTTGCGGGTGTAGGTGGGCCCCATCGACATGACGGTGATCGTCACGCCGATGGCGACGATCGCGATCAGCCCGCCGCCGATGCCCAAAATCATGGGCAAGGGATTCGACGGGCCGGCCGCTTTCTTGCCCGCTTTCGCGCTGGGGGAGAGACCGGTGGAGGGACCAGCAGGGGTGCTAAAGAGCGGCGCGGGGCTGGCCGCGGCCTCGAACGCTGGTTGCTGCGCGGCCGGCTGGGGTTGTGGTTGCGCTGGTGATTGCAGTTGTGGAGCGAAGCTCGGATCGGGGCGCGACGGCACGGGAGCAAAGGCAGCCGGTGCCGGGGTCGGTTGAGGCGCGGGGGCCGGCTGGGGCGCATAGGCCGGGCCGGGTCTGCCGGGAAGCGGGGGCGGAGTCCAAGCTCCGCTGGGGGGGGGAGCCGGCTGCGCGGGGCTCGTCAGGCCCGCCACCGTCGGCGCAGGCATGTTCACAACCGTCGATTCTTCGAGGTTCTCGCGCGGCACCTCGACGACCGTCTGACACTTCGGACAGCGGGCCTTTTTGCCCGCATACTTGGCATCGACCTTGAACTTGGCCTGGCAACCGGAGCAACGACAACGGATTTCCATCGCGGCACCTGCGAACGACAGCCTGGAACGCGGCAAGAGCAGACCCCTTATTAGAACCGGGCAGCGCTATCCCCCGCAAGAGTTAGGCCGTTTTTCCGCTACGGCAGTTCCTTGATAAAAATATTGCGGAAATAGAGCGTGTTGCCGTGGTGCTGCAGCTCGATGCTCTCCTTCGCCGGCAGGGGCTGGTCGGGGAACCAATAGTTTTCGAGCGTGACGTTATCGACCACCCGCTTGCCGTTGAGATCGATCCAAACTTTGTCGCCGACCATCTTGATGAAGAAGGTGTTCCATTCGCCGATGGGGTTGTCGGCCAGCACGTCCGGAAAGCGGGGGTTCTTCTTGTTGTTCCACAAGCTGCCGGAGCCCTTTTCCTCGCCGTTTTTCGTGTTGGGCTTGGTGTAGGGGTCCCAAATCTGCACTTGCGGCTGGCCGCGCAGATAGATGCCGCTATCGCCGATCGGCTTGATCTTCCAATCGACGTACAGCTCGAAATTGCCATAATCCTTGGCGGTGACCAGGCTCTGCCCCTTGCCGTCATAGACCAGCACGCCGTCCTCGACCTTCCAGTGTTCGGCCGCGATCTTATCGGCCTCGGCTTGCTTCTTGGCCAGTTCTTCGGCGCTCATCGTCGGCCGGGACTTCGGCGTGGCGGCCAGCCCCTTCCAGCCGGTCAAATCTTTGCCGTTAAAGAGAGCGGTGAAGCCTTCCGGCGGCTGGTTGAGCTTATCGACGGCGAGGGCGGAAGCAGTCAGTCCCAGCAGGGCGGTGAGGGTGAATAGCATTCGCATGGCAGGCTCCAGAAGTGGGTGAGGCGGGAGTGACCGCGATTCTACCGTGCCCCGTGGGGAGAATCCAACGGGCGGCCAGCGTGAAGCAATTTGCGGCTACTCTTCGACCTTCACCCACTTCGCCCCGATGATCTTGCCGTGGCGGTTGTGGCCGGAACGGTCGGCGAGGGTGTCCCCTTGGCCTTCGGAAAAGTCGTACAGCAGCACCGTTTCGGGATCGACGGCCAGCTTGGTGGGAGGCGGGAAGTCGCGCTGGTAGCGGGCGAATTTGGAGACACGAAATTGCTCGATCGTACCGTCAAACGCACGATACCCCGGCCCGCTTTCGACGGTCGGCGTCGCTGCTCCGAAGCCGAGGACGACGGGGCGCGGCTCGGCGGTGAGCTCAACGGTGATCGGCGCGGAACCGATCAGCTTGCCGTCCACAAAGAGCTGCATTTCCTGCCCGGTCGAAACGCCCGCCAGGTGCATCCGTTGGCCGACCGTCACTGGCTGATGCCGCACCGAGACGTACGTGGCCATCGGGCCGGCGGTGGTCCAGGTGAGGGCGTTTTCGAAAATCTTCAGCTCAAAATGCCCGCTGAAGTGGCACAGCGGCCGGCTTTGCCGCTCGTCGGCCAGCGCCCGGGGAGTGGCAACCATTTCGACCGTCAGCGGCTGGCGCAAATCGAACGGCTTGGCGGCCAGCACATGCGCCGCGCCGACGGGGAGCGTGGGGCTGAAATCGAGGGCATTGGCTTTGGCGGAGCCTTCCGGCAGCGCGCCGTCGACGGGAAGCCACTGGAGGCCGTTGACTTTGCCGTCGTTCCCGCGGCCGGAAGAATCGCGGAGCACGTCGCCGGTTCCTTCATCGCAATGATAGAGGAGGAGCGTGCTGGCGTCGGTTTCCAGGCGCGCAAGGTGGACATAGTCCGCGTCGTAGCGGGCGGCGGAGGAGAGGCGAATCTCGTCGAGCGTGCCGTCGAACGGGGCGTAGGTCGAATTCCCGGCGCCGCTGCTGGCCAGCGACATCGGCACGCCGCGCGTGCTGGGGAGCGGACCCGCGTACTTGCGCGACTCGACCAGCTTCCCCTCGACGAACAGCCGCATCTCCTGCCCGGTGGAGACAGCCGCGAGGCGCACCGGCCGGCCGACTTCGCCGATCGGGGCGATCACCTGTTCGAGCTTCGGCGTGCCGGTCGGGTTGTTGTGCTGGAAGACCCAGCGGTCGGCATATTGTTTCAGTTCGAGTCGCCCCGCGAGGCTCCAGAGAGCCCGGCTTTGCTGCGCCGGGGCGAGCGAACGGGGGGTGGCCGTCAGTTCGACGGTGAACGAGTCGCTAGGGACCAGCACCCGCGGCAGTTCGACGGCGACGGGGGTCGTCCCGGCGACCTGGGGAGCATGAGCGAGGGCGAAATTGGGGGATGACAACGCGATGCTTGCTGGCGGCGGCAATTCCAATACCCGCACGACACGGAAGCCACTGACGTAATTGGCGGCGTTGGGACCATTCTGATTGCGAAACGCAGAACGACAAGGAAATGCCGGCGTATTCCAACGACCTCCACGAAGAACCACGGAGGTGGGAGAAGCGGGCCCCGTCGGATCGTGAAGTGGTGATTGCCCGTACCAGGAATCGGAGTAATAGTCTTGGCACCACTCGTACAAATTGCCATGCATGTCGTACAGACCGAAAGCATTGGAAGTCTTTGTGCCGACAGGGTGAGACTTGCCGTCCGAGTTTCCAGAGAACCAGCCGTACCGATCCAACAACGTCAAATCGTCGCCGAACGAATACTGCGTCGTC